>JADLHU010000001.1 GCA_020848655.1 Novosphingobium sp.
CGGGTGGTGGACAAATTCATCCTCCAGCTCGAACTGCAACTGGCCGAACAGAACGTCCACATCCAGTTCGATGGCGATGCGCGCGGCTGGCTGGGCGAGCGCGGCTATGACAAGCTCTATGGCGCGCGGCCGATGGCCCGCCTCATCCAGGACAAGGTCAAGCAGCCGCTGGCGGAAGAACTGCTGTTCGGCAAGCTGGCACATGGCGGCGAAGTCCATGTCTCGCTGAAGGACGATGCGCTGTCGTTCGAGCTGACCCCGGCCCCGCCAAAGCTGGTCAAGAAGCCGGCCGGCGGTGCCAAGCCCCGGCGCAAGACCGCCAAGAAGGCGGGATCGCAGCCCGAGCCGAGCACCGATATCGAATAACCCCCGAACAACACGCCTTGCGGGCAGCCGATCCATCCGGTCTGCCCGCAAGGCGCCCGAACATAGTCCCGGAAATAAACGCTCCCGAAAGTGCAGGGGTGGAACACTTGCTGTTCCACCCCATTTTGTTGCCATGCGCGCGCTTGCTTCCTGGATCCGGGCCGAACCGCACGGCATCCACGTCGTTCCCGCCGATTGCTGGATCGATCCCTCGCAACCGGTGGCGCGCGCGCTCGTCACCCATGGTCATGCCGACCATGCGCGCGGCGGCCACGGGCGGACCCTGGCGACGACCGCAACGCTGGCGATCATGGCCCTGCGCTATGGCGTGGAGGGCGAAGGCGCGGTGCCGGTGGCCTATGGCGAGCCGGTGGCACTGGCCGGCGGCGTCACCGCCACCTGGCTGCCCGCCGGGCATGTGCTGGGATCGGCGCAGATCCTGCTGGAACATGCTGGCGAACGCGTGATTGTTACCGGCGACTACAAGCGCCGCCCCGATCCCACCTGCGCGCCCTTCGTCCCCACGCCGTGCGACGTGTTCATCACCGAGGCGACCTTCGCGCTGCCCGTATTCCGCCACCCGCCGGTGGAGGACGAAGTGGCCCGCCTTCTTGCGGCGCGAGACGCGCATCCCGATCGCTGCGTGCTGGTCGGCGCCTATGCGCTGGGCAAGGCGCAGCGGGTGATCGCCGAACTGCGCCGCGCCGGGCACCACGCGCCGATCTATCTCCACGGCGCGATGGAGCGGATGTGTGCGCTCTATGCCGATTTCGGCATCGACCTGGGGGAACTGCGCGCCGTTGCCGATACGTCGAAAGCCGCACTGGCCGGGCAGATCGTGGTCTGCCCGCCCGCCGCGCTCAACGACCGCTGGAGCCGCCGCCTGCCCGATCCGGTCACGGCCATGGCATCGGGCTGGATGCGCGTCCGCCAGCGGGCCCGGCAGCGCAATGTCGAGTTGCCGCTGGTCATTTCCGACCATGCCGACTGGGACGAGCTGACCCGGACCATCAGCGAAGTGAACCCCGCCGAAACCTGGATCACCCACGGCCGCGAGGATGCATTGCTGCGCTGGTGCGAACTCAACCAGCGCAAGGCCCGCGCGCTGGCGCTGGCAGGGTACGAGGACGAGGATGACTGAGGCGATGGCATCGGGTCCACAAGGCGGGCCGCGCTGATGGAAGCCTTTGCCGCCCTCATCGATGCGCTGGTTTATACCCGCTCGCGCAACGGCAAGCTCGCGCTCATCGCCGCCTACTTGCGCACGACGCCCGATCCGGATCGCGGCTGGGCGCTGGCGGCGCTGACCGGCGGGCTGGATTTCCCCGCGGTCAAAGGCTCGACCATCCGCGCATTGATGGCCGAGCGCGTCGATCCTGTGCTGTTCGCCCTGTCCCGCGACTACGTGGGTGACACAGCCGAAACCGCCAGCCTGCTCTGGCCCGAGCCGCCGGTTCCCCCCGCCCCACCGCCAACCGTGGCCGAGGCCGTGACGGCTCTCGCCGCGATGACCCGGTCCACCGTCCAACGCGATCTGGCCGCCCTGCTCGACCGGCTGGATGCCAATGGCCGTTTCGCGCTACTCAAGCTGGCCACTGGGGCGATGCGGATCGGCATCTCTGCGCGGCTGGCGAAGACCGCCTTCGCGCAAGCCTTCGGCGTCAATGTGGATGACGTGGAGGAGATCTGGCACGGCCAGGCCGCGCCCTACCAGCCGTTGTTCGATTGGGCCGCGCACGGCGCGCCGCCGCCATTGGGCGAAGACCGGCCGCTGTTCCGCCCGTTCATGCTGGCCCACCCGCTGGAAGGCGCGGTTGTCGACCTGACCCAGGCCTTTGCCGAAACCTGGGCGGCCGAGTGGAAGTGGGATGGCATCCGCGTGCAGATCGTGCGGGCCGGCCGTGAAACGCGCGTCTATTCGCGTTCGGGCGACGATATCACCGCCGCGTTTCCCGAAGTGGCGGCGGCGCTGGACATTCCGGCCGTACTCGACGGCGAACTGCTGGTGCGCGGCAGCCACCAGGGCGGCGAGGCCGGCGGCGCGGCCAGCTTCAACGCGCTGCAGCAGCGACTGGGCCGCAAGATCGTGTCGCGCAAGATGCTGGCAGATGCCCCTGCTTTCGTGCGCCTTTACGACGTGCTGATCGTCGACGGCGAAGACTTGCGCAGCTTTGCGTGGGACCAGCGCCGCGCGGCATTGGAAGCGCTGATGCCCCGCCTCGATCCCACGCGGTTCGACCTCAGCGAAGTCATCGCGGCCGATAGCCTCGACGCGCTGGCGGCAATCCGCGAACGGGCGCGCGACGAAGCGATCGAGGGCGTCATGCTCAAGCGGCGCGACAGCCCTTATGTGGCCGGCCGTCGCACCGGGCTGTGGTTCAAGTGGAAACGCGATCCGCTGCTGGTCGATTGCGTGCTGATGTATGCCCAGCGCGGCAGCGGCAAGCGATCCTCGTTCTATTCGGATTTCACCTTCGGCTGCTGGGATGGCGATCCGGATGCGGGCGCCGAGCTGCTGCCCGTCGGCAAGGCCTATTTCGGGTTTACCGACGACGAACTGAAATGGCTGGACCGTTACGTGCGCACCCACACCGTCAACCGCTTCGGCCCGGTGCGCGAGACCGATCGCAGCCTGGTGCTGGAAGTGGCGTTCGATTCCGTCCACGAAAGCCGCCGCCACAAATCGGGCCTGGCCATGCGCTTTCCGCGCATCAGCCGCATCCGCGCCGACAAGCCCGCGCACGAGGCCGACCGCATCGAGGCGCTGCGCGCACTGGTACGGGACTGAATTTGATCGCGATCAAA
Organism: Novosphingobium sp.; assembly: GCA_020848655.1. Classification (GTDB taxonomy): domain Bacteria; phylum Pseudomonadota; class Alphaproteobacteria; order Sphingomonadales; family Sphingomonadaceae; genus Novosphingobium. The sequence continues at coordinate 3,172 of JADLHU010000001.1, forward strand.
GCCGTGGACCAGGGGTGCGGTTAGCGACCAGACTTGCGCCATTCCTTGCGGAGACGATGCCTTGACCACGACCACCCAGACCCGGCCGGAACAGGACCTCCCGACCACGCCGTTTCACAAGCTGGGCGGCCATCCGGTCATGCAGGCCATCGTGAACCGCTTCTACGACCTGATGGACAGCGACCCGGCCTATGCCGAGCTGCGCGCGATGCACGCGCCCGACCTTGCCCCGATGCGCGCCTCGCTGGCTTCGTTCCTGGCAGCCTGGGCCGGTGGCCCGCGCGACTGGTTCGAACAGAACCAGGGCAAATGCATGATGAGCGTGCACAAGAACTTCACGATCTCGCGCGATGTCGCCGGGCAGTGGGCCGACGCGATGCGCCGCGCCATCGCCGATGTCGCCCCGGCCGACGCCCAACTGGCCACCGCGATGGGCGGCGTGCTGGAAGACATGGCGCTGGGCATGGCCAGAAGCTGACACCGCTCTCGCCAAGTCGGCGCGGGCGCACTACCCTGCCGCAATGAATCGCTTCGACCGTCCCCGACAAGCGCTGGCGATCAGCCTGGCGGCGCTGGCCGGCTATGTCGATGCGATCGGCTTTCTGTCGGCGGATCGCTATTTCGTCTCGTTCATGTCGGGCAACACCACGCGGCTGGCCGTCGAACTGATGACCACGCCGGCGCAGGCGCTGATCCCGGCGCTGCTGCTGGCCGGCTTCACGCTGGGCGTCGCCATCGGCGGCGTGATCGCGGCGCTGGCGGGCCACGTGCGCAAGCCGGCCGTGCTGTCCTTCGTCACGCTGTTGCTGCTGCTGGCCGCCGCCGCACACAATGCCGGGCTGCACACGGCGGCCACCGCCGCGATGGTGCTGGCGATGGGCGCGGTCAACAACACCTTCCAGCGCAATGGCGAGATCGCGGTCGGGCTGACGTACATGACCGGCGCCCTCGTCCGGCTGGGGCAGGGCCTGGCCGCGCTGGCCATCGGGCAGAAGCGCGATGACTGGCTGGCGCACCTGTTGTTGTGGAGCGGGCTGTTCGCCGGCGCGGTGGCGGGCGCCTTCGCGTTCACGCGCATCGGCGGCGTGGCGCTGTGGCTGGCGACCGCCCTCGCCGCCAGCCTGGCCCTGTTCGCCTGGCAACTGGCGCGGCGCGAAACGGCATAACCGCGCCCGGACCGCGCCGCCAGGAAAAGTCGCGCCGCGCAACATGCGCGCGCGCCTGGGCCTTCACCCGATACGGAACCGCTTTTCGCGCGATGTCGCGCCGCGCAGCAGTTCCAGCCGCGATGGCGCCAGCCCCAGCGCCGTGGCAAGCAGCGCCAGCACGGCATCGTTGGCCTTGCCGTCCTCCGGCTTGGCGCGCACTTTAGCGAGCAGGCGTCCGCCCGCGATCTCCAGCGCTTCGACGCGCGCGCCCGGCGTGACGCGCACCGCCAGCCGGCCCTCGCCATCCGCCAGCGCGCGAATCGCCTCGCCCGGCGGCAGGTCAGCCCTGGGCCGCGCCATCGCCGGCTTCGCGATCGAGCGCTTCGCGGTGCAGGCGGCCGTTCACCACATAGCCCTGCACGCCGGCCTGCATCGCGGCGATGGCCTCGTCCGTCAGTTCGCGCATGAATTTCGCCGGGCGGCCCGCCCAGAGCTGGCGCGATTCGATGGCCTTGCCGGGGCCGAGCAACGCGCCGGCCGCCAGCATCCCGTCGGGCGCGATGCGGCAGCCGTCCATCACGATGGAACCCAGGCCAACGAACGCGCGATCTTCCAGCGTGCAGCCGTGGATCATCGCCATGTGGCCGATCAGCACATCTTCGCCGATGATCGTGGGATGGCCATCGGGCAGCCCCTCCTTCGGGCTGTCGGCATGGATCACCGTGCCGTCCTGGATGTTGCTGCGCGCGCCGACGACGATGCGGTTCACGTCGCCGCGCAGCACGCAATTGTACCACACGCTGGCATCGGGACCGATCTCGACGTTGCCGATGATCCGGCAGCCCGGCGCGATGAAGGCGCTGGAATGGATACGCGGCGCATGGCCGTGGAGCGGGATGATGGTCACATCGGTGCGGTTCGCGGTCATGGCTGTCTCAACAGTTTCGCCCACTCGATATAGGGCAGGATGGATGCGTGGTCGTCCGTCCAGGCGACGGGCGCGGGTGGCAGCGGCGCCTTCCAGGGCGCATCGGGGCGCGCGGCGGCAAGGGCCTTGAGCCGGGCCGGATCGCGCGACAGCGCCACCCATGTCGACGGCGTGAGCAGCGTGCGGTCATAAGGATTGTCAGCACGCACCGCGATTGCCAGCCCATGCTGCCGGGCGGCGGCGGCCAGCACCGGTTCCAGTTCGAAATAGCGATTGGAGATATGCACCACCAGCAGGCCGCCCGGCGCCAGCGCGCGCAGGTAGACCCCGAAGGCCTCGGTGGTGAGCAAGTGCAGCGGGATCGCATCCGACGAGAACGCATCGATCACCAGCACGTCGAGCGTGGCGGGCGCATCGCGCGCCAGTTCCAGCCGTGCATCGCCCAGCCGCACCTCGGCATCGGGTGCGCAACCCGACAGGAACGTGAAAGCGCCATTCCGGGAAAGCCGCAGCACCGCCGGATCGATCTCGTAAAAACGCCAGCGCTCGCCCGGCCGGTGGAACGCGGCCAGTGTGCCGGTGCCCAGGCCGACGACACCGATCCGCGCGCCGCGCCCGTACATCGCCTGCGCCTGGCCCAGCGCGATGGCCACGCCCGAGCCGGGACCGTAATAGGTCATCGCCGCGCAGCGCCGGGCCGGGTCGGTCGATTGCTGGCCGTGCAGCGTGGTGCCATGCGCCAGAGTGCGCAGGTGCGTGGAGCGGTAATCGCGCACGGTGTAGATGCCGAAATAGCTGCGCATGCGCACGCCTTCCAGCGTGGCGCTGGCCGTTTCCGCCCCGCCTTGTGCCAGCATCGCCATCAGCAGCACTATCATGAACAGCGCCCGCCACGGCGCCAGCAGCAGCCCCAGCGCAACGATGCCGGCCCCCAGCCACGCTTGCAGCGGCGTGGCCGGCGCGTTCCACGTCTCACCCAGCAGCAGCCATGCCAGGATCGCCGCGCCGGCCAGCAGAATGCCGGCGGACAGGCGCGCCATGCCCGGGTCCAGCCCCGGCATGCGCCGCCAGTCCAACGCGGCGGGCAAGGGCATCAGCAGCGCGGCGGCGATCACCAGCAGCGGATGCTCCCACACCCAGTCGAACAGCACGGGCGCGATCAGCGCGGTGAACACCCCGCCCAGCGCGCCGCCCGCCGACATCACCAGATAGAACAGCGTCAGCCGCGCGGGATCGGGGCGCAGTTCGTACATCCGCGCGTGGAGGACCACCGCGACCACGAACAGCAGCGCCACGCTAGCCAGCGCCAGCGCCAGCGTTCCCGAGTTGCGCGACGTCATGGCAAGGCCGCCCGCCGCCAGCATGACCAGCGGCGCGGCCAGCCCCACCGCGCGCGCCGGCCCGCGATTGTCGGCAAAGGCAAGGACGAAGCTCAGCAGGTACAGCCCCAGCGGGATCACCCACAGCAGCGGCATGGCGAAAATATCGGTGGTGAGGTGCGTGGTGGTGGACAGCATCAGCCCCGAGGGCACCGCCGCCAGCACCAGCCACAGCGCAATGCGCCGCCAGCCGATCGCCTC
>JADLHU010000002.1 GCA_020848655.1 Novosphingobium sp.
GAGACGTTCTCCGTCTTGCGCGCGATTTTGTCGATTTCGTCGATGTAAACGATCCCCAACTGGGCCCGCCGGACGTCGTAGTCGGCATTCTGGAGCAGGCGCAGCACGATATTCTCGACGTCCTCTCCCACGTATCCGGCTTCGGTCAGCGTGGTGGCATCAGCCATGGTGAAGGGCACGTCGAACGTCTTGGCCAGCGTCTGCGCCAGCAGGGTCTTGCCCGAACCGGTCGGACCGACCAGCAGGATGTTCGATTTCGACAGTTCGACATCGCCGCCCTTGCCGCTGTGCTTCAGCCGCTTGTAGTGGTTGTGCACCGCCACCGAGAGCACGCGCTTGGCGCGGTCCTGGCCGATCACATAATCGTTGAGCGTCTGGAAGATATCGCGGGGCGAAGGAACGCCGCCGTCCTTCTTGCCGGCGATGCCCGCCTTGGTTTCCTCGCGGATGATGTCGTTGCACAGCTCGACGCATTCATCGCAGATGAACACGGTGGGGCCGGCAATCAGCTTGCGGACTTCGTGCTGCGATTTGCCGCAGAAGCTGCAGTAGAGGGTACTTTTCGCGTCTGATCCGCTCAGTTTCGTCATGCTCTATTCCAGAGTCCCTTGTGGGGACGGACTCGCCGAGATTACCCCGGCGAGCATATTAATCAATCCCACCCCCTAGCAGGCCCACCCCATGGCAGGCAATGCTTGCGCAGGGCCTGCGCGGGGTTGAAGCGCCAGGGACTACTCCTTGGCCGGGGACGCGGCCGCCCCCTCGCTGCCGTCGGGGCGGGTTTCGAACACCTTGTCCACCAAGCCGAAGGTCAGCGCTTCATCGGCATCAAGCCAGGTATCGCGGTCGACCGCGGCCTCGATCTCGGGCACGGTCTTGCCGGTGTACTTGGCGTAGTACTCGTTCAAACGCTTGCGCAGGCGCAAAATTTCGCGCGCCTGGATCTCGATGTCCGAAGCCATGCCGCGCGCCCCGCCCGAAGGCTGGTGGATCATGATCCGCGCATTGGGCAGCGCGATGCGCATGCCCGGCTCGCCGGCGGCCAGCAGGAAGCTGCCCATCGAGCAGGCCTGCCCGACGCAGACCGTCGACACGCGCGGGCGAATGTATTGCATGGTATCGTGGATCGCGAGACCCGCCGTCACCACGCCGCCCGGCGAGTTGATGTACATCGAGATGTCCTTCGACGGGTTTTCCGATTCGAGGAACAGCAACTGCGCGACGATCAGCGAGGCCATGTGGTCCTCGACCTCGCCGGTGACGAAGACGATCCGTTCACGCAGCAGGCGGCTGAAGATGTCAAAGCTGCGTTCGCCGCGGCTGGTCTGTTCCACGACCATCGGCACCAGCGCGCCGGTGACGGGATCGTGGGTGAATTTTCCTTGGGCGCTGCTGTGGCCGAACAGATCGATCATGGAAGTCCTCATTGCTTGCGCGGCCTATGTCGCGTGCCCAGACCCGATGTTCAAGGGCGTTAACCGATGGAATGGCAAACCGGCGGATAACTTGTCCGCCGCGCGGCCGGAAAAAGCTGCCTCAAGACGCGCTTGGTGCCAAAAGCGATCGGCCCGGCGCGAGGAACCTCGTGCCGGGCCGATGATTGCTGCGCCCCGGGGCGAGCGCGCCTTACGCCTTCTTGGCGGCAGGCTTGCGCTTCGGCTTGGCGTCGGCGCCGTCATCGGCCGGAGCCTCGGCAGCAGCAGTCTCGGCGCCTTCGTCGGCCTTGGCCTTCTTGGGCGCGGCCTTCTTCTTGGCGGGCTTGTCCTCGGCGGCAGGCTCGTCTGTCGCGGCTTCGGCTTCAGGGGCTTCGTCAGCCTTGGCCTTCTTCGCAGTGGCCTTCTTCTTGGCGGGCTTTTCGCCGTGATCATGATTGCAGTCCGGGCCGTGGACGTGGCCTTCCTCGGCCTCGATCGCGGCCTGAAGCTCGTCGCGGCTCACTTCGCGCTCGGTCACTTCCGCCTTGTCGAACAGGAAGTCGACGACCTTGTCCTCATAGAGCGGCGCGCGCAACTGCGCGGCGGCAAGCGGTTCCGACTGGACGTATTCGTAGAAGCGCTGGCGGTCTTCCGGGCGATACTGCTGCGCGGCCTGCGCGACCAGCATCTGCATTTCCTGCTGCGAAACCTCGACCCCGTTGGCCTGGCCGATTTCCGACAGGAGCAGGCCCAGGCGGACGCGGCGCACGGCGATCGTGCGGTATTCGTCCTTCTCGGCCTCGATTTCCCTCAGCGCGGCCTCGGGGTCTTCCTCGTGGCCCGCTTCGTGGGTAAGCTGCTGCCAGATCTGTTCGAACTCGGCGTCGACCATCGAGGGCGGCACGTCGAAATCATGGTTGGCGGCAAGCTGATCGAGCAGCGCGCGCTTCATCTGGGTGCGGGTCAGGCCGGCGGTTTCCTGCTCCAACTGGCCGCGCAGCAGACCGCGCAACTGCTCAAGGCTTTCCAGACCCAGTTCCTTGGCGAAATCGTCGTCGATCTTGGATTCGCCGGCGACCTTCACACCATGGCAGGTGATGTCGAAAGTGGCGTCCTTGCCCTTGAGGTTTTCGGCCGGGTAGTTGTCCGGGAACGTGACGGTGATCTGGCGCTCCTCGCCTTCCTTGATGCCGACGAGCTGTTCCTCGAAGCCAGGGATCAGGCGGCCCGAACCGATCTCGATCGCCTGGCCTTCCGCGGTGCCGCCATCGAACGCGACGCCATCGAGCTTGCCGACGAAATCGACGATCACCTGATCGCCGGTTTCCGCCGCCTTGCCTTTATCGGCGTCGGTAAAGCGCTTCTGCTGGCTGGCGATACGCTCGGCCGCTTCATCAACCTCGCTTTCGGCCACCGGCACGACCAGCTTTTCCAGCTTGAGCCCGTCAAGCGAAGGCGCCTCGATCTTCGGCAGCACTTCCAGGCTGACCGACAATTCGGCGTCCTTGCCCTCTTCGTAGCCATCGCCCAGCGACACTTGCGGCTGCATCGCGGGACGCAACTGGTTGTCGGCGACGATCTTGTCCATCGCCTCGCGGATGGACGTGCTCAGCGCTTCCTGATGAAGCGCGGGGCCGTGCATCTTCTTGACGAGGTTGGCTGGAACCTTGCCCGGACGGAAGCCCGGCATCCGCACTTGCGGGGCAATCTTCACCACCTCGCCTTCGATGCGCGAAGCGATTTCCTTCGCCGTGATCGTCACGGTGTAGGCGCGCTTCAAACCCTCATTGGCGGTTTCGACAATCTGCATGACCAAAGGCCTTCCCCTTAATACGCGGTGTCGCTCCCTCAGTCGGTCTGGCGCGGGTTGGTGCGGGCGAAGGGACTCGAACCCCCACATCTTGCGATACTGGAACCTAAATCCAGCGCGTCTACCAATTCCGCCACGCCCGCCGACCGAGGAAGCCAAAAAAACAGGCATCGGCCCTTATAAGCACAATGGCGAAAGGGCAAGCGCCGCGGCTTGCGCCTGCGACGCGCCATCCCCACGTCAGCCTGCCAACCACTCGAGAGGCAGCCATGGCAACCCAGCCCGAAACCCCGCCCGACACCATAGAACCGCAGTCCCCGACCGAAATGCCGCCGCTTCCAGACGAAGGCCCGTCCGAGCCGCCACCGGGGATCGACGAGCCGGGCCGAGGCCCCGACGAGTATCCCGGCCCTTCGGAAAGCTAACCTCCCAGGCCGACGGCCTGAGCGATTCGCACGAACAACGCCGTGTCCTGTCGCACCTGCGACGCGACGCCGGCGGTCGGGGCCGGCGCTTGCGGGCATTCCAGGCAATAGGCCTGGACACCGCGCGCGCCGGTCAGCCGGCCGACATCGGCGATGACCCGGCGCAGCAGCCCGGCCTGCTCGTCGGCGACCAGCGCGGCCCAGTCCTTCGCCGCGGCCCGGCCCCCGCCACCGAGCATGCCGGCGGGCGGCGCGCTGTCATCATCGTCACGCAGGCGCTCCAGCATGGCGACCAGCGGATCGGCGGATTCGCCCAGATAGACGGGATGCCACTGCCCGGCCGGGAGCTTGGCGGCGCCAGCCGCATAGGCCAGCGCCCGATCCAGCCCCCCCAATTCATCCACCAGACCATTGCCGCGCGCCGTAGTCCCGTCCCACACACGCCCTTGCGCAATTGCGTCAACCTGCTGCGGCGTCTTGCCGCGCGCCTGGCCGACAAGGCCCAGGAAGCGGCCGTAGCTGCTTTCGACATTGGCCTGGAGCATGGCCGAGACTTGCGGCGAAAGCCCGCCGACAACATCGGGCTGGCCCGACAGCGGCGTGGTCTTGATGCCATCGGTGGTCACGCCGACCTGGGCCAGCGCCCGCTCGAACGTGGGAATGACCGCGAAAACGCCGATCGAACCCGTGATCGTGCCGGGATCGGCGAAGATGCGGCTGGCCGGGGTCGAGACCCAGTAGCCGCCGCTCGCCGCCAGGTTGGCCATCGAGACGACCACGGGGATGCCCTTGGCCTTGTAGCGGCCGATAGCGTTGCGAATCTGTTCGGAGGCCATGATCGAGCCGCCCGGCGAATCCACCCTTACGACGAGCGCGGCGAAGCCCTTGTCCAGCGAATCGTCAAGCAGGCCGGCGATGCGATCGCCCCCGGCGGTGCCGGGACCGGCCTTGCCGTCCACGATCTCGCCCGCGATGGTGATCACGCCGATGGGCTTGCCGGCCGCCTTGACCGGGTTGGCGGCCAGCCAGGTGCGCAACGAGGTATGCGCGAACGCGCCGGGCGTGGCCTTGGTGGGGTCCTTGCCGGCGATCGCGGCGACGCGCGCGCCGAACTGCGCCGCGCTGCCGATCCGGTCGACCAGCCCCGCCGCCAGCGCCGCCTTGGCCGCATCGCCGCCCGAAGCCTTGAGCCAGCCGGCCGGGTCGCCCGTGACCAGCGCGGTGTTGGCCCGCGGCCGCGCCTTCGCCACGTCGGCCTTCCAGTCGGCCCACAGAGCACCATAGATCGCCTCGCTCGCGGCGCGCGATTCGGGGGACTGATCGGCGCGCATGTACGGCTCGACCGCGCTTTTGTACGTGCCGACGCGGAAGACGTGCGCGGTGACTTTCAGCTTTTCCAGCAGTCCAGCGTAATAGACGTGGTTGCCGCCCGGCCCCATCACGAAAGCGCCGCCCAGCGGATCGACCCACACCTCGCTGGCGTGCGCGGCCAGCATCACGCCATCGTCGGCATAGCCCACGGCATATGTCAGCACTGGCTTCTTCGCCGCGCGCACCGCGTCCATCGCCTGGCCGATCTCGCGCATGTGGACCAGCCCGCCGCCGGTAAAGCGCGACAGGTCGAGCACCACGGCCTTGACCCGGCTGTCGGTGGCCGCCAGCCGAAGCGCACGCACGATGTCGCGGGCGCGATATTCGGCGGTGGGCGCTTCGCCCGAAACGAACTGGGAAAACGGGTCGGTCGTCGCCGGTTCTTCCACAACCGCGCCATCCAGCCGCAGCAGCAGCGCGCCTTCGCGCACGGCGGCAACGTTGGGCCGCACCGTCAGCGCCGCGTAAAGCAGCAGGAAGAACAGCAGCATGAACAGCAGCACCAGCCCGTCCTTGACGGCCACGAGGAAATTCCAGACCTTGCGCGCGAAAATCATCAAAATTCCTCGTGAAAAGCCGGCTCGAGCGCCAGCCAGCGCCGCTACCGCATGTCGATGCCGCTTCTAAGGTCTGGGGACAGTTTGGCAAAGTGGCTTGAGCACGCGGTCGCCCGCGCGTAGGGAACTGTCTTCAATGACATCCGCAGAAACACCGCACGCGGGCCGCTATCCAGCCGGCTCCGCCGCCTTTCCGCACCGGGGCCTGCTTGGCATCGCCGGCCTTGCCCCGCACGAGATCCTGTTCCTGCTCGACGAAGCGGAACAATGGGTTGGACTGAATCGCCAGCCGAAGAAGCGCGCGGACCGGCTGGCCGGGCTGACCATCATCAACGCCTTCTTCGAAAACTCCACGCGCACGCTGCTGAGCTTCGAGATCGCCGGCAAGCGGCTTGGCGCCGACGTGGTCAACATGGCGGTCGCGCAATCAAGCGTGAAGAAGGGCGAAACGCTGATCGACACAGCGATGACGCTGAACGCCATGCACGCCGATGCCATCGTCATCCGCCACGGCAGTTCGGGCGCGGTGCGGCTGATCGCGGACAAGGTGGATTGCCCGGTGCTCAATGCCGGCGATGGCCAGCACGAGCACCCCACCCAGGCGCTGCTCGACGCGCTGACCATCCGCCACGCCGTGCGGCCGCGCAACGGCGGCGAGATCGGCGGGCTGACGGTGGTGATCTGCGGCGATATCCTGCACAGCCGCGTGGCGCGCTCGAACATCCTGTGCCTCACCTCGCTGGGGGCGGACGTGCGCGTCTGCGCGCCTCCGGCGCTGATGCCCACCGGGATCGAACGGATGAACGTGACCCCGTTTCACGATTTCGACGCCGCGCTGGAAGGGGCCGATGTGGTGATGATGCTGCGGCTTCAGCAGGAACGCATGCAAGGACAGTTCATCCCCTCGCCGCGCGAATACCGGCACCTTTATGGCCTCACGCTCGATCGGCTGGCCAAGGCCCGGCCCGATGCGTTGGTCATGCACCCCGGCCCGATGAACCGGGGCGTCGAGATCGACAGCAACGTCGCCGACCTGATCGGCCGCTCACACATCACGCGGCAGGTGGAAATGGGCGTCGCGATGCGCATGGCCTGCCTTGACGTGCTGACCCGCACGGCGCGCGGCATGGAAGGCTGGGTCATGGCGGAGAACGGCCGATGAGCGTCGCCCCGCCGCTTACCATCATCAACGGCCTGCTGGTGCTGCCCCACGGCGCGCCGCGCCCTGGGGCGCTGCGCAGCGAGGATGGCCGCATCGTCGCGCTGGGCGATGTGGCGCCCGAATCCGGCGACCGCGTGATCGACGCCAGGGGCGCGCTGATCGCACCGGGCCTCGTCGATTTCGGCGTGTTCGCGATCGACAAGCCGGCGTTCCATTTCGGCGGCATCACCCGCGCCGCGCTGATGCCCGATCAAAGCCCGCCGCTCGACCGGCCCTCGTCGGTGCGCTTTGCCGCGCAATCGGGCAAGCCGGATTTCTGGGTTCACCCGATGGCCGCCGCCACGCGCGGACTGGAAGGCGCGGAACTGGCCGAGATCGCGCTGATGCGCCAGGCCGGCGCGCGCGCGGTCGCCACCGGGCGGCACTGGATCGGAGATTCGGGCACGATGCTGCGCCTGCTGCGCTATGCGGCGATGCTGGACCTTGTCGTGGTCAGCCACGCCGAGGACGAAGGGCTGGCCGGCGCCGCCGTCGCCACCGCCGGCGAGATGGCGACCCGGCTTGGCCTGCCCTCCGCGCCGGCCGAGGCCGAGGCGCTGGCGGTTGCGCGGGACATCGCGCTGGCCGAGATGGCGGGCGCACGCCTGCACTTGCGCCAGGTGACGACCGCCGCCGGCCTTGCCTTGGTGCGCGCTGCCAAGGCGCGCGGCCTGGCGGTGACTGCCGGGATCACGCCCGCGCACTTCATGCTTTCAGACATCGCGGTATCCGATTTCCGCACGTTCGCCCGGCTTTCCCCGCCGCTGCGCGCCGAGGCGGACCGTCAGGCCGTGCTGGCCGCGCTGGCCGACGGCACGATCGACGTGATCGGATCGGGCCACGATCCGCGCGGACCGGAGGACAAGCGCCTGCCTTTCGCCGATGCCGAACCGGGCATGGCCGGGGCGGAAACCCTGCTGCCGCTGACGCTGACGCTCGTGCGCGACGGCGTGATCGACATCACTCGCGCCTTCGACCTGCTGGCCGCCAGTCCAGCTCGCCTGCTGGGTGTGACCGCCGGCGTCCTGGCCGAAGGCGCCGAGGCCGATATTGCCGTGATCGAGCCGGAACGCCCGTGGATCGTCGATTCGAACAAGATGGCGGCCAGCGCCGGCAACACCCCATTCGACCGGCAACCCGTACAGGGCCGCGTGATCGCGCTGTTCAAGGGTGCCGCACCCGTGGGTAGCGGCGCGGCCTGATCGCCAAAGAAAAACCCCTCGCGAACGGGGGGTTTTCAGGCTGGTTCTGGCTTATCGTTATGTGGGAATAGCTGTCATCGGCGCGCGCGCTGCGGGCCGTTGGCGTGGGCAGCGGGCTGAGCGCCGGCCGGCACGCGCGCTGCCGCATAGGCGAAGCAAGCGCCGCCGTGGCTTTTCACGCTCGAACACATCCGCGCGGCGGTGCCGGCGGTGAACCCCGCGGCGGCAACGCGCCAGAAGCTGCGTCCGTTGACCACGGCCGGCGTCATCGTCAACTGTTCGGCGCGCAGGCTGGCATTGCGCGACAGGAAATAGCGCATGGCGCGGCGCGCGTTGTCGCGGCTGGAAAACGCGCCAAGCTGGACAAGATGCGTCGGCCGGATCGCCACCGAAAGCCGCGCGATGCGGGCTTGCGCCTGCACGGGCGCCAGCGGACGGGCCTGGACCGCAGGAACGGCAGCAGGCTTGGCAGGAGCATAGCCCTGACCCGCAAAGGCAACGTCGAAGCGCCCAGCCGAAGGCGCGGCGGCAACCGGCGCAGGCGGCGCGACGGGCGCGCTGACCGGCGGCAATTCCACCGCGGCAACTGCCGGGGCGGCGGCGACGGGCACCGCGACCACGGCTTCCACCGGCGCGGGCACCGACGCGGGCGTGGCCTGCGCGGCAAGCTGCGCACCAGCGACGGCCGGCTGGCTCAGCGCCAATCGCTCGGGCTGGCCGGGATCGTTGCGCGGGGAAACGCCCAGCAGCGCCGCGACGCGCCTCTGCACGTCCTCGGGGCGGCTCAGCATCGCCCATTCACCGATACGCTCATCGATCTTGTCGGCGGGCACGTCCTGCGCCGCCATCAGCCGCGCTTCGCGCCAACGCCCGTCAAGCGCATAGGCATAGGCCAGATTCTGGCGCATTTTCACCGAGTTATCGCCGCTGCGCAGCGCATCGGCCAGGATCGCGGTGCCCCGGCCGGGCTCGCCGGCCAGCGCGAACGCCAGGCCAAGGTCGGCGGCGGGGATCGCATCGCGCCATTCTTCCAGCACGCTCACCGCTTCGGACCGCTGGCCAGCGCCCGTCAGCGCCAGCGCGAGGCTCAGCGCGGTCGGGCCGGTCTGGTCGCCCAGCTTGATCGCATCGTCGAACGTGACCGCAGCCGACTGAAAGCGGCCGGCGGCGAGATAGGCATGGCCGAGCGCGAGGCGCGCGGCGGCATCGGCGGGCCGGGCCGCGACGGCCTTTTCAGCCTTGGCCACGGCGCTGTCGAGCTTGCCGCGCGACAGGCCCGCATCGACGCGTGAACTGCCCACACTGCGGGCAGACAAGTTGCTGAGACCGGCAGAACCGACCACCAACGCGGCGGCAATAACGCCGGTCATCGCATAGCGGACGGTCTTGGCGCTCGAACGATTACGGGTCATCGAAGATCCCCCTCTTTCGCGAATTTCAGCGGCTCGTCCTGATCTGCTCGACCAGCGCGGCGACTTCCGGCTGTTCGGCGATCAGGCGATCGAGCGCCTCGGTGACAATCTGCTGGGCGCTGCGATTGCTGACCGTGCAGGCCAACCGCAGCTTGAGATGGCGCTCGCGGTCCAGCCGCAGCGTGAAGGCGGCGCGGCGGCCTTCGGACAGCGCCGAGCGTCGCCCCGACTTGCCGATGCGGTCCGCCAGGTCTTCCTGCTGGCGCACCACTTCGGGCACCACGGCTTCGGGCGGAGAGACAGCGATCTTCAACGGCACCACTTCGGCCACAGGTGCGACAGGCGCCTTGGCAACGACGGGCGTCTCCATCCGAGGCGCGACCGGTTCGGGCCTGGCTTCCGGCGCGGTGGCATCCTGGTCATGCCCCATGTCGTTCCAGCCGAGATCGTCCATCTCGCGCGCGGCGGATTCGTGAAACTGGCGCATCGGCTGCAACTGCGTGCGCATGGCCGGGCGGGCCGCGCCCTTGCGCGCCAGCAGGCTGGGAGAAAGCGATGCGAATGGCTTGGCCCCGTTCATGTCCCCGCGGCCCGTCACGAACCGACGACGCGGCGGCCGAAGCCGGCGGCGGGTCGGCTGGCGCCTGGGATTGGCATGACCGCGCTGGGCGCGGCAAAGACGGTGCGGCGGAAGTTCTTTTCCAGCCGGTCGGAAACATAGTTCCACAGACCCACCACTTCCTGCGCGGAGCGGCCATTGGGATCGACTTCCATCACCGTGCGCCCATCGATCATCGATGCGGCGAAATCGGTGCGGTGGTGCAGCGTCACCGGGGCGACCGTGCCGTGCTGCGAAAGCGCGACGGCGGCCTCGGACGTGATCCGGGCCTTGGCGGTGGCCGCGTTGACGACGAAGATCAGCGGTTTTCCGGCGCGCTCGCACAGATCCACCGTGGCGCCCACGGCGCGCAGATCGTGCGGGCTGGGCCGCGTTGGCACAACGATCAGTTCGGCCACCGAAATCACGCTCTGGATCGCCATGGTAATGGCGGGCGGCGTATCGATCACGGCCAGCTTGAAACCCTGCTGGCGCAGGATCTGGAGATCGGTGGCCAGGCGTGCCACCGTGGTCTGGGCAAAAGCGGGCAGTTCCGCCTCGCGTTCGTTCCACCAATCGGCGAGCGAGCCTTGCGGGTCGATGTCGATCAGCACGACAGGCCCCGCGCCCGCGCGCTGGGCCTGTACGGCGAGATGGCCAGACAGCGTGGTCTTCCCCGACCCGCCCTTCTGCGATGCCAATGCCAAAACGCGCAAAGCGATGTCCCCCCAGTGCGGATGCAAATTCGATCTCCGCCGGGATCGCAGATCGTTCCTAATTTAGAGTTAACGCTGCCCGCCCCACCCCTGCGAATCCGCGCGTCACGGCGCATAAAGGCTTTGCTAACGGGCGCTTCACTATGGCAGTTAGCCATCGCTTGCGCGCGGGTGCGCGGCTAACCGCCGTGCGGGACGGCAGTTCTTTTCAGGTGGGCAGAATTCATGGGCAGCGCTTTGATTCGACGGACGTTATTGGCTGGCGTGGCGCTCTATGCGGCACTTCCCGCGCTTTCGCCCGCGCTGGCCGATGTCAAGGCCGGGGTCGATGCCTGGTCGCGCGGGGACTATGCCACAGCCATCAAGGAATGGCGCCCGCCCGCCGAAAAGGGCGATGCCGATGCGCAATTCAACCTTGCCCAGGCCTACAAGCTGGGGCGCGGCGTGCCCACCGATCTGGCCAAGGCCGAGGAACTTTTCGCCCGCGCCGCCGCGCAGGGTCATCTGCAGGCGTCCGACAACTACGGCCTCCTGCTGTTCCAGCGCGGGGCGCACGCGCAGGCCATGCCCTATATCCAGCGCGGCGCCGAACGCGGCGATGCGCGCGCGCAGTACCTGCTCGGCATTGCCCACTTCAATGGCGAAAACGTGCCGAAGGACTGGATTCGCGCTTACGCCCTGGTCAGCCTGGCGCAGCAGGCGGGCCTGGCCCAGGCCACCCCGGCGCTGACCCAGATGGACCAGTACATTCCGCTGGACCAGCGCCAGAAAAGCGTTTCGCTGGCGGCGGAACTGGCAACGCAGGCCGAAGCGGCGCGGGCACGGCAACTGGCGGCGTTCGATCTTGGCACGCTGGCCGGTCCCGCCGCTGCGGCGACGCCTGCCGCACGGCGCGGATCGGCGGCAACGCCGGCCCCGTCCTCCGGCCTATCGGCTGACAGCGCGGCGGCTGCCGCCGCGCGCGTTTCCGGCACCGGCGCGCCGGGCACAAAGCCCGCACCCGCCACGCCCACACCAGTCAAGCCCGCACCCATCAGGCCCGCCCCCGTCAGGCCCACGCCTGCACCCGACAAGGCCCCCGCCGCGCCGCGCCCCGCCGCCGCCACGCCCGGCGGCGTCTGGCGCGTCCAGCTTGGCGCCTTCGCGGTGCCCGGCAATGCCGAAGCGCTGTGGAACCGCGTGCGGAACCGCCCCGAAGTGGCCGGCCATCCGCGCCTGCTGCTGCCCGGCCCCCGTGCCAGCCGGCTTCAGGCCAGCGGCTATGCCAGCCAGGGCGATGCGCAGGCCGCCTGCCGCAGCCTTGCCGCCGCCGGATTCCCCTGCATCGTCATGCGCAACTGAGCGCCTGACGATGGCCGGGCCTGCCCCGCCGGACAGCCCCGGGAGACTCGCCACACTCGATCTCATCAGGGGCGTGGCGATCCTGGGCATCCTGGCGGTCAATATCGCGGGCTTCGCCGGGCCGGCGGCAGCGCTGTTGACGCCGCACCTGCCCTTGCCCGCCAGCATGGCCGACGAAATGACCTTCGCCGCCGTGCTGCTCTTGTTCGAAGGCAAGATGCGCACGCTGTTCGCGATCCTGTTCGGGGCCAGCATGGCGCTGTTCATCGATCGTGCCGACGCCGCCGGGCGCGATGGCCCTGCGCTTCAGATGCGGCGCCTGGCCTGGCTGCTGCTGTTCGGGCTGCTGCATTATTTCCTGTTGTGGTGGGGCGACATCCTGTTCCTTTACGCGCTGTGCGGCATCCTCGCCCTGGCCATGCGCGCGCTGCCGACGCGCACCATGGCGCTTTCGGCGCTGCTGCTGTTCTGCGGCTGGCATCTGTCCGGCGCGATCGAGACGCTGCCCGACATCGCAATGGAAGAGCGCGTCCGCATCGGTACTGCATCCCCCGCGGAAGTGGACGAAGCGGCCACCTTCAACGCGCTGGTGCGCGAGCGCGCGCAAGTTGACATGGCCGAAACCCGCGCCGGCATGGGCGAACAGATCGCCCTGAAGCTGCGCGACGATCCGTTCCGGCCGCTGCTGCTGGCGCTGCCCAACATTCCCGAAGTGCTGTCCTTGCTGTTGCTCGGCATGGCGCTCTATCGCAGCGGCTTCTTCGCGGGGGCCTGGCCGCGCCGATCGCTGCGCGCGCTTGCCGGCGGGGGCCTGCTGGTGGGTGGCGGGGCCACGCTGGCGGCGCTGGGCTGGCTCTGGCCGCGCCACTTCCCGCTGCGCGCCATGGCCGATGGCCTGCAATTCGGCCTGGCGCTGCCGCACCTGGCCATGGCGCTGGGCTATGCCGCGCTGCTGGTCATGGCCGCGCCATCGCTCGCCGGCACCCGGCCGGGCCAGCGGCTGATCGCGGCGGGGCGCATGGCCTTTACCAACTATATCGCCACCACCGTGGTGATGACGGCGATCTTCCACGGCTGGGGCCTGCGCCTGGGCGGCACGATCGGCGAAACGGGGCTGGCCGGCTTCGTGCTGCTCGGCTGGCTGCTGATGCTGGGCTGGAGCAAGCCCTGGCTTGCCCATTTCCGGCAGGGACCGTTGGAATGGCTGTGGCGTTCGCTCACCGAACGGCGCGCGCTGCCCTTCATTCGTCGCGCTTCTTGAGAATGCTATTGCGATCCATTCGCATTTTAGTATTGTGGCGTTGACAGCGATTCGAATGAGGCGATTTCCGATGTATGTCTGCATCTGCAATGCCATCCGCGAAACCGACCTGCGCAGCGCGGCGCGCAATTGCAGCGGCGATGCCGATGCCGTTTACGAAGCGCTGGGCCACCGCCCCCAATGCGGGCAGTGCCTGGATGACGCCGCCGAACTCCTGATCGAGGAACGCTGCGCCCGGCAACTGGCCACCGCACACAAGCGGGTGAGCGACCAGAACCTCGTCAACGCATAGAACGCGAAGCATTATCATGGCGCCTGCGCCGGTAATGAAAAACACTATCAATTTGATTTATCTTGGGAAAATACCACCCCTTTCGATCGGATTAGCGCTCTTGGCGGCTTGCCCGCCACGCATTGCTGACGCATAATGCAGCGCAGCAATTAGGAGGCTCCGATGAAGGGCGACCCGCAGGTTATCGAATTTCTCAACAAGGCGCTCCTGAACGAGCTGACCGCGATCAACCAGTACTGGCTGCATTACCGCATGCTCGATCACTGGGGCGTCGAAAAGCTGGCCGAATACGAACGGCACGAATCAATCGACGAGATGAAGCATGCCGACAAGCTGTCGGAACGCATCCTGTTCCTGGATGGCCTGCCCAATTTCCAGGCGGTCGGCCGGCTCAGGATCGGCGAATCGGTCGAGGAAATCCTCAAGGCCGATCTCGCGCTGGAACTGGACGCGCTACCGCTGCTGAAAGATGCGATCGCGCACTGCGAAACCGTGCGCGATTTCATCAGCCGCGAAATCTTCGAGGACATCCTCGAAAGCGAGGAAGAACACGTCGACTTCCTCGAAAAGCAGTTCGACATGATCAAGAACATGGGCCTGCAAAACTACGTGCAGCTCAACAGCAAGGCTCCCGAAGCCTGATCTGAAACCGCGCGCGCATCCCTAGCCTCGGGCCGGGGCGCGCGCGATCTTTCCGCCTACTTCTTCGCGAAGGGGTTTTTCGCGCTGCGCAAGGTCAGCCGGATAGGCACCGCGTCAAAGCCCAGTTCGCGGCGGATACCGTTCACCAGATAGCGCCGGTAGCTTTCGGGCAGCATGTCCAGCCGCGTGCCGAACAGCACGAAACCCGGCGGGCGCGTCTTGGCCTGGGTGATGTAGCGCAGCTTGATGCGCTTGCCGCCGGGGGCCGGCGGCGGATTGGCTTCCAGCGCATCGTCGAACCAGCGGTTGAGCGCGGCGGTCGGCACGCGCTTCGACCAGGCCTCGCGGATTTCGAACGATACGCGCAGCAGATCGTCCAGCCCCTTGCCGGTGCGTGCCGAAACCGCGATCAGCGGCACGCCGCGCACTTGCGCCAGGCCATCTTCCAGCGCGGCGCGCACGCCGTTGAACAGGCCCGAAGGGTCTTCGGCGATGTCCCACTTGTTGATGGCGATGACCAGCGCGCGCCCTTCTTCCAGCACCAGCGAGGCGATCTTGAGATCCTGATGCTCAAGCCCTTGCGTCGCGTCGAGTAGCAGCACGACCACTTCGGCAAAATCGATCGCGTGGCGCGCATCGGCCACCGAAAGCTTTTCCAGCTTTTCGACGACGCGCGCCTTCTTGCGCATGCCGGCGGTGTCGATCAGGCGCACGGGGCGCGTGTCACCGTTCTTGGGATCGGTCCACTGCCAGTCGATCGCGATGGAATCACGCGTGATGCCCGCTTCCGGCCCGGTCAGCAGCCGGTCTTCGCCCAGGAAGCGATTGATCAGCGTAGACTTGCCGGCGTTGGGCCGCCCGACGATCGCCAGCTTGAGCGGGGCGCGGAGCAAGTCCTCCTCGCTCAGTTCCTCGTCGTCGCCGTCCTCTTCGGGCTGCTTGTCTTCCAGATGGGGCAGCAGCGCCTCGAACAGGTCGCCGATGCCTTCGCCATGTTCGGCGGAGATCGGCACCGGATCGCCCAGGCCCAGCGAATAGGATTCCAGCAGCCCGCCCTCGCCCGCGCGGCCTTCGGCCTTGTTGGCCAGCAGGATCACCGGCACCGTGCTGCTGCGCAGCCAGCGGCCGATTTCCTCGTCGAGCGGGGTCAGGCCGGCGCGCGCATCGATGACGAACAGCGCCACGTCCGCGCCTTGCAGCGAAGCCTCGGTCTGGATGCGCATGCGGCCGGGCAGGCTGGCGGGATCGTCGTCCTCCCAGCCGGCGGTATCGACGATGGTGAAATCAAGCCCCAGCAAGTGCGCTTCGCCGAAACGGCGATCACGCGTCACGCCGGGCTGGTCGTCGACCAGGGCGAGTTTCTTTCCGACCAGCCGGTTGAACAGCGTCGACTTGCCGACATTGGGCCGGCCGATGATGATTACCTGCGGCAGCATCCGGTGCGCTTGGCGGGTTCGCCGCCGATTGGCAAGAAAAACGATAAGCAGGCCGGGGCCACCGGCTCGAACCGGCGCCTACTGCCGCCTGCCTGCCTCACGGCCCGCGGGCGGCAGAAAGTTGCCGGCATCTTTACCAAGTTTTGCAGCCCGATCCTAACCAGGATTGCAGCATAGCGGCACCATGACGGGACGATATCTTGGGGGCGCGCTGATCGCGCTGGCAGCGGTTGCGACGCCGGTCGCGGCAATGGCGCTGGCCAATCTGGCCGGATCTTCGGGCACCGGCGGCATGTCCTATCCGCCCTATCTCCAGTGCGTGCCTTATGCCCGGCAAGTCACGGGCGTGCGCATCTTCGGCGATGCCCATACCTGGTGGGGCCAGGCCGAAGGCCGCTATGCCAAGGGCAGCCGACCGAAGGTGGGCGCGGTCATGTCCTTCCGGGCAAGCGGCAGTTCGCACCTCGGCCACGTCGCGGCGGTCAGCCGGATCGTCGATTCGCGCACCGTGCTGATCAGCCATTCGAACTGGTCGCCGATCAACGGCCGGCGCGGTCAGATCGAAAAGAACGTACGCGCGGTGGACGTTTCGCCGGGCAACGACTGGAGCGAAGTGCGCGTCTGGTATGCGCCGATCAAGGCGCTGGGTGGCCGGCATTGGCCGCTCAACGGCTTCATCTACAACGAGAAACCCGGCAAACGTGGCTCTGCCACCCCGGCCCGGCTCGCCAAGGCGGATGCGCCGGAAACAGAGGCCGGCACCAAGCGCGCGGCCGAAAGGTTACCCCAACCGACCCGCGCCAAGGCCAAACAGCCCGCGCGCAGGATTTCGCCCGAAAGCGATCCGATCGGCGCGATCATCGCCGGCAGCCGGCGCCGGTAGCGTCAGGCCCTGGCGACAGGGGCGCCCTCGCCCAGGTCTTCGTACCAGGCTTCGACCGGGCCGTTCAGCTTGATGGTCAACGGCTGTCCCTTGCGGTCCATCGCCCGCCCCGCCTGGACACGCACCCAGCCTTCGGAAATGCAATATTCCTCGACATTGGTGCGCACCACGCCCTTGAAACGGATGCCTACGCCGCGTTGCAGCTTGTCCCCATCGAAATGCGGGCTGCGCGGATTGATGGCCAGCCGGTCGGGCGGGACGTCGGAGCCGGTGGAAACGGCGGTTTCAGGTTCTTCGCTCATATTCGCGCCTCTAGGCGAAGCTGGGCGCTTGTCAACGCGCCGGAAGTCTCCTAAGGGGCCGGTCCCGGTCAGATCGACCCACGGATCGGGCGCGTAGCTCAGTGGTAGAGCACACCCTTCACACGGGTGGGGTCGCAGGTTCAATCCCTGCCGCGCCCACCATAAATGCCCTTGGAATATAGGGAATTTATGGATGACACCCCTTCCATTCCGCAGATTTTTACGCCGTTTGACGGCAAAA
>JADLHU010000003.1 GCA_020848655.1 Novosphingobium sp.
ACCAACTGGAAGACCATTTCCGGCTCGATCAAGCGCTTCAAGGCGCTCGAAGAGCAGCTGGCGGGCGACACCGCCGGCCTGACCAAGAAGGAAGTGCTCCAGCTGACGCGTGAGCGTGACAAGCTGGAACTGTCGCTCGGCGGCATCCGCGACATGGGCGGCATTCCCGACGTGATGTTCGTGATCGATGCCAACAAGGAAGAGCTGGCGATCAAGGAAGCCAACGTGCTTGGCATCCCGGTCGTCGCGATCCTCGATTCGAACGTGAACCCGCAGGGCATCGCGTTCCCGATCCCCGCCAACGACGACGCCAGCCGCGCCATCCGCCTCTATGTCGATGCGGTAAGCCAGGCCGCGCGCAAGGGTGGCCGTGACGCCATCGTCGAATCGGGCAGCGATTTCGGCGCGATGGACGAGCCGGTTTCCGAAGACCTCGCCGGCGTCTGAGCCAGCGCGACGCGATCCCTCAGGGCAATGCCCTGCGGGCCGTCATCAAATTGACGCGCACCGGGTCCATCGGCCCGGTGCGCACCACGACTATTCAAGAGGATATCCGCAATGGCTTACACCGCCACTGACGTGAAGAACCTGCGCGAGCGCACCGGCGCCGGCATGATGGACTGCAAGAAGGCGCTGGACGAAACCAACGGCGACATCGAAGCCGCCGTCGACCTGCTGCGCGCCAAGGGCCTGGCCGCCGCCGCCAAGAAGTCCAGCCGCACCGCGGCCGAGGGGCTGGTCGGCGTCGCCGTAAACGGCACCAAGGGCGTTGCCGTGGAAGTGAACTCGGAAACCGATTTCGTCGCCAAGAACGACCAATTCCAGGATTTCGTGCGCAAGGCCACCGAAGTGGCGCTGGCCACCGGCACGGAAGACGTCGAAGCGCTCAAGGATGCGGCCTATCCCGATGGCGGCACCGTTGGCGAGAAGCTGACCAACAACGTCGCCACCATTGGCGAGAACCAGCAGTTGCGCCGCATCAAGCAGGTCGCGGTCGGTTCGGGCACGGTCATCGCTTATGTCCATAACGCCGCTGCCCCCAGCCTCGGCAAGATCGGCGTGCTTGTCGCGCTTGAATCCGAAGCCGGCGCGGATGTGCTGGAACCGCTGGGCAAGCAGATCGCGATGCACATCGCCGCGGCATTCCCGCTGGCGCTTTCGGCCGACGATCTCGATCCCGAACTGCTCTCGCGCGAGCGCAAGATCGCCGCTGAAAAGGCTGCCGAAAGCGGCAAGCCGGCGGAAGTCCAGGCCAAGATGGTCGACGGCGCGGTCGCCAAGTACGCCAAGGACAACGCGCTGCTCTCGCAGTTGTTCGTGATCGACAACAAGACCCCGATCGCACAAGTCGTCGAGCAGGCGGGCAAGGCCGCTGGCGCCAAGATCGCGCTGACCGATTATGTCCGCTTCCAGTTGGGCGAAGGCATCGAGAAGGCGGAAACCGATTTCGCCGCCGAAGTCGCCGCCGCCGCCGGCCTGGGCTGACGGTCTCCGACTGATCCAAGGTCATCCTCCCCGGAGCGAGCTTCGGGGAGGAGGGCCGAGCCGGAGCCGCGACCCGACCGGCACCCCGGTTGAATCCTGGCCCGTCGGCCCGCCGCCTCCATCTGCCGCCTCCCATCGCTTCGCGACAGGGAGGATTTTTTACGCCCGGCCCACCCCCTTGGCAGTTTGCCGCTTGGGGGTATAAGGGCCGCGCTTCATTCCCAGTGATCCGAAAGCCCTATGAGCAGCCCCCGCTACAAACGTATCCTCCTGAAGCTTTCGGGCGAAGTGCTGATGGGCAACCAGCAGTTCGGGATCGATCCCGAATTCGTTGCCGAACTCGCCCGGGAAGTGAAGGCCGCCAAGGAAACCGGGCTGGAACTGTGCCTGGTGATCGGCGGCGGCAATATCTTTCGCGGCATGGCCGGCGCCGCCAAGGGCATGGACCGTGCCCAGGCCGATTACATGGGCATGCTCGCCACGATCATGAACGCGCTGGCCATGCAGAACGCGCTGG
Organism: Novosphingobium sp.; assembly: GCA_020848655.1. Classification (GTDB taxonomy): domain Bacteria; phylum Pseudomonadota; class Alphaproteobacteria; order Sphingomonadales; family Sphingomonadaceae; genus Novosphingobium. The sequence goes on from JADLHU010000003.1 coordinate 2,003, forward strand.
AGCAGCTTGGCGTCGATACCCGCGTGCAATCCGCCATCCAGATGGATGCGGTGTGCGAACCGGTGATCCGCCGCCGCGCCGAACGCCATCTGCAGAAGGGCCGCGTGGTGATTTTTGCCGCCGGCGTCGGCAGCCCCTATTTCACCACCGACAGCGGCGCCGCGCTGCGGGCCGCCGAAATGAACTGCGATGCGCTGCTCAAGGGCACCAGCGTCGATGGTGTCTACAACGCGGACCCCAAGAAGGACTCGCAGGCAAAGCGCTATAAAACGGTCGATTACGACACGGTTCTGGCGGATAACCTGAAGGTCATGGATGCGTCCGCCGTGGCGCTGTGCCGCGACAATTCAATTCCGATCGTGGTGTTCTCCATCCGCGAGAAGGGCAACCTTGCCCGAGTGCTTGCCGGTGAAGGCACCAAGACGATCGTCCAGAAGGGAGCCTGATCCATGGCAAAGTACGACAAGGCCGATCTCGAACGCCGCATGCGCGGTGCGGTCGAGGCGCTGCGGCACGACCTGTCCGGTCTGCGCACCGGCCGCGCCAACACCGCGCTGCTCGAACCGATCATGGTCACGGTCTATGGGTCGAGCATGCCGATCACCCAGGTCGCGACGATTTCCGCGCCCGAGCCGCGCATGCTTTCGGTGCAGGTCTGGGACAAGTCGAACATCGGACCCGTTGAAAAAGCGATCCGTTCGGCAGGGCTTGGCCTCAACCCGATCAATGATGGCAACACGCTGCGCCTGCCGATCCCCGACCTGACCGAGGATCGCCGCAAGGAACTGGCCAAGCTGGCCAACCAATATGCCGAAAAGGCGCGCATTGCGATCCGCAACGTCCGCCGCGACGGCATGGAAGCGCTGAAAGCCGACGAGACCAAGAAGGAAATCTCCGAGGACGATCGCAAGCGCAGCGAAGCCGATGTCCAGAAGCTGACCGACGAGGTCATCAAGGCGGCCGACGAAGTGGCGACCCACAAGGAAAAGGAAATCCTCGGCAAGTGAGCGCCGCCGCTCCGAAAGCCGGAGAGCCAGCGCCCGCCGTCCGCCATGTCGCGATCATCATGGACGGCAACGGCCGCTGGGCGAAGAAGCGGCACCTGCCGCGCGTCGTCGGCCACCAGCGCGGGGTCGAGGCGGTGCGCGCGATCGTCCGCGCCGCAGCGCGCCTGGGGCTGGAAGCACTGACGCTCTACGCCTTCTCGACCGAGAACTGGCGGCGGCCCGAGGAAGAAGTCTCGGCGCTGATGGGGCTGATGAAGCGGTTCATCCTCAGCAATCTGGAAGAATTCGCCAGCAACAACATCCGCCTGCGAATCATCGGCGATTACCGTGCGATGGCGGCGGACGTGGTGGCGCTGATCGACGGGGCGCTGGCTCGCACGGCCGGCAACACCGGGCCGATCGTCGCGGTGGCGCTCAACTATGGCTCGCAGGACGAGATCGCCCGCGCCGCCGCGAAAGTGGCGACAAGCGGGCGTGCAATCACGCCCGAGACGATCGCCTCCGAACTCGATACGGCCGACATGCCCCCGCTCGACCTGCTGATCCGCACGTCGGGCGAAGTGCGGCTGTCCAATTTCCTGCTGTGGCAGGCGGCTTATGCCGAACTGTGGTTCACCGAGGTGCTCTGGCCCGATTTCACCCCCGTCCATCTGGAAGAGGCGCTGGCCGAGTTCGCCGGACGGGAGCGGCGCTATGGCGGCCGTTGACGGCGGCAGGCAGTCCGACCTGTCGACCCGCGCGGTGTCTGCCGTGGTCATGGTGGCGGTGGCGGGCGGCGCGCTTTGGCTTGGCGGATGGGCCTGGGGCGCGTTCGTCGCGCTCGTGGGCCTGGGCGTGCTGTGGGAATGGATCGGGTTGGTGCGCGGCTTCGTCGCCTCGCCCGTGCGGCGCGGGCTGTGGCACGCGGCAGGCTTCGGCTATATCGGGCTGGCGGCCAGCGTGCTGGTGATCCTGCGTGGATCGCAGGCCGGGCTGGGCGCGCTGCTGATGGTGGTGGCCGGTGTCGTCGCCACCGACATCTGCGCCTATTTCGCCGGCCGCACCATCGGCGGGCCGAAGATCGCACCCCGGATCAGCCCTTCGAAGACCTGGTCCGGGCTGATCGGCGGCATGCTGGGCGCGGGGCTGGCGGTGCTGGCGGTGTCGGTCCTCGTCGAACTTCAGGCCAATGCGATCGCCTGGCAGGCCATCGGCCAGCAGACCGGCAAGGCGCCGCTGCTGCTGGCGGCGCAATCGGCCGACCTGACGCTGGCGTTTGCCGGCATGATCATGGCGGTGGTGGCGCAGGTCGGCGATTTTGGCGAAAGCTGGATGAAGCGCCGGGCCGGGATCAAGGATTCCGGCCACCTCATTCCGGGCCACGGCGGGCTTTTCGACAGGGCGGACGGAATGCTTGCTGTGCTTTTCGTGCTGGGCGTCGTAATGCTGGCAAAGGCCATGACCAACCCGTGACACCGCGTTCCATCACCATCCTCGGCGCGACCGGATCGATCGGCGCATCCACGCTGGACCTTGTCCGGCGGGGCAAGGACCGCTGGCGCGTCGTGGCGCTGACCGCCAATGGCAATGCCGCCGAACTGGCACGCCTGGCGCTGGACCTGCGGCCCGAGATCGCGGTCGTCGCCGACGAGGCAAGCCTGCCTGCGTTGCGCGCGGCGCTGGCCGGCAGCGGCATCGCGGCGGCGGGCGGCGCGGCGGCGCTGATCGAAGCGGCATCGCGCCCGGCCGATATCACCATCGCCGCGATCGTCGGTTGCGCCGGTCTTGCGCCGACGATGGCCGCGATCGAGCAAGGCGGCGTGATCGCGCTGGCCAACAAGGAAGCCCTGGTTTCGGCTGGCGACGTGATGACCGCCGCCGTCACCCGCCACGCGGCAACGCTGCTGCCGATCGATTCCGAACACAACGCCATCTTCCAGTGCCTGGCCGGCAACGATCCGGCGCATGTCCGCTCGATCACGCTGACCGCGAGCGGCGGCCCGTTCCGCGACTGGAGCGCCGAGCAACTGGCCGTGGCGACACCGGCGCAGGCGGTCAAGCATCCCAACTGGGACATGGGCGCCAAGATCAGCGTCGATTCCGCCACGATGTTCAACAAGGGCCTTGAACTGATCGAGGCGCACCATTTGTTCCCCGTGGGGCTGGACCGGCTGCGGATCATCGTCCACCCGCAATCGGTGGTGCATTCGATGGTCGAATACCGCGACGGATCGACGCTGGCGCAGCTTGGCCCTTCGGACATGCGGGTGCCCATCGCCTCGGCGCTGGCCTGGCCGGCGCGGATGGATACACCCTGCGCGCCGCTCGATCTGGCGGCCATCGGCGAACTGACCTTCCGCGCCCCCGATGAAGTGCGTTTCCCCGCGACCAGGCTGGCCCGGCAGGCCGCCGAGGCGGGCGGGGCGACTCCGGCGGTGCTCAACGCCGCCAACGAGATCGCCGTCGCCGCGTTCCTTGCCGGTCAGATCGGGTTCACGCGGATTGCCGCACATGTCGAAGATGTGCTTTCGTGCTATACACCGCCGGCCCCGGCTTCGCTTGGCGATGTCGTGGCCGTCGATGCGGAGGCGCGGCAGTGCGCCCGTTCATTGATGCCCGCGTGCTGAAGGCCCGTTTGCCGAGAGCCTGCTTTTGAGGGAAGGCGCCTGACTTGCCCGATACTCCGAATTTCCTGACGACGATTCTCGCTTTCGTGCTGGTCCTTGGGCCATTGGTGCTGATCCACGAACTCGGGCACTATCTGGTCGGCCGCTGGTTCGGTGTGAAGGCCGATGCCTTTTCCATCGGCTTCGGCAAGGAAGTGGCGGGATGGACCGACCGGCGCGGCACGCGCTGGAAGCTCTCGGCGCTGCCGCTTGGCGGCTATGTGCAGTTCGCCGGCGACATGAACGCCACGTCGATGCCCGACACGCGCGATGACGGGCTGACCGAGGCGGAGCGGGCGCATACGTTCCACGCCAAACCGCTGTGGCAGCGCAGCCTGATCGTGCTGGCGGGGCCGGTTACCAACCTGTTGTTCGCCGTGGCGATCTTTGCGGCCTTCAACCTGGCCTATGGCCGAATCGTCGCGTCATCCGAAATCGCCGGCTTCACCGAGAACTCGGTGGCCGAGGCGGCCGGGCTGAAGCTGGGCGACAGGATCGTCGCGATCGATGGCGACGCGGTGGCCAGCTTCACCGACATTCCCGCGCATGTCCTGCCCTATCCGGGCCGCTCGATCACGCTGACCGTCAAGCGCGACGGGCGCGAGTTGCAGGTGCCGGTGCGCATCGGCCTGGCCGTGGAGCGCGACCGTTTCGGCAACGAGGCGCGGATCGGCCGTATCGGCATCGCGGCGGGCAAAGTGGAAGTGCTGCGCGTCGGCCCGGTCGAGGCGGTAAGCCTGGGCGCGCAGCAAAGCCTTGGCGTCATGAAGATGATGGTGACCGGGATCGGCCAGATTTTCTCGGGTGAACGCTCGGTCCGGGAACTGGGCGGTCCGATCAAGATCGCCAAGTATTCGGGCGAACAATTCAGCCTTGGCTGGCAGCAGTTCGTCACCTTCGTGGCGCTGATCTCGATTAACTTGGCATTCATCAACCTCCTGCCAATCCCGGCCCTCGACGGCGGGCACCTGGCTTTATACGCAGCGGAAGCGGTGCGCCGGAAGCCGTTGGGCCTGCGCAGTCAGGAATGGGCGTTCCGCACCGGCCTGGCACTCGTGCTGGCGCTGATGCTGTTCGTCACGCTGAACGATCTTGCCACTCTGCCGATTTTCGGCAGCTAGGCGGTGGAGAAACTTGCAACGGACATGGCAGAAACGGACTGTCTGCTTGATTGGCCGGGCGCCATCGGGCAGAGGGCGGCGATTGTCTGCGGGCATATGCGGCGCCAGCCTGTGAAGGGGAGGGCTGCCGTTACGCTGGCTATTACGGGCGCGGCTGCTACCAACCGGGCCATTACGGGAAAGCCGTGTCGATGATGGAATTGAGCATGGTTCGCAGCATGAATATTCGCCGCGTCTCGCATCTGGGGGCGGCGCTCCTGGGGACCACGATCCTTGCCGGGCTTCCCGCGCAAGTGCTGGCGCAAGCCGCGCCGGCGGCATCGCCGCCCGCCGCCACCGCAGCAGTACCGGCCGCCGATCCGGCGCCCAGCACGATCAAGTACATCACGGTGGTGGGCGCGCAGCGCCTCGAAGCCGGGACGATCCTGTCCTATATCCAGTTGCGTGTTGGCCAGCCCTATACCCAGGCCACGGCTGATCAGGCGCTGAAAGACCTTTACGCCACCGAACTGTTCGCCGACGTGCAGGTGCGCAACGATGCCGGCACCGTGGTGATCGAGGTGAAGGAAAACCCGGTCGTCAACCGCATCATCCTTGAAGGCAACAAGCGCATCAAGGACGAGAAGATCCTGCCGGAGATCAAGGTCGCGCCGCGCCAGATCTTCACGCGATCCAAGATCCGCGCCGTCGTGGCCCGCATCATCGAACTGTACAAGCGCCAGGGCCGCTTCGCCGCCACGGTCGAACCGAAGATGGTGATGCTGGAACAGAACCGCGTCGACATCGTCTTCGAAGTGTCCGAAGGGCCGAAGTCCAAGGTTCGCCAGATCAACATCATCGGCAACGACAAGTTTTCCGATGGCGAACTGCGCTCGCAGATGGTGACCAAGCAGGCGCGCTTCTTCCGCCTGTTCAGTTCGGGCACCAGCTACGATCCCGATCGCCTGGCCTTCGACCAGCAGAAGCTGCGCCAGTTCTACCTGACGCAGGGCTATGCCGATTTCCGCGTGGTTTCGGCCGTGGCGGAACTGACGCCCGACAAGCAGGACTTCATCATTACCTACGTGGTGGAGGAAGGCGATCGCTACAAGTTCGGCGACGTCAAGGTGGACAGCCAGCTTCGCGATTTCGATGGCGAGGCACTGGCCAAGCAGTTGCCGATGAAAAAGGGCAACTGGTACAATGCCAAGCAGGTCGAGGACACGATCGAGAAGCTGAACCAGACGGCCGGCGCCTTTGGCTATGCCTTCGCCGATGTCCGCCCGGAGTACGACCGCAACAAGGACGATCTGACCATGGGGGTCAATTTCGTCATTGCCGAAGCGCCGCGCGTCTATGTCGAGCGGATCGACGTGAACGGCAACACGCTGACGCAGGACAAGGTCGTGCGCCGCGAGTTCCGTATCGCCGAAGGCGACGCCTTCAATTCGATGCAGGTCAAGCGTTCGTCCGAGCGGATCAAGTCTCTGGGCTATTTCCAGGAAAAGTTCGAAGTCGAGCAGAAGCCCGGCAGCGCGCCCGACCGGATCATCCTGGAAGCCAACGTGGAAGAAAAACCCACCGGCGAATTGCAGCTTTCCGCAGGCTTTTCCAGCCTTGAAAGCTTCATCTTCCAGGCATCGATCCAGCAGCGCAACTTCCGCGGGCGCGGCCAGACGGTCGGCCTGTCGGGCAGCTATTCGAAATACACCAAGAGCGTCGAGGCAAGCTTTACCGAGCCTTACCTGTTCGATCGCAACGTCTCCGCCGGCATCGACATCTACCGCCGCGATTACAACAGCTTCCAGTACTTCAACAGCGATCGCAACACGACCTATCGCCAGGCGACCACGGGCTTCCAGTTGCGCGCCGGCATGCCGCTGACCGAATATCTCACCGGCATCGCGCGCTACACGCTGAACTACGACGACATCACGCTCAGCAAGTCGCAGTTCTATACGGATCGCGTGGACCCGCCGAATTTCCGATGCGATCCTCTGATCGCCGGACGCTATCTGTGCGAGGCGATCGGCAAACGGACCAGTTCGATCCTGGGTCTGCAGGTGGTTTACGATACGCTCGACAACCGGATGCGCCCGTCGCGCGGCAACCAGATATCGATGGGCGTCGATTTTGCGGGCCTCGGCGGTTCTGTGAAATATGCGCGCTTTTCGGCCAAGGGATCGAAGTACTGGGGGGTGGGCAAGGGCTTCATCTTCTCGGTCACCGGCGAAGGCGGTGCGATCAAGAGCCTGGAAAACCGCAATATCGCCAATGTCGATGATGTGCGCCTGACCGATCGCTTCTATCTGGGCGAGCCGCAGATGCGCGGCTTCGACATTCGCGGCGTTGGCCCGCGCGTGGTGCGCAAGCCGCTGATCGATCTGGACGGTGATGGCGCGGGCACCGTTGTCGGGCCTGATCCGAGCCGCAAGAGCTGGACCGATGACGCGCTCGGCGGCAAGTACTACTATCTTGCCCGCGCCGAACTGGAAATCCCCCTGGGTTCGGGTGCGCGCGAACTGGGCCTGCGTCCGTCGATTTTCGTCGATGCGGGTGCCGTGTTCGGCATCAAGAGGCCTCAGACGATCAAGTCGGAATCAACGGTGTTCATCCCGTCGCGCGATACCGCCGGCGTTCCGCAATATTCGGTCACGTGCAAGGGCGTCACCACTTCGGTGTCTTCCAATACCCAGCCGACGCTCGGTACGGAATGCACGACTTCCGGCGATGGCGTGACCGCGCTGGGCACCACCGTCGCGCCGTTCCAGGAATTCTTCCTCGGCGATACCTGGAAGCCGCGTGTCGCCATCGGCATCGGCGTGAACTGGAATTCGCCGTTCGGCCCCTTCCGCATCGATTTTTCCCGAGTCCTCCTCAAGCGTGACGGGGACGATACCAAAGCTTTCACTTTCAACGTGGGAACGCAATTCTGATGAAGAACCTCTTCAAGTCCGCCATGCTTGCCGGCCTGCTTCTCGCCGCCGGTTCGCAGACCGCGCTCGCCCAGGCGACCGCCGCCGCCCCTGTCGGCCCGGTCGTTCCGGGCCTGGCCGTGGCCAATCTCGATGCGGTGGTGGCCAATTCCAACGCCTATCGCACCGCGCAGCAGCAGCGCCCGGTGACCTACAAGGCCCAGCTCGATCAGGCCGAGGCCCGCCGCAAGGCGATCGCCGGCCAGCTCCAGCCGCTGATCGACAAGTTCACGCGTGATCGCGCCGCGCCCAATGCCAATCAGGCGGCGTTGCAGCAGCAGGCCCAGTCGATCCAGCAGATCCAGAGCGCGGGCGAGCAGGAACTGCAGCGCCTGGTCCAGCCGGTCGCCCTGTCCGAAGCCTATGTCGAGGAACAGATCACCGACAAGATCGACGCGGCGGTGAAGGCGGCGATGGCGAAGAACAAGATTTCGCTGCTGCTGGCCCCGCAGGCCGTGGCCGCGCTGAACAACAACGCCTACAACCTGAACCAGGCGATCCTCACCGAGCTGAACACGCTGATCCCGGCTGCGCAGCTTGTTCCGCCCGCCGGCTGGGAACCGCGCGAACAGCGCGAACAGCGTGCCGCGCAGGCCGCCCAGCAGGGCCAGGCTGCCGGCGCTGCCGCCACCCCGGCGCGTCCCGCCGGCCAGCAGCCTGACGGCCGCTAAAGAGCCGCTCGGGGCGAAAGAGATGAGCGCGGACGCAGCAAGCGGCGCGGTGCCAGCCACCGCGCCCGCTTATGACATCACCAAGATCCTGGCCGCCCTGCCGCATCGCTATCCGCTGCTGCTGGTCGACCGGGTCCTCTCGCTGACCATCGGCGAGGAAATCCACGCGATCAAGGCGGTCAGCTTCAACGAGCAGTTCTTCCAGGGGCATTTCCCCGGACGGCCGATCATGCCCGGCGTTCTCCAGATCGAGGCGCTGGCCCAGGCCGCGGCGATCCTCGCCATAGAGACGCTGGAACTCGCCGGATCGGGCAAGCTCGTCTATTTCATGGCGATCGACGAGGCAAAGTTCCGCGCGCCGGTGGAACCTGGCGTGCTGCTCGATCTCAACGTCGGCTTCGTGCAGAAGCGGGCGCGGGTGTGCAAGTTCTGGGGCAAGGCCTCTATCGCGGGCAAGCTGACCTGCGAAGTGCAGTTTACCGCGATGGTGGCAGACCCGCCCGCCGCCTGATCGGGGCGGTACTGGACAAACCGTGCCGGCGAAGCTATGCGCCGCGCTTCCTTTTCCAGGCCGGTCGGAACCGGCCACAAGCGAAAGACCGAACGATGAAGGCCGATATCCATCCCGACTACCACACCATCAAGGTGCAACTGACCGACGGCACCGTCTTCGAAACGCGCTCCACCTGGGGCAAGGAAGGCGATACGCTGGTTCTCGATATCGATCCCAGCTCGCACCCGGCCTGGACCGGCGGCAACCAGCGCCTGCTCGATGCCGGCGGCCGCGTTGCCCAGTTCAACAAGCGCTTCGGCGGTCTGTCGCTCGAGAAGAGCTGATCGGACGCGGCCCGCCGCGCGGGCCATTGGCGATACGGCAAAGGGCGGCTTCGGGCCGCCCTTTTTCGTGTGGGGCCATGTTTCCGCCGCGGGCGGCCTACCCCTGCCACGGCCATTCGCGATACCAGCGCGTGATCACGTATTTCAGCCCCTTGCGCACTTTCATCGCGTGGTGGAGCGTGGCCGGGTTGAGCGTGCCATCGGGCCGCCGGTTGTTCCACGCGAGCAGCTTGCCGCGTTCGGGCTGCACGGTCTTGCCGATCACCTTGAAGCGCGTCGCACCGCCTTCGGGGACGTGGTTCAGGTAGATCATGAACGTCCAGGTGCGCTGGCCCGACAGCGCGCAGAAGCGCTGGAAATCCTGGCCGTTCGGCTCGAAATAGTCGGTATGCGGCTTGAATTCCTGGCCCGCTTCATAGCGCTGGCCCTGCAATGGCTCACCGTGCGCGGGATCGATGCCCGAAAGCGCGGTCAGCCTGGCGTCGAGCGCGGCGACGGCGGGATCGTCGCACGACAGGTCGCAGGTCTCGCTGGTGCGAAAATAGGCATCGCCATTGGGATCGGCGATGGTCGAGGGGCGGCGCTGCGCCTCGATCCGCGCGATCAGCGCCGCGCATTCCGCTTCGTTCAGGAAATCGCGCAGCATGAACAGTTCAAGCCGGGCAGAGGGCACGCGCTGGATGCCGGGCGTGGCCAATAGCTGCGCAACGGATGATTCGCCGGGGTTCGCCATGCGCCCTTGAATAGGGCGCGATCGCGTGCGCGAAAATCGGAGTGTTTGCGGCGCCCGCGCAATTTTCACTTCCCAAGCGGCGCGCCCTGTGCAAAGGCGCGCTCCCGCGTCGAGCAAGGCTTCGCACGCGGTGTGTGGCGATCGTAGCTCAGTTGGTTAGAGCGCCGGTTTGTGGTACCGGAGGTCGTGGGTTCGAACCCCATCGGTCGCCCCATTTTTCTTCACCACGCTGTCCTTCCTGGCGCTTGCCCATGCCCATCGGGCGCACATCGCCGGGGACAGCGCGGCGCTACGTTCAAACACGTACTTGCTCGCCGCGCGGACCCCTGCCAAAGCGCCGCTACGATGCATGGCTTCGCCAATCCCGCCCGTTTCCTGCGCCTGGCCCGCTGGCTAACGCCGCTGCTGCTGCTGGCCGGCCTGGCCGTGGCTGGTGCCGCGCTGGCCTGGGGCCTGTTTCGCGCGCCGGCCGACCAGCTTCAGGGCGAAGTGGTGCGCATCCTGTACATCCATGTGCCGACGGCCTGGCTGGCCATGGGCGGCTGGACCACGATCGCCGTGGCGAGCCTGGTCGAACTGGTCTGGCGCCATCCGCTGGCCGGCATCGCCGCGCGCGCGGCTGCAGTGCCGGGCGCGGTCTATACCGCGATCTGCCTGGCCACCGGATCGCTCTGGGGCCGCCCGGCCTGGGGCACCTGGTGGGTATGGGACGGGCGGCTGACCAGCATGCTGGTGCTGCTGTTCCTCTATTTCGGCTATATCGCGCTGGGCGAGGCGGCGCAGGGTGGCAATGCCGGCGGATCGCGCGTCACGGCGGTGTTCGGGCTGGTCGGCGCGGTCAACATCCCGATCATCCATTATTCGGTGCTGTGGTGGAACAGCCTGCACCAGCCGCCCAGCATTTCGGTGGGCAAGTCGGCCATGGCGCCCGAATTCCTGTGGCCGCTGCTGGTGGCGACGCTGGGCTTCTCGCTGATCTTCGGCGGCGTGGTGCTGGCGCGGATGCGCGCGCTCCTGGCCGACATGCAGGCCGAAGCCCGCCTGCGCCGCAAGGCCGCCGGCTGATGCGCGAGGCGTTCGATCCTTGGACGTTCATCGTCGCCGCCTATGTGTTGGGAGCGGGCGGCACGCTGCTGATGGCGGGCTGGTCGTGGCT
>JADLHU010000004.1 GCA_020848655.1 Novosphingobium sp.
GGCACCACGCCGCAGGCATCGCAGTGGATGAACGGGATCGGCGTGCCCCAAGAGCGCTGGCGCGAAACGCCCCAGTCGCGCAGGCGGTACTGCGTTTCGCCCTGGCCCCAGCCATCGTGCTGCGCCCTGGCGATCACCGCGGCCTTGGCATCCTCGATGGTCATGCCATCGAGCCATTGCGAATTCACGATGCGGCCCGGCCCGGTATAGGCCTCGTCGCCATCGAAGGTCAGGCCGGTCTCTTCGCCCTCGGCCACGACGCGATTGACGGGCAGTTCGTATTTCCGCGCGAAATCAAGGTCGCGCTGGTCGTGCGCCGGGCAGCCGAAGACCGCGCCGGTGCCGTAATCCATCAGCACGAAATTCGCGACATAGACCGGCAGGTGCCACGATTTCTTCAGCGGATGTTCCACCGAAAGGCCGGTGTTGAAGCCCTTCTTCTCGGCGGTTTCCAGTTCCGCCGCCGTCGTGCCGCCGCGCTTGCAGTCGGCGATGAACGCGGCCAGTTCGGGCACGGTTTCCGCCTGCGCGGTCGCCAGCGGGTGATCGGGCGAGATCGCCACGAAGCTTGCGCCGAACAGTGTGTCGGGGCGGGTGGTGAACACCTCGATCCCGTGCGGGCTATCGACGAAGCGGAACGTGGCGCGCAGGCCCTGGCTCTTGCCGATCCAGTTTTCCTGCATCAGGCGGACCTTTTCGGGCCAGCCATCGAGCGTATCGAGGCCTTCGAGCAATTCCTCGGCAAAGTCGGTGATCTTGAGGAACCACTGGCTGAGCTTGCGCTTTTCCACCAGCGCGCCCGAACGCCAGCCGCGCCCGTCGATCACCTGTTCGTTGGCCAGCACGGTCTGGTCGACCGGGTCCCAGTTGACCGCGCTTTCCTTGCGATAGACGAGGCCCGCCGCGTAAAGATCGAGGAACAGCGCCTGTTCCTGGCCATAGTAGTCCGGCTCGCACGTCGCGAGTTCGCGGCTCCAGTCCAGCGCGAAGCCCAGCCGCTTCAACTGCGCCTTCATGTTGGCGATATTGTCGCGCGTCCAGCCGCCGGGGTGGACACCCTTTTCCATCGCGGCGTTTTCCGCCGGCATGCCGAAGGCGTCCCAGCCCATCGGATGCAGCACTTCGAAGCCCTGCATCCGCTTGTAGCGGGCCAGCACGTCGCCCATCGTATAGTTGCGGACGTGGCCGATGTGGATGCGCCCCGACGGATAGGGGAACATCTCCAGCACGTAGCTGCGCGGTTTGTCGCTAGCATCGTCGGCGCGAAAGCACTGGCGCTCGTCCCAGACGCGCTGCCAGCGGCCGTCCGCCACGGACGGATCGAAACGCTCACTCATGGCAATCGTTTACTTTCAGTCGGTTACTATCAGCCACCGATTGCGCTGCGGCGCAAGTCGCGGGCCTTGGTGAGGATGATGTCCTCAAGCTTCTGCACGGTTGCCGCCTGCACCGGCGCATCGACCCAGTTGGCGCCCTGGGCAACCTGGCGGCTGGCCGCGACGCGCAGCGCATCGGCGCGCAGATCCTGGTCGAGGATGGTGACGGTGACTTTCACCCGCTCACCGGGGTTGGCCGGGTTGGTGTACCAGTCGGTCACGATCACGCCGCCGTTGCTGTCGGTCTGGAGCAGCGGCATGAACGACAGGGCATCGAGGCTGGCGCGCCACAGATAGCTGTTGACGCCGATCGTCGTCACCTTCGAGGCGGCGATGTCGGGGCGGAGCCGTTCCTTCTTGCCGCCGCAGCTTGCCAGCGCCACCGCGAGCAGCGCAAGGCCGCCAGCGCGCAGGAGAAGCCGGGGAGTGCGAAATCCGGTGTCGGTGCTGCGATTCATGGTCTTTTCCAAATCCTGTGGTCCCGCGCCGGATACAGCCTGTGCCGCCGCCATCGAGCCTCTATAACCGTCGCTGCCGGAGCGGCAAGTGCGCCGTGGCCGCGCACGGCTAAACGGCGGCTGAACGCGCAAGGTCGCGGGGGCGGTGGGCGAACCGATCAGCTTGTGTTAAGCACGGCCATGCGATTCCCGCCAGCGCGGCGGGCGAACGCCCGATTTGCGCGCAATGGTGCGCACGACATGGGAGGATTTTCAGCGTGGCCGCAGGGCGATCGATGCCTGTGAGGGCAGCATTGGCGAACGGCGCCGCGATCGCGGGCGAATCGGCCAATATCGTCGCGCGGGCAGGCACGGCCACGGGCGTGCTGCTGGCCGGCGCGGTGAGCATGCTGGCGCTGCCCAGCGCGGTACTGGCCTTTTCCACGCGCTTCGATCCCGGCCCGGTCAGCGCGGCTTCGGCCGATGCCGGCGATGGCATGGCATCGTCTTCCGCCCAGCTTGCCGGCCCGATTCCGATCCGCTCGCTGGCCAAGGGATCGCTCTATCCCTTTACCCCGGCCGGCACGCCCAACCGCCCCGATCGGTCGGTGACAGTGGCGGTGCGCGTCGATCCGGCCACCGCGCGCGCGATCCTGGTGCGCGGCGCCAGGCTGCCGCAGACCGCCGAAACCACGGTGCTGCCGCTGCGGCTGGCGCCATCGGCGTTCAACCTGGGCGTATCGCGCGGCTATCACAATTTCGCGCAGGAACTGGCCGCCAGCGGCGCCGGCAACAGCGAAGGCCGCAAGCCCGAGATTCCCGATCTCCAGACGTTCAGCCTGGCGCCCAGCGGCAGCGGCACCAGCCCGCGCCTCAGCCCGCGCATCGTCATGGACGAAAAACAGGCCGCCGGCCGCGCCCCGCGCACGTTCGCCGGCGATGCGGAAAACCAGGTCGATGTCGGCGGCAGCTACCGCCTGACGCGCAACATCAACGTCACCGCCGGCGTGCGCTATTCCGCGCAGGAACGCGAACGCCTGCAACCGTTGACCGATGGCAAGCAGGATGCCCAGGCCGTCTATCTGGGCACCCAGTTCCGCTTCTGATGCCGGCGCGGCGGTACAAGCCGACTTTTCCACCTCAACCTTCGCCCGCGGCGGCTTTTTGCGCGGATTGGTTGCTTGCCGCCGGGCGGCAGTTCACCTAGCAATTGTCTCATAACAACCCGGAGGGATACTATGGCGCGCGTTGCAATCGTCACCGGCGGAACGAGAGGCATCGGGGAAGCGATTTCGATCGCGCTCAAGGCGCAAGGGTGCACGGTGGTGGCGAATTATGCCGGCAACGAAGCCAAGGCGCGCGCCTTTACCGAGGCAACGGGCATCCCCGCCTATTGCTGGGACGTGGGCGATCATGAAGCCACGCAGGCCGGCTGCGCCCGCGTCGAGGCCGAGGTCGGCCCGATCGACGTGGTGGTGAACAACGCCGGCGTGACGCGCGACGGCACGCTCCACAAGATGAGCTTCGAGGACTGGAACGATGTCATGCGCATCAATCTGGGCGGCTGCTTCAACATGGCCAAGGCCGCGTTCCCCGGCATGCGCGAACGCGGCTGGGGCCGCATCATCAACATCGGCTCGGTCAACGGGCAATCGGGCCAGTACGGCCAGGTGAACTATGCCGCCGCCAAATCGGGCATCCACGGCTTTACCAAGGCGCTGGCGCAGGAAGGCGCGAAGTTCGGCGTGACGGTAAATGCCATCGCACCGGGCTATATCGATACCGACATGGTCGCCGCCGTGCCGGCGTCGGTGCTGGAAAAGATCATCGCCAAGATCCCGGTCGGCCGCCTGGGCCACGCCGACGAGATCGCGCGTGGCGCGGCGTTCCTCGCTTCGGAAGAAGCGGGCTTCATCACCGGGTCCACGGTTTCGATCAACGGCGGCCAGCACATGTACTGATCCCACTGTACTGATCCAAGGGGCGGCGCGGACCGGCAGATGGAGGTTCCTCCCTATCACCCGCCGGTCAAGCGCTCGGTCGAGATCGCCGGGCACAAGACCTCGATCAGCCTCGAACCGCTGTTCTGGGACATGATCCGGCAGGCGGCGGCAGACGAAGGCGTGCCGCTGAACGCGCTGGTGGCGCGAATCGACGCCGAGCGGATTCGCGCCGGCACCCCGCCGGGGCTGGCCGGCGCGATTCGCCTGTGGCTGGTCGCACGGCTCCTATCGTCAGACCAACGCGATCAATAGCGGGCCGGCGGGTCGCTGGCGGGGAAGCTTTCGTCGCTCGCTTCGTCAACCTTGTCCCAGCGCGGCGGATCGCTGCGCATGGCGTCCGGGCCGGCATTGCGGATTTGCGTGAAATTGCCCGGCGCCGTTTCGCCACTGGCGAACGCCACGCGATCCGTCGACGCCTTGCTGCGCTTGGCATAGCGGTACAATCCATAGCCGACAGCGCCGGCAAAGGCGAGTTGCAGCAGTCCCATGGTAGTCTCCTGTGTAGCTTCACAGGCACCAACACCGAACGCGCGCGATGGTTTCAGCGAATGCGGCCAGACGGTTCTGGCCGGCGTGCAGGACGGTCGGCCGGGCGCCTCAGTCCCCGCCGACGCGCTCGATATCCGCGCCGATCAGCGCCAGCTTCTCCTCCAGCCGCTCATACCCGCGATCGAGATGGTAGAGGCGGTGAACGCTGGTCTCTCCTTCGGCGGCCAGGCCGGCGATGACCAGGCTCATCGAAGCGCGCAAGTCGGTCGCCATCACGTCGGCGCCGGTCAGCCGGGGCACGCCGTGGACGATGGCGGTGCGGCCCTTCGTCTCGATATGCGCGCCCATGCGGTTGAGTTCGGGCACGTGCATATAGCGGTTCTCGAAGATCGTCTCGGTCAGCACGCTGGCGCCTTCGGCCCGGCAGAGCAGCGCCATGAGCTGCGCCTGCATGTCGGTGGCGAAGCCGGGATAGGGCGCGGTGGACAGCGTGACCGCGCGCAACGGGCCATCCGCCGCAACATAGATCCCGCCGGCGCGCGGCTCCACATGCACGCCTGCATCGCGCAGCGCCTGCACGGTGGCTTCCATTTCCTCGATCACCGCGTCCTTCAGGAACACGTCGCCGCCGGTGATCGCCGCCGCGCAGGCATAGCTGCCCGCCTCGATCCGGTCCGACATCACGCGATAGGTGGCGCCGTGCAGGCGCGGCACGCCGTGGATGATCAGGTCCGACGTGCCGATGCCCTGAATTTCGGCGCCCATGGCCACCAGCAGGTTGCACAGATCGACGATTTCCGGTTCGCGCGCGGCGTTGTGCAGCGTGCTCTTGCCGCTGGCCAGCACGGCGGCCATCAGCGCGTTCTCGGTCGCGCCGACCGACACCACCGGGAAGCTGTAGCGCCCGCCGGGCAGCCCGCCATCGGGCGCGATCGCGCGGACATAGCCCGATGCCAGTTCGATTCGCGCGCCGAAGGCTTCCAGCGCCTTCAGGTGCAGGTCGATCGGACGGTTGCCGATGGCGCAGCCGCCGGGCAGCGAAACGGTTGCCTCGCCCATCCGCGCCAGCATCGGCCCCAGCACCAGGATCGAGGCGCGCATCTTGCGCACCAGTTCATAGGGGGCGACCGTGCTGGTGATCCGCGTTGCCGCCAGCGTCATCACCCGGCCGAAATCCTCGGGCCGCGATCCGGCGATGCTGGTCGATACGCCGAACTGGTTCAAAAGGTGCTGGAACCCGTCGATATCGGCCAGGCGCGGCAGATTGCGCAAGGTCAGCGGTTCGTCGGTCAGCAGCGCGCAGGGCAGCAGCGTCAGCGCCGCGTTCTTGGCCCCGGAAATGGGAAGGCTGCCCGAAAGACGCTTCCCGCCATGAATGATGATCTTGTCCATCAGCGCGGTTTAGCGCGATTCGACGAAGCGGCAAGCGCAGTGGATGGATTGAAGGGCCGGCTGTTGCACTGCAACAACGAAACGGCTTTACTTGCGGTCGGTTTGGACAGGGGCACCGTCACTTTTCATGGCAGGACAAGATTATCGCAAGCCGGTGCGCAAGGCGGTGTTTCCCGTGGCGGGGCTTGGCACGCGCTTTCTTCCGGCGACGAAGGCGATCCCGAAGGAAATGCTGCCGATCATCGACCGGCCGCTGATCCAGTATGCGGTGGACGAGGCGCGCGAGGCGGGGATCGAGCAACTGA
>JADLHU010000005.1 GCA_020848655.1 Novosphingobium sp.
TCAGTTGCTCGATCCCCGCCTCGCGCGCCTCGTCCACCGCATACTGGATCAGCGGCCGGTCGATGATCGGCAGCATTTCCTTCGGGATCGCCTTCGTCGCCGGAAGAAAGCGCGTGCCAAGCCCCGCAACGGGAAACACCGCCTTGCGCACCGGCTTGCGATAGTCTTGTCCTGCCATGAAAAGTGACGGTGCCCCTGTCCAAACCGACCCGGAGTAAAGCCGTTTCGCAAGTGCAGCACAAGCGCTATCGAATGGCTGTCATGGCCACGTCGCCCGGCAAGGCCATTATCCGGCGCAGCGGCGCGGGAATCAGCGCGGCGCGGATGGGCTTCCCCTGCGCTTCGAAACGCCGCTTCGCATTCGCAGCAATTGAAATGGCAACATTTTGCCCTATGAGCAGTTCTGCCCAAGAAGCACCGGAGAACCTGACCCTTGAAACAGCTCGTGGCTTTCGACCTTGATGGCACCCTTGCCGAAAGCAAACAGGCCATCGGCCCGGACATGGCCGAGGCGCTGTGCGATCTGCTGTCGGTGGCGCATGTCGCGGTGATTTCCGGCGGGGACTGGCCGCAGTTCGAAAAGCAGGTCGCCAGCCGCCTGCCGCCCCACGCCGACCTTTCGCGGTTGTGGCTGATGCCCACCACCGGCACCAAGCTGTTCGTCCACCGCGATGGCGCGTGGTCCACGGTCTATGCCGAACTGTTCGACGCCGACGAACGCGCGCGCATTATCGCCGCGTTCAACGCCTCGCTGGAGGCCACCGGGCTGCAACCGGAGGAATCCTGGGGAGAGCGGATCGAGGATCGCGGCAGCCAGATCACCTTTTCGGCGCTGGGCCAGCAGGCCCCGATTTCGGCCAAGGAAACCTGGGACCCCGATTTCGCCAAGCGCAAGGTGATCCAGGCCGATCTGCGCACCCGCCTGCCGGGCCTGGCCATCAACATGGGCGGCGCCACGTCGATCGACATCACCCGCGAAGGCGTCGACAAGGGCTATGGTCTCAAGCGGCTGCGCGATCACAGCGGCATCGCGCTGGATGACATGCTGTTCATCGGCGATGCCATCTTCCCCGGCGGCAACGATTACCCGGCCAAGGAAATCGGGCTGGATACCGTGCGGGTGCGCGATCCCGAAGATACGCTGAACGTCATCGCCGCGATCGTCGCCTGCCAGAAATAGGCCCGGAAACAGATGGCGCACGGCCGGCGGCGCCACCTCGACCATGATCCTCGGGCGCTGAACATATCGCGATCGCGAAGCCGCACTTGCCCCGGCGCGGTGAATCGCTAGAGAGAGGGGCACGATCAGGCGGTTTCGGGACCGCGGGCAACAGGAATCGGATATGGCGACCTTCACTCTCCCCAAGAACAGCGTTGTCAGCAAGAAGGGCAAGCATCACAGCGCCCAAGGCGCGGCGCGGGTGAAGAAGTTCACCGTCTATCGCTACGATCCCGACAGCGGCGAGAATCCGCGCTACGACGTGTTCGAGATCGATCTCGACAATTGCGGGCCGATGGTGCTCGACGCGCTCATCAAGATGAAGAGCGAGCAGGACCCGACGCTGACCTTCCGCCGGTCCTGCCGCGAAGGCATCTGCGGTTCGTGCGCGATGAACATGAACGGGCGCAACGGCCTGGCCTGCACCACCGCGATAGAAGACCTTTCGGGCGATATCCGCATCACCCCGCTGCCGCACATGGAAGTGATCAAGGACCTGGTTCCCGATTTCACGCATTTCTATGCGCAGTACGCCTCAATCCGCCCCTGGCTGCAAACCGTGTCCACCACGCCTTCGGGCAAGGAACGCCTGCAAAGCCCCGAACAGCGCGAGCAGCTCGATGGCCTTTACGAGTGCATCCTGTGCGCCTGCTGCTCCACCTCGTGCCCCAGCTACTGGTGGAATTCGGACAAGTTCCTTGGCCCGGCGATCCTGCTCCAGGCCTATCGCTGGCTGGCCGACAGCCGCGACGAGATGACGGGCGAGCGGCTCGACGAGCTGGAAGATCCCTTCCGCCTCTATCGCTGCCACACCATCATGAACTGCGCCAACGTCTGCCCCAAGGGCCTGTCGCCGGCGCGCGCCATTGCCGAAATCAAGAAGATGCAGGCGGAACGGCACGTCTGAGGCCCACAGCGTGCGCGACGAAGGCGACGCGGCGGGCAGGACGCACTTCACCTGCCTGCCCGACCCGGATCATCCCGGCTGGCATCGCTGGCGACTGAATGATCCCACGCTTTACAACGAAGCCATCCTGGGCGGCGCGAGAGTCCGCGCCGAAGGGCCGGGCAGCGTGCGCGTGCGGATCATCCCGCAGGAAAGCCACAGGAACAACGCCGGCAATATCCATGGCGGCATTATCCTGGGATTGATGGACATGTCGCTGTTCGCCACGCTTCATTTCGCGCACGGCGTGCGCGCGGAAAGCGCGTCCACCGTCGATCTGTCATCGCAGTTCATCAGCCCCGGCGATCCAGGCAAGCCGCTCGACGCGGTGGTCGACGTGCTGCGCGAGACGCGGCGGCTGGCCTTCCTGCGCGGGCTGGTGGTGCAGGACGATGTCATCGTCGGCTCGTTTTCGGGCACGGTTCGCAAGCCGACCGTGCAATGACCAGCGTCCTCGCCCGATACGAGGCCCTGCTCGCCTCCGGCGAACTGCGCGCCGATGCCGAGCAGTCCGACGCGGCCGAGCGGCTGGACCGGCTCCAGCGCGAACTCGAATCGGCCCAATCGGGCGGCGGCTTGCTGGGCAAGCTCTTCGCCAAGAAGCGCGAGGCGCCGCGCGGCCTCTATATCTGGGGCGGGGTCGGGCGCGGCAAGTCCATGCTGATGGACTTGTTCCATGACAGCCTGAAAATCACCCAGAAGCGGCGTGTCCACTTCCACGCCTTCATGCTCGAAGTCCACGCGCTCCTGCGGGAAGAACGCAAGAAAGAACAAGGCGATCCGATCCCGCCCGTCGCCGCCACGCTGGCGCGCGACATGCGCTGCCTGGCGTTCGACGAAATGGTCGTGAACAATTCCGCCGATGCCATGATCATGAGCCGGCTGTTCACCGCGCTGATCGTCGATCACCAGGTCACGATCGTCACCACGTCCAACCGCGCCCCGCGCGATCTGTACAAGGACGGCCTCAACCGCGAGCATTTCCTGCCGTTCATCGCACTGATCGAGCGCGACCTCGACGTGCTGACGCTGAACGGCCCGGTCGATTACCGCATGCAGCGCCTGGGCGGCATGGCCACCTGGCACACCCCGCTGGGCGAAACGGCAACCGCGCAAGTGCGCGAGGCGTTCTATCGCCTGACCGACTATTCGCCCGAAGACATCGCGCACGTGCCATCGGCCGAACTCGACGTGGGCGGGCGCACGCTGCATGTGCCGCGCAGCCTGAAGGGCGTGGCGGTGTTCAGCTTCAAGCGCTTGTGCGGCGAGGCGCGCGGCGCTTCGGACTATCTGGCCATCGCCCGCGCCTATCACACCGTGATCCTGGTCGGCATCCCGCGCATGGGGCCGGACAACCGCAACGAGGCGGCTCGCTTCGTGACGCTGATCGACGCCTTGTACGAACACAAGGTCAAGCTGTTCGTCACCGCCGATGCCGAACCGGACGAGCTTTATGCCGCCGGTGACGGCCGCTTCGAATTCGAACGCACGGTCAGCCGCCTGAACGAGATGCAGAGCGACGACTACCTGGCGCTGGGCCACGGCGAGGAATAAGGTCGCCCAGAAAAAGGCGGCGGACCGTGATCCGCCGCCGCTTTACCCGTAATCAGGACGCCTTGGCGATCAGCCGCGTCTGCGCGTTGGCAAGGCGCTGCATCAGCTTGAGATCCTGTTCGCGCAGTTGCAGCGCGGCGTCGGCCCACAGATCGACGATCTGGCGGAATTCGGCCATTTCGATCGGCGCGGCAACGCGGGTCGCGCGCCGGGCATTGACGAGGCCGGCATGGCGGCGATCGGACTTGGCCATGAACTCGCGCACCGTGGCCACGCCTTCGCCTTCCGGCGCGAGCTGGTGAACCAGGCCGAGATCGTACATGTCTTCGGCCGAGAACGTCTCGTTCGAGAGGATCAGGCGATCGGACACCGCCGTGCCGAGCTTGCGCGAAAGAATGGCGTGCGCGCCCATGCCGGGGAACAGGCCGAAGGTCACTTCCGGCAGCCCGAAGGTGGAACCGCGTTCGGCGATGATGAAATCGAACGACAGCAGCGCTTCAAACCCGCCGCCCAGCGCCTGCCCCTGCACCAGTCCGATCGTGACGATCGGCAGGCCCAGCGAATGGCGATTGCGGTTGAGGATTTCGACGCAGCGATAGCCATAGGCGGCCAGCGCTTCGCGATCCCCCTGGCGGATCAGGTGATGGAACAGTTCAAGATCGCCGCCAAAGCAGAACACGCCCTTTGCCCTGCTGCCCAGCACCAGATACTTGAGCGGAACGCCGTCCGGCCCGAAGTTCTGCGATATAAGCGATTGCCACTGTTCGAAATCGGCAAGCATCGGCGGCGTGAAACTGGGCCGCCCGCGTGGACGCATGAAAGTCCACAGCGCTTGCCTGTCATCATCGTAAAGAACATCGAGTTCGGCGAGACTGAGAAGTTTTTCTGGAACCGCCAGGCGCCTGCCCGACTGGTCCAAAAGCAGTTCGGCATCACTTTTCAGCGGAATCGCGGAAACATCCGCGACCGACCCACTGTCATTCCGTCCATCGAGATCGCCAGAAAGCCGATCCATATCTACCCCTGTTCACGACCCGCCACGTCCCTCTTTGTGATTATCTGCGGCAACGAGAATCTATGCCAACAACAAGTGTCTTGGCAAAGGAAATCTTAAGCCCTGCGATGAATTGATCGAATGGATCGACGTGCCGCACAAAAATCGTCATATAAAGCCCAAGCGCACAGGCCGAGAAAATTGCCACGGACGTTCGATTTTTAGGAAATTTGGGAAAAGGTTAAAGTTTAGATTTTGATACACCAAAGATAGATTTTCATCATATTGGTGTATAACTTTAATTATCGGCGCTATTCCACAAGGAGTACGCCCGCATTCAAGGAATCAGCCGGAAAAAGGCTTGTCCGGCGAATCAATTCCCGCCCAATCCGTATTTACCATAAGCGATCTGTTCACCAGTGGGCACGAAACGGATTCTCCCGTTCTGCGAAAGGCTTGGAACAAATTCTTCGGACGACTCTGGGGACGACTCTGGCGTGGCCCGCGCGGCGGCGCGAGATCGATGGCCGGGCGTTCAGCCGCCGATGCCAAGCCCGGTCAGCGACTTGTCGAGCATCAGCAATTGCCAGAGCAGGCGCGAATGGTCCGACCGGCCGGCGATGTGCGCGGCGGCGATCTCTCCCAGCCGTTTCGTATCGAACCAGCCCGTGCGCGCCAGCGCGGCGCTTTCGCCGATCGCCCGCGCGCTGCCCGCCAGGGGGCCGCGCAGCCACTGCGCGATCGGCGTGACGAAGCCCTGCTTGGGGCGGTAGAGGATGGTGTCGGGCAGGTAACGCCGCATCGCGCGCTTCATCAGCCACTTGCCCTGCCCCTGGCGCGTGCGCAGCGCTTCGGGCAGACCGGCCGCGAATTCGATCAGGCGATGGTCGAGCAGCGGCTCACGTGCTTCGAGGCTGACCGCCATGCTGGCGCGATCGACCTTGGTGAGGATATCGCCGGGCAGCCAGAACTTGAGATCGGCATATTGCGCCCGGTCCAGCCCGGACCGCGCCGGCGCGCCGCGCATCAGGTCCTGCAGCGCGTGTTCGGCGCGATAATCGCCGCGCAGCCGCAGGAAATCGGAGGTATAGAGCGTATCGCGCAGGTCCGGCGGCACCACGGACAGCGCGCGCGCATAGCCTTCCTCGCTGCTCGCGGCGAGCGCGAGCAGCGTGGTCTTGGCGCGCAGCGGCCGGGGCGCCCAGTCCGCCTTGGGATAGATGGCCCCCAGCGCGCCGAACAGCGGCCGGCGCAGCCCCGAGGGCAGCACAGAGCGCATGCGATCCTCGGCGTGCTGGAACACGTGGCGGCGATAGCCGGCCAGCGCCTCGTCCGCGCCATCGCCCGACAGCGCCACCGTCACCGTCTCGCGCGCCAGTTGGCAGACGCGCCAGGTGGGCAGCGCCGAAGCATCGGCGAACGGCTCGTCGAACATCGCGGCAAGCTGGTCGATCGCGCCGAAATCATCGGGCGAGACCATGCGGCTGCGGTGATCGGTGCCGAAGCGTTCGGCCACCTGGCGCGCATAATCGCTTTCATCCAGCGCGGCGACATCGAAGCCGATGCTGCACGTGCGCACCGGATCGCCGCTGGCTTCGGCCATCAGCGCGACGACGCTGGAACTGTCCACCCCGCCCGAAAGGAACGCGCCCAGCGGCACGTCCGCAACCATGCGCGATGTCACCGCCTGGCGCATCAGGTGCAGCAGTTCGGCTTCCAGATCGGCGGTGGAGCCACGCCGCCGATCGGCAAACGACACGTCCCACCACTGCACGGGGCGCGGCAGGTCGGCATCGTGGCGCAGCAGCAGGTAATGCCCGGCGGGCAGCTTGTGCACGCCTTTCAGGCTCGAACGGGTATCGGGCACATAGCCCCAGGCAAGGTAGTCCTCCACCGCCAGCGGATCGGCCTCGCGGCGCAGCAGCGGATGCGCGGTCAACGCTTTCAGTTCCGATCCGAAGATCACGCTGCCATCGCTGAGCGGCGCCAGGAACAGCGGCTTCACGCCCAGCCGGTCGCGCGCCAGGAACAGGCTGCGCTTTTCCAGGTCATAGATCGCGAAGGCGAACATGCCCGACAGGCGCGGCAGGCAATCCACGCCCCAGCGCTGCCACGCGGCCAGGATCACCTCGCTGTCGCCATCGGTGTGGAACACCGCGCCGCCGGCGCGCAGTTCCTCGCGCAGTTCGCGGTAGTTATAGATCTCGCCGTTGAAGACCAGCATGGCGCGGCCATCGGTGGACGCCATCGGCTGCGGCGATCCGGCAACGTCGATGATCGACAGACGGCGATGCCCCAGCCCGACGCCGGGCGCGGTCCACACGCCGTGCCCGTCAGGCCCGCGATGCGCCAGGGCATCGCACATCCGCTCGACCCGCGCCGGATCGACCGGCTTGGGCGTCGATAAATGAAATATTCCCGCAATCCCGCACATCAGCCGGCGCTTACCCGACGCCGGCCACGCGGTCCATCCACGCATCGACCGGCCCGGCCGCGCGGCGGAAGGCGTCGATGGCGGCGGCGGCGGGATGCCCGGGGCGTTCCTCGGCGGAAAGGATCAACGTGGCGGTAGGGCGGGCGCGCAGCAGCAGGCGATCGGTGATGTTGGCCAGTTTCAGGCGCGCGTTGCTGCCAGTCAGCACGCCGCCGCTGCGATACCAGGTGAAGGCCAGCCGCTCTACCCGACCCAGCGCAAGCAAGCGTTCACCGCGCACGCCACCGGCTTGCGGACCGGGCGATTGCCAGGCCCAGGCGGTGTTGGCGGTCAGCGCGCCTTCGCCGAAGCCGCCGGCTTCCTTGCCTTCGCGCTGCGCATCGTAAAGCGCCACGAACACATCGACGCGGTTGCCGGCGGCATCGGCATAGCTGCCGAGCAGGCGATGGTCCGCCCCGTCCGCGCGCGGTTCCCACCACACCTGCGGGCGATAATCGACCCGGGTCCAGCCCGGCACTTCGGGCAGGAACACCTGGCGCGGCAGCGGTGCGGCGATGCTGTCGGCGGTGCGCGCCCACAGCACTCCGCCCAGCGCCAGCGCCGCCAGCGCGATCAGCGCCGGGGCAAGCGCAATGCGCAGGCCCGCCAGCCGGCCCAGCAGCGGCGACGCCAGAATCGCCCCGGCATCGACGCCGGGATCGTCCAGCGGCCGATCGAAGAAGCGCCACGCCAGCGCCAGCACCAGCGCGATGACGATGGCGAAGAATATCCAGCCATAGACGATGTGATCGAAGCCGGCCGCCGCTTCCACGCCCACGTATTGCGCCGCGAAGATCGTGCCCCAGGCGCGCACGCCGTTGGCCAGCACCGGCACCGCCAGGCACACCGCCATGAACGCCACGCGCCGCCGCCAGCCCAGGAAGCAGACATTGCCGACGAGCAGCCCGAACGCGATCATCGCGATCAGGAATTTCACCCCCGAACAGGCCTCTGCCACTTCGAACAGCCCGGCGGGCGTCGCGATAAACACGCCATCGATGCTGGCCGCGATGCCGCTGGCGTGGACCAGCGCGATCGTGATCGCCGCCGTCACCATCTGCAAGGGCGGCACCAGTTCATCGCCGAAGGGCACCAGCAGCAGCATATAGGCGAGCGGAAAGGCCAGCGCCGCGCCCACGCGCGGCCCGTTGATCGCCAGCACCGCCGCGATGAGCAATCCCACCGCGCCCAGTTCGCGCGCGATCGTCAACCCGGCGAAGGCGCCCAGCACCCAGGCCAGCACGGCGCACGCCGCGATGACAAGCCCCGGCCACCAGCCCTGCGGCTCCAGCCGGGCCAGGTGCGGCGCGCGCTGCGCCACCAGCCAGGCCAGGATGGCCGGAACCAGCAGGATATGATTGTAGGTGGAACTGTTCCACCACTGCCCGGCCATGGCCGCCCAAGCGGCCAGGAACAGCGCGATCAGGCCCAGCCAGGCAAATGCCGTGGCCAGCCCGGCGCGCTGCCAGGCGGGCGGCAGCGCCGCCAGCCGGGGCCATCGCGCCAGCACCGCGGTGCCGGCTTCAGGCGGCATCGCGCACCGTGCGCGGGCGCGTTCGCCAGCCGATGATCTCGGGCAGCGCTGCCAGCGCGGAGCGCCAGCTTGCTTCTTCCACCACGAAACGGCGCGCGGCCATGCCCATGATCCGCGCCCGCCGCGTATCGCTCAGCAGCATCTTGACCGCGCGGGCCAGCCCGCCGTCGCTGTCCGCGATCTGAAAATGCGTGCCGTCGATGCCGGGGATGCCCGTTGCCGCCTCGGACGTCAGCACCACGGGCAATTCCATCGCCATCGCTTCCAGCACCTTGTTCTGCACGCCGCGCCCGATATCCAGTGGCACCAGCGCCAGCGTGGCGGCTTTCAGCCACGGGCGGATATCATCCACCCGCCCCCAGACGAACGCGCCGTCGCGGCCGTGCCGGTCGAGCAGCGCCGCTGGCGGATTGCGCCCGACAACGTGGAAGGTGGCGTCGGGGATTTCGGCGCGGACTTGTGGCAGGATGCGCTCGATCACGCGCTCGGCGGCGGTGATGTTGGGCATATAATCCATCTGCCCGGTGAAGATCAGGCGCGCTCCGGGCGGGCTGGCCATAAGCTGCGTCGGGGCAACGCGCGCGGGATCGAAGCCCTGGCTGTCGATCCCGTTGCCCAGCACCCGCACATCGACGCAGGCCGCAAGCTCTTCGGGCAGGCGCGAAAGGAACAGGTCCACTTCGGGTTTCGCGACCAACAGGCTCACGTCGGCGCGGCAGGCCAGCCGCTCTTCCTCGGCGCGCAGCAGGCGGCCTTCGCGCGCCTCGATCCAGCCCATCGGCCCGCCCCGACGCGCGGCGTAGGCCTCGAACTTGGCGGAATCGACATCGACGAAATCCATGACCACGCGGCCCTGGAAATCGGCGGGCACATATTGCCCCATCTGCCCGGAAAACACATAGATCACCGAAATCGGGCGCGTATCGATGACATCGCGAACATAGGCGGCCAGCGTCCGGTCGTGGAAGGCCGTCAGGCTGACCGGGCGCTTCTTGGCCAGCGCCTGCATGCCCGAAAGCGCCAGCGGCCGCGATCGGCCGACCAGCCGATAGCTGGCGGCGATGGCGGCCAGTTCCACTTCCTCGGCCAGATCGTGATCATCATCGGCAAACGTCGCGACGTGAACCGGCGCGATGCGCGACAGGCGCTTGAGGATATGGTGCGAACGGATCTTGTCGCCGCGATCGGGCGGAAACGGAATGCGGTGCGCGATGAAAAGTATCTCGGTCATCAGCCCAGTCCTCGCGCTATCCAGGGTCCAAGACGATTGGCCACCGCCAGCGGCAACCGCTGCCACAGCGCGATCTGCAAGGCGTGCCTGGCGCTGGTGGGATCGGCATCGCGCGGCGGCTGGCCCGGCGCGGTCCACGTGGCATAGGACAGCGGCTCGGGCACGAATCCCCAGTTGCGCTTGAAATCATAGGCGCCGCTGCCCGTCTTGGAGCGGCCGAAATCGAAATGCGTGCACCCCTTGCGGCGGGCGTGGAGCATGAGTTCGAAATACATCCGGTCATTGGCGCGCAAGCCCCGCGCCGCGCGGGTGCCGCCGCCCCAATACGGCATCACCGCGCCGCGATGATACAGCGACAGCACGCTGGCGACGGGCCGGCCTTCGTGGCGCACGGTCAGGATGTCCGCGTCGGGGCCGAACCGGTCGAGCACGGCATCGAACAGCGCGCGCGGGAACACCGGCGTGCCCAGGTTGCGCACGCTTTCGGCATAGACCGCATAATGCGCGGCGCGATCCGCTTCGGCGGTGCCGGTTTCCACGGTCAGCGACTGGGCCAGGCCCTTGCGCACTTCGGCGCGCTGCTTGCGCGGCACGGCCAGAAGCTGCGCGTCGTCGTCGACGGCCAGCGGCGCGATAAAGCCGCAATGCGAATCGGTGCGGATGCGCCAGCCGGCGCGCGCGCCCGGAAGCTCACCGCCGCGCAGCTCGATGGCCGGGCAGGACCGGCGCAGCGCCGTTTCCTCGGCCGCCGCGAACATCGCCCCGGCATCGCTGCCCGGCGTGGTCAGCAGGCCGCCGCACACGGCAAAGCCCGAAGACGCCAACAGCCGCCCGAACACCGGCGAATGGATTTCGCTGAACGGCAGATAGGCCGTGATCGCGCCGTCGCGCTCGGCCACCAGCGCCAGCGCGGCGTTGCCCGTGCCTGCGGCCACGGCGGCAAGCCAGGCCGGGCGGTGGAACGGCGTGGCGCGCGGATGCGCGGCAAGGAAGGCCTCGATACGGGATGCCTGCCCGGCATCGGCCGGGCGGATCAGGCGCACGCTTTCGTGCGTCGGGGCGAAGGGCGCGTTCATGCGGCCATCGGGACGGCCAGCGCCGCCTCGCGCGCCGCCAGCGCGTCCATCCGCCCCCAGGCGAATTCGCGCACCAGTTGGCGCAGCTTGCCGGCCATGGCATCGAGATTGGTATAGTGGCGCAGCCTGGAGCGCAGCGGCGCATGGGCGACGCGCGGCTGCTGCGGATCGATTTCCCATGGGTGGAAATAGAAGATCGCCGGACGTCCATCGCGCCGGTTCACCTGGCGGATCGCCCAGCGCGAGAACGCATAGGGCAGCACGCGAAAGAAGCCGCCCCCACCCGCCGCCAGCCGCCGGCTGCCCAGCATCGCGGTGGTGACCGGAATCTCGATCAGGCCGGCGCCCGCCAGCGGCCGGAACGCAAAGCGCGGCGCATCACGCCAGCCATAGTGATCGTGGACCACGGGCGCGACGCTGGAACTATAGGCATAGCCTTGCGCCGCCAGCACTTCATAAGCCCAGGGCGTGCGCTGGTCGATCGAGAAGCTGGGCGCGCGATAGCCGGTCACGCCCACGCCCGACGCATCCTCGATGGCCTTGCGGCTGGTATCCAGGTCGCGCGCGAAGGCGGCGGCGTCCATGCGGAACACGCGCTGGTGATCCCAGCCGTGGCTGGCGACTTCGTGCCCGGCGGCGGCGATGCGGCGCATCAGCGCGGGGTGGCGCTGCGCCACCCAGCCCAGCGTGAAGAACGTGGCCTTGACCCCGGCCGCGTCGAACATCTCCAGGATGGCGTCGCAATTGCGCTCAACCCGCAGGTTCAGCGAATCCCAGCTTCCCCGCTCGATCACGTGTTCGAACGCGCCGACCTGGAACCAGTCCTCGACATCGACCGAAAGGCCATTGATCGGCTGAAGCCTGTCCACCAAAGCTGCTCCCGCGCCCGATCAGGCCGCCGCGCGGTGGCCGAGGTCTTCCTCGATCCATTCGATCAGCATGGTCAGCGTGTGGCGCACGGTGCGATCCTGTTCGAGCAGGCGCGCTTCCAGCGATGCCAGCCGCTCGGTCAGCGCGCCGATCTGGCCCGCATCGGATACCTGCGCCGGCCTCGCCCCCGCCTCGACCGAATTGGCGAGTTCGAGGAAGGCCTGCTGCAATTCGGCGATCTGCGCGTCGCGCTCCGCCAGCGCGGCGGCAAGGTCCGGCCCCGGCGCGGCCGGCGCCTGGCTGACGGCTTGCGGCGCGGCGGGTTCGGCCACGGCGGGCTTCACCGCCATCGAAACGACCGACAGCGTGCCGTCCTCGTTCAGTTCGGCCATGACCTGCTGGAGCATCGCGCCGTCGATCCGCTCGCGCTTTTCGACCGCGCCCAGCAGCAGCAGGCGGCTGAGCAACTGGTTGATGCGGCGCGGCACGCCGCCCGTCACCTTGAACACTTCGTCGAACAGGCGATCCTCGAACGCGGGGCGCCCCGTCCAGCCGACGCGGGCCAGGCGATGTTCGATATAGGGGCGCACTTCGTCCGCGCCCATCGCATCGAGGTGGTGGATCGCGATCACGCGCTGGCGCAACTGCTCCAGCGCCGGATGATCGAGCAGCATCGCGCGGAATTCAGGCTGGCCCAGCAGCAGCGTCTGCAGCAGCGGATGCGCGCCAAGCTGGAAGTTCGACAGCATGCGCAGCTCTTCCAGCGCTTCCACCGAAAGGTTCTGCGATTCATCGACGATCAGCAGGCAGCGGCGGCCAGCGCGCGCCTCGTCGTGCAGGAAGCCCTCGATCGCGCCCAGCGCCGAGGCCTTGTCATGCCCGCCGATGTCCAGCCCGAAGGCCTGCGCGACGACATGGACCAGTTCCTCGCCGCCCAGCTTGCTGGTGACGATCTGCGCGGCGGTCAGCCGTTCGGCGTCGATCGTCGCCATCAGGTGCGCGACCAGCGTGGACTTGCCCGCGCCGACCTCGCCAGTGATGACGATGAAGCCTTCGCCCTGCGCCAGCCCATAGCCAAGGTACGACAGCGCCTTGCGGTGCGTCACGCTCTCGAAATAGAACGCCGGATCGGGGGTAAGCTGGAAGGGCCGTCCTGAAAGCCCGTAAAAGTCATCGAACATGGTGTGCTTCCCTCAGGCTCAGAAGTTGTAGCGGACCGAGACCAGCGCCGAGGCCGTCCAGTCATCCTCGAGCGGCGCTTCGCGCTTCACGCCATCGAGGCCCAGCGCGGCGGTCGCCGTCAGGTTGCGCATCAGCAGGCGGTTGTAGGCCGCCGTCGCGCCCACGGCGGACGTATCGCCTTCCAGCACCGATCCGCTCTGGAACCAGTTGACATACAGCGACGTGGCGAAGCTGGAATGCTGGTCGATGCGGCCGTTGAGATAGGTCGAGAGCCAGAAATTCTCGTCGGTCTGGCCATTGGCCGCTTCCAGCACCGTGCCGCGCGCGCCGATGAAGCGGCGGCGATCGTAGCCGCCGCCGATGCCGGCCGAATAGCGGCCCAGATCGACGCCATAGGTCGCCATCACGCCCCGCGCACGGAAGGTGGAAGACCGCACCGAACTGAGCGAGCCGGGCAGGCAACTGCCCTTCTCCAGCGTGGCGACGCAGCCGCCGATATCGCCGGTGAGCGGATTGCGCACCGACGAGAACTCGCTGGGCAGATCGGCCAGCGCCCGGTTCACCTGCCCGCCAAAGCCGGCGACGTTGTCATAGACCGAGACGTTGAACGAACTGCGCGCATTCGGCGCATAGGCGAAGCTGCCATAACCGCTGGTCGAGCCATAGCGGCGGCCGATATGGGCTTCCAGCGCGGTGCGGCGGCTGGGCCGCCAGATCACGCCGGCATCCCAGATCAGCCCATCGACGTCATAGGCCAGCACGCGCGGGCTGCTCTTGTCGGTCACATAGCGGCCATTGGGGCCGACCACCGGATCGCCGGCCGCATCGCGCAGCGCGTCGCGGCTGGAAATCTCGACATGTTCGTAACCCACGCCCCCGACCAGCGCCACGGTCTGCGACACGGGCACCGTCACGTCGGCGCGCGCCGCGAAAGCCTCGACGCGCTGATCGAGGTTGGAAATATCCTCGCGGTAATAGGTCGCACCCGCGCCAAGGCCCACCGGCA
>JADLHU010000006.1 GCA_020848655.1 Novosphingobium sp.
GCCGGCGCGCGGCCGTGGATGGTGTGGAAGCCGAAGCTTTCGACATAGTACGGGAAACGGCTGGAGCAGCCGATGCCCGATACGAACACCGTCTTGGCCGGATCGGCGCCCAGCTCGGGCAGCGTGCGCTGCACGGCCTTGAGGATCGCATAGTCGCCGCAGCCGGGGCACCAGCGGACTTCCTGATCGGTTTCCCAGTCCTTCAGCGTGGTCTGGATCGGGCTCATGTCGTTCACGGGTTGACCCCCTTGATGCTGGGAAGCTGGGTGGTGTCGGCAGCCAGATCGCCGCCCTCGTTGTCGGAAATTCCATCGAAGAACGTGGCGATGGCGGCCTCGATCTCGGCGATGGTGAAGGGCTGGCCGCTGGTCTTGGTCAGCGGACGGGCATCGACCAGATACTGATCGCGCAGCACGGTCTTGAACTGGCCGGTGTTCATTTCGGGCACCAGCACGTTGTCGAACCCGCGCAGCAGGTCGCCCAGGTTTTCCGGCAGCGGCCAGATGTGGCGGACGTGGACATGGCTGACGTCGATCCCCTTGGCCCGCGCGCGGCGCACCGCCTGGTGGATCGGCCCGAAAGTGGACCCCCAGCCGACGACGACGAGCTTGCCCGACGTGGTGCCAAGGTTGACGTCCTGCGCCGGGATGCTCTTGGCCACGCCATCGATCTTGGCCTTGCGGGCGTCGGTCTGGGCCTGGTGCGTGGCGGGGGCATAGTCGATGTTGCCGGTGTCGATCGCCTTTTCGATGCCGCCGATGCGATGCATCATGCCCGGCGTGCCGGGCTTGATCCACGGACGCACGCCGTTCTCGTCGCGCTTGAAGGGCAGCAGCGAGCCATCGGGGCCGTTGCGTTCTTCCAGGAAGGTCACGGGGAACGGCGCGAACGTGGCAGGATCGGGCACTTGCCACGGTTCCGCCGCGTTGGCGATATAGCCATCGGTCAGCAGCATCACCGGGGTCATGTACTGCACCGCGATGCGGCAGGCCTCGATCGCGCAGTCGAACGCGTCGGAGGGAGAGCGCGCGGCGATGACCGGCATCGGCGCATCGCCGTTGCGGCCATAGACGGCCTGGTACAGGTCCGACTGTTCGGTCTTCGTCGGCAGGCCGGTGGACGGGCCGCCGCGCTGCGAGTTGACGATGACCAGCGGCAGTTCGGTCATGATCGCAAGGCCCATCGCCTCGCCCTTCAGCGCGATGCCGGGGCCGGACGACGAAGTGACGCCAAGCTGCCCGGCATAGGACGCACCGATGGCCGAACAGATCGCCGCGATCTCGTCTTCCGCCTGGAAGGTGGTGACGCCGAATTCCTTCATCTTCACCAGGTTGTGCAGGATCGCGGATGCGGGCGTGATCGGATAGCCGCCGAAGAACATCGGCAGGCCCGCCAGTTGCGCACCGGCGACAAGGCCAAGGCTGACCGCTTCGGCGCCGGTGACGGTGCGGTACAGACCCGGATCGGACGGCACCGGATCGAGGTGCAGCTTCCTGAGCGGCCCCGAAAGCTCGGCCGTCTCGCCATAGGCGTGGCCCGCGTTGAGCGCGGCGATGTTGGCCTCGGCCAGCACCGGGTTCTTCTTGAACTTGGCGTTCAGCCAGTCGATCAGCGGGGCGCGGTCGCGGTCGAACATCCACAGCGCCAGGCCCAGCGTCCACATGTTCTTGCAGCGCAGCGCTTCCTTGTTGCCAAGGCCGAAGGGCTTGACCGATTCCAGCGTCAGCGCGCTGATGTCGAAGGCCAGCAGATCCCACTTCGACAGGCTGCCATCCTCAAGCGGATTGCTCTCGTACTTGGCCTTTTCAAGGTTGCGCTTCGAAAATTCGCCGCTGTCCGCGATGATCAGCCCGCTGGGCTTGAGCGCGCCGACATTGGTCTTCAGCGCGGCCGGGTTCATCGCCACCAGCACGTCGGGCGCATCGCCGGCGGTGCTGATCTCGGTCGATCCGAAATTGATCTGGAAGGCGGAAACGCCAAACAGCGTGCCTTGCGGCGCGCGGATTTCAGCCGGAAAATCGGGGAATGTGGCCAGGTCGTTGCCGGCCAGCGCGGTGGACAGCGTGAACTGACCGCCGGTGAGCTGCATGCCATCACCGGAATCGCCGGCGAAGCGGACCACGACCGCTTCGGGAACAGAATTGTCGCGCGGGGTTGCCGCGAAATCGCTATCGGCCAGGATCGTTGCCATCGTTATCCTCTGGGGTGGCGCTTATGCCAAAGTCACCTGCGCCCCCTACGTTTCACCCGCTCAAACACAAACGAGAAAATCTGTCAGGCCAAAAACCCGCCTTGGCCCGCACCCTTTTCGCAAAGCGCCGGCAGGCCCGGCTAGTCAAGCGTCAATGCGCCGCCTATGGGACGGGTTCGAGCGATTTGTGGCGGCCTTGCACGCTTGTGGCGCGATGGCGCCGCCCTTTCCGCCCAGCCAATGGAGACCGCCGTGAGCGCCGCCGCCCTTCCCTATCGCCCCTGCGTTGGCGTGATGCTGGTCAATGCCGATGGCCTCGCCTTTGTCGGCAAGCGCATCGACAACAAGGAAGGCGATGCCTGGCAGATGCCTCAAGGCGGCGTCGATGACGGCGAGGACGTGCGCCAGGCCGCCTTGCGCGAACTGTGGGAGGAAACCGGCGTTACCGAGGATCTGGTGACGCTGATCGCCCAGACGCGCGAGGAACTGCTCTATGATCTTCCTGATGATCTGATCGGCAAACTGTGGGGCGGGCGTTTTCGCGGCCAGCGCCAGACCTGGCTGCTGGCCCGCTTTGCCGGCAGCGACGAGGAAATCCGGCTGGACGCGCATAACCCGCCCGAATTCTGCGAATGGAAATGGGTGCAGCCGCTGGCGCTGCCCGATCTGATCGTCCCCTTCAAGCGCCGCGTTTATCGCGCCGTGCTGGACGAATTCCGCGACCTGATCTGAAGGGGCGGTCGTCCCGGCCGGATCAGTTTTCCGAAACCACGGGCGCGGGCTTGACCGCTTCGGCGGTCAGGATGCGCACGGAAGGCCCCTTGGCGATGGCAGCGGCAAGCTGGCGCGTGGCATCGCAATTCTGGCCGCACAGTCCTTGCAGGCGAACCAGGTTGCGGCGCGCCTTTTCAACCGCGCCCTTTTCCACCAGCGCCGCGCCTTCGCCCGAAATGGCCAGCAGATTGCCCGGATCGGCCTGAAGCGCTTCGCGGTAATAGCGCAGCGCCTTGCCCTGCATGCCCTGCTGGCGAGTCGCTTCGGCCAGATCGAGCAGCACCGACACATTGCCCGGCTGCACCGTCAGCGCGCTTTCGAACGCGTCGACCGCCGCTTCGACGCGGCCCGCCGAAAGGTCTGCCCGGCCTTGCGCCAGCAGCGCCACGGTGCGCGGATCGAGCGCCTGCCTTGGCGCCGAATGGCTGACGCTGGCGGTAAGGCTGGCAAGCAAAGACAGGGCCAGAGCGGCGGGATAAAAGCGCATCAACAGTTCCTTGGCCGATGAAGCGGTCTGCGTCATTGGCCGGTCTGCTATCATACCCGGACGAACCGCGCGACGAAAAAGCCGTCGGTGCGATCCTGCCGGGGCGTCAGCCGCAGCCCGGCCCCGCGCGGGCGGCCGGCGCCCAGCACGGGAAGATCAGCCCGCCAGCCGGCGCCGTGCCGGACCAGGAAGACATCCGCCTGCGCCGCGCCTTCGGCATCGAGCAACGAGCAGGTGACGAAGATCAGCCGCCCGCCCGGCCGCACCAGATCGGCGGCGACATCGAGCAGCCGCGCTTGGATCGCCACGTAGCGGGCAAGCTGCGCCTCGCCCAGCCGCCAGCGCGCTTCGGGATTGCGGCGCCAGGTGCCCGTGCCGGAGCATGGCGCATCGACCAGCACGGCGTCCGCCGCGCCCTGCCAGCGCGCCAGCGCCTGCGCTTCGCGGCCGGGATCGAGCAGCACCGTTTCGATATTCACCGCGCCGGCGCGTTCGGCGCGCGGGCCAAGCCGCGACAGGCGCGAGCGATCGGTATCGCAGGCGATCAGGGCGCCGCGATTGTCCATCGCCGCCGCCAGCGCCAGCGTCTTGCCGCCGGCCCCGGCGCACAAGTCGATCACCGTTTCACCGGGCCGCGCCGCCACCGCCTCGCACATCAGTTGCGATCCGGCGTCCTGTACTTCGATCCGTCCCTCGCTCCACGCCGGCCACTGCTCGACCGGAGTATCGGGCGCGAAGCGCAGGCCGTTGGGCGCGGGTGTCGGCGCGCCTTCCAGCGGCAGGACCAGGCCTTGCGCCTTCAGCGTGTTGATCCGCACATCAAGCGGGGCGCGTTCCAGCAGGGCCAAGGCTTCGTCGCCGTCGATGCCGCTTTGCGCCAGCGCGGCCGAAAGCCAGGCCGGGGCCACACCGCCTTCGGCCACCAGCTCTTGCGGCAGGATCGGTGCGGGGGCGTGGCGCGCACCATCGAACAGCGCTGCCAGCGCGGCATCCTCGCGCGCCAGACGCAGCAGTGCGGCGCGGCCATCGGGCGGAATTTCCCCGCAGGCGCGAATCGCGGCATAGGCCAGCGCGCGCACGGCGCGGCGATCGCCGCTGCCCGCATAGCGGCGCGGGCGGAGCCAGTCCGAGATGATGCGATCGGCCGGCGGGCCATTGTCCCTGGCGGCAGCGATCACGAGGTCGAGCACCTCGATCGCCGCCTGGACGCGCGCGGCCGGTGTCATCGCCGTTTAGCGCGTCGGATAGTTCGGCGCTTCGCGAGTGATCGTCACGTCGTGGACGTGGCTTTCCTGCAGGCCGGCATTGGTGATGCGCACGAATTGCGCCCTGGTGCGCAGATCGTCGATGCTGCGCGATCCGGTATAGCCCATCGCCGCCTTGATACCGCCGACAAGCTGGTGGATCACGTCCTTCGCCGGTCCCTTGTAGGGCACCTGGCCTTCGATCCCTTCGGGCACCAGCTTCATCTGGTCCTTGATGTCCTGCTGGAAATAGCGATCGGCCGAACCGCGCGCCATCGCGCCGACCGAACCCATGCCGCGATAGGATTTGTAGGCACGGCCCTGATAAAGGAACGTCTCGCCCGGCGCTTCCTCGGTCCCCGCCAGCAGCGAGCCGACCATGATCGTAGAGGCCCCGGCGGCACGCGCCTTGGCGGCATCGCCAGAGGTGCGCAGCCCGCCATCGGCGATCACCGGAACGCCCGACTTATCCGCCTCTTCGGCCGATTCCATCACGGCGGTAAGTTGCGGCACGCCGACACCGGCGACGATGCGCGTGGTGCAGATCGAGCCTGGGCCGATGCCGATCTTGATCGCGTCCGCGCCGGCATTGATCAGCGCGCGCGTGGCTTCGGCGGTGGCGACATTGCCGGCGATCACTTGCGCCGAATTGGACAGCTTCTTCACCCGCTCCACCGCGCGGGCGACATCGCGATTGTGGCCATGCGCGGTATCGATGATGATGACATCGCATTCGGCATCGAGCAGCGCCTCGGTGCGTTCGAAGCCCTTGTCGCCCACGGTGGTGGCGGCGGCCACGCGCAGGCGGCCGGCGGCGTCCTTGGTGGCGTTGGGGAACGTCACCGCCTTTTCGATGTCCTTGACCGTGATCAGGCCGATGCAGTGGAAGGCATTGTCCACCACCAGCAGCTTTTCGATGCGGCGCTGGTGCAGCAGCCGGCGCGCTTCTTCCTGGCCGACGCCAAGCTGGACGGTGGCCAGGTTCTCGTGCGTCATCAGTTCGCGCACCGGCTGGGCCGGGTTATCGGCAAAGCGCACGTCGCGATTGGTCAGGATGCCGACCAGCTTGCCGCCGGCTTCGACCACGGGAATGCCGCTGATGCGATGCTGCTGCATCAGTGCCTGCGCTTCGCCCAGCGTCGAGTCGGGCGAAATCGTGATCGGATTGACGACCATGCCGCTTTCGAAGCGCTTCACAGCGCGCACGGCGGCGCACTGCTGTTCGACGGTAAGATTGCGGTGCAGCACCCCGATGCCGCCCATCTGCGCCATGACGATGGCCATGTCTGCTTCGGTAACGGTATCCATGGCCGAGGAAATGACCGGGATATTCAACCCGATCTCCCGCGTCAGACGGGTACGGGTATCGGCCTGGCTGGGAACGATGTCGGACTCCGCCGGACGCAGCAACACGTCGTCGAAAGTCAGGCCGAGGGGAATATCAATGTGCGCCACAGTGCCTCTGGGTCAGGATTCGTGGCGGCCCATGTAATCAAGCAGGGGGGCAAGGGCTAGTGGCCAATTCCGATTTGTCTTCGCCGCGCCCCGAAAATCCGCGCCGCCGGCCCGCTCAGGGCCGCAGCGGCACGCGCCGTGCATCGGCGAAATAGCGCGCCAGCGCCACCTGGAACGCCACGTCCTCGGCCGCGCCGCCCAGTTCGATGGGATGCTTCAGATCGTCGCTCGGCCGGTGATAGTCGCCCTCGAAATAGGCTTCGAGCCGTTTCAGATCGCCATAGGCGCTGGTCACCATCACGGCGGGGATATCGTGCTGGAGCAAGGCCCAGCCATCCTGGCGCCGCACATAGCCGTTGATCGCGGCGTTGCTGGCCGGGTCATCGACCAGCTTGCGCCTTTGCTGGCGCGCCACTTGCGCGATGCGCGCGTCAAGCGGGGTCATCCCCCGCCCCAGGATCGCCAGCGGCGTGCCGGCGGGCGCGATGGCCACGCTGTCGATATTGAACGCGGCAACGATCTGCTTGATCGGCAGCGGCGGATTCTCGGCAAAGGCGTGCGCGCCCAGCAGGCCCAGTTCCTCGGCCGTGGTGGCCAGGAAATAGATATCGCGATCGAACTGCGGCTGCGGCCCGCGCGCCAGCCGCCGCGCCACTTCGGTCAGCACGGCGACGCCGCTGGCGTTGTCGATCGCGCCGTTGCAGACAAGGTCTTCGGCCGGCGATTCGGCGCAAACCCCGAAATGATCCCAGTGCGCCACGAACAGGACCGCGCCCGCTTCGGGGCGGCGGCCGGGCAGCTTGCCGATCAGGTTGTGCGTGCGGATCGTGGTTTCGGTGGTGGTCGCTTCCAGCGTGGCGTTCAGATCAAGCGGTTGCGCGACGAAATCGGGCCGTTCGGCATCGGCTTCCAGGCTGGCCACGGTGCGGCCGCTGCCTTGCAGCAGGCGTTCCATGCCATAGCGCGTGATGAAGCCTTCCAGGTCGCCGCCCAGATCGTCGCTCGCCAGCGCATAGCCCGACCGCTTGCGCCGCGCCGCGACGCCTTCGATCGAACGGTTGCCATCGAGGATGGTCAGCACCGCCGAGGCGCCGGCATCGAGAAGCGCGTTCTGCCGCTGGCTGGTTTCGTTGCCGGCATCGAGCAGCAGCGCCACGCGCCCGGCCAGGTCGTTGCGCGAAGGCAACGACCCTTGCGCCTTGCCGACGAACAGCACCGGCGCCTCGCGCACCAGGCTGCGGCGGCCAGACGTAAGCATCAGCACCGCATCATTGGGCACGTATTGCCGGCGGCCCTTGCGGCTGAACTGTGCGGAGGAGGCCGCCGGCTGGCGCGCGACCAGCGTGACCGGGGCAAACCATTCGTGCCCCGGATCGTTGGTGCCCGAAACCAGCCCGATATCGAACCACTGCCGCCCCAGGTAGCGCAGCGTCTTGGCCTCACCGTCGGTGCCGGGTTCCCGCCCTTCGAAATCGTCGCTGGCAAGGACGCGGATGTGGTCCATCAACTGCGTTTCGAGCGCGCGATCGCGCCGGGGGGCGGCCTGGGCGATGGTGGGCAGCAGGCAAAGCCCGGCCACCGCCAGCAAACCTGCCAAACCGACTGTCGCAATCCTGCCCCTGTTCATCGGGCGAAACTACTACAACCACACCTGTCAGCAAGATTAACGTTGGCCGCCCAAGCGTTTATTATTTTTGCCCACCATCATTTTCATTCCGCCGTCCAGCCGCCATCCATCGAGACGTTGGAGCCGTTGAAGTTCGACGCTTCCTCGCGGCAGAGGAACACCGCCATCGCGGCGATATCCTCTGGCTGGACGAAGCGCTTGGTCGGCTGGCGGACCAGCATGACATCGCGGATCACTTCCTCGCGCGTCATGTTGCGGGTCTTCATGGTGTCGGGGATCTGGTTTTCCACCAGCGGCGTCCAGACATAGCCGGGGCTGATGCAGTTGGCGGTGGTGCCGAATGTCGCCAGTTCCAGCGCCAGCGTCTTGGTCAGCCCGGCCAGGCCGTGCTTGGCCGAGACATAGGCCGACTTGAACGGCGAGGCGGTGAGCGAATGGGCGCTGGCGATGTTGATGATCCGTCCCCAGCCCGCCTGCTTCATGTGCGGCACCGCCAGCCGCGCGGTATGGAACGCCGCCGTCAGGTTCAGCGCGATGATGAAATCCCACTTTTCCACCGGGAATTCCTCCACCGGCGCGACGAATTGCGCGCCGGCGTTGTTCACCAGGATATCGATCGGCCCCGCCGCCGCCATCAGCGCTTCCACGCCTTCGCGCTGCGACAGATCGCCCGGCACGTGGATCGCGGACAGTTCGGCAGTCAGCGCCGCGATGGTCGCCTCGTCGCCAAAGCCCGACAGCACGACCTGCGCGCCTTCGGCATGCAGCCCGCGCGCTATGGCCAGGCCGATGCCCGACGTGGACCCTGTGATCAGTGCGCGCTTGCCTTGCAGGAACATTCTCGACTCCATCCGCTTGTGGGTTAAGGATGTCTTCGCATCTGCGGCGTGATCGACGCAAGCGCCGCGAAGGCACCGCACCGGATTGAGGGAGACACACAGGCCATGCGGCTCGACGATTTCGATCCTCGCGATGTCAACGTGGAGGATCAACGCGGTGGCATGCTGCCGGTGGGCATGCGCGGTGGCAGCATCGGCTGCGGCACGCTGGTGATCGCGCTGATCGCGGCGGTGGTCTTCGGAGTCGATCCGGCGCAGATGATCGGCGGATTGCAACAGGCGCAGCAGCAGGCGCCGCAAGGCCAGACGCAAGCGCCAGAAGGCGGCAAGACCGTTGCCGATAGCTGCACCGTGGACGAAGGCAGCCGCGAGACGTGCAACGCGCTGTCCTCGCTCAACAAGACCTGGCAACCGATCTTCGCGCAATCGAACGTGCGCTTCACCCCGCCCAAGCTGGTGTTCTACGCGCAGAACGGCCAGTCCGGCTGCGGCGCGGCGCAAAGCGCAATGGGTCCGTTCTACTGCCCCGGCGACAACGGCATCTACATCGACACCGATTTCTACCGCGAGATGGAAAGCAAGCTGGGCGCCAGCGGCGATTTCGCCCGCGCCTATGTGATGGCGCACGAATACGGGCACCATATCCAGACGCTGACCGGGCTTTCCGACCAGGTTCGCAGCGCGCAGCAGCAAGACCCCAGCCGCGCCAATGCCTTGCAGGTGCGCATGGAGCTTCAGGCCGATTGCTATGCCGGCGTCTGGGCGGCCCGCAACAAGGACCGGATCGAGCCGGGCGACATCGAGGAAGGGCTGAACGCCGCGCACCAGATCGGCGACGACACGCTGATGAAGGCCGCCGGCCGCCGCCCGGTGGAAGCGGCCTTCACGCACGGTTCCAGCGCCCAGCGCATGGAATGGTTGCGGCGCGGACTGGAAACCGGGAACGAGGACGCCTGCGATACGTTCTCCGACCTGAAGCGCTGATGCGCGCTGGCGGGCAACACTTGGAGTATGGGCATGAGCAGGCGCGTTCTGGCTACCTTTTCGGCACTGGCCCTGGCCACAACCCTGGGCGCGGCGACGTCTCCGGCCCTAGCGCGGGGCGAGCCTGACGCGACGGAGCGCCCGAAAGAGGAAAAACCCAAGGAGCCGGTGACCAGCAAGGATGTCAGCGCCGTCGACGTGGCGGCCACGCCGATGACCGACCTGAACTTGCGCAAGGACGAAATCCCGCAAATCCTGATCGACGCGCAGACCAGCCCCTACACGCTCAACGGCCTTGGCCGCTGCGCGCAGATCGCCGCCAAGGTGGACGAATTCAACGCGGTGCTGGGCGACGACCTCGACCTGCCGCAAGTGACCGGCAAGCGCATCAGCGCCGGCCGCATCGGGCAATGGGTGGTCGGCTCGTTCATCCCGTTTCGCGGCGTGATCCGCGAGATTTCGGGCGCGAACGACCAGCAGAACCGGTTGCAGGCGGCGATCCAGGCCGGCGTGGCGCGGCGCAGCTTCCTGAAAGGCGTGGGCGAGGCCAAGGGCTGCCGCTATCCCGCCCGCTCCGCCACGCGCGAAGTGTGGGATCAGCGCGCCGCCGAACTGCGCAAGGCCTCAACCGAGGACGACAAACCCGCCGACGACAAGCCCGCCGATGCCAAGCCTGCCCCGGCCAAGCGCCGCTGACGCGATTCGATCAGGCCGATTGCACATCGCGCGACAGTGCCGCTAGATTGCGGCCATGCGCCTGTCCGACTGCCACAACATTGATGATTTCCGCCGCCTCGCCAAACAGCGCCTGCCCTGGCCGGTGTTCGATTATATCGATGGTGCGGCCGATGACGAACTGACCAAGGCGCGCAACACCGCCGCCTTCGGCCAGTGCGATCTGGTGCCAGACGTGCTGGCCGGCGTGGACACGATCGACACCTCGATCACCGTGCTGGGCCGCAAAAGCGCCTTGCCGCTGATCCTTTCGCCTACCGCGCTCCAGCGGGTTTTCCACTGGCAGGGCGAACGCGCGGTGGCGCGCGCGGCCGAGAAGTTCGGGCTGTGGTTCGGCATTTCCAGCCTGGCCACGATCAGTATCGAGGACGTGGGCGCGATGGTGTCCACGCCCAAGATGTTCCAGTTCTACTATCACAAGGATCGGGGCCTCAACCGCTCGATGATAGAGCGCTGCCAGGCGGCCCGGTTCGATGCCATCGCGCTGACGGTGGACACGATCGTTTCCGGCAAGCGCGAACGCTGCGCCCGCAGTGGCTTCACCTCGCCGCCGCGCTTCACGCCGTCATCGGCGCTGTCCTATGCGATCAAGCCGCGCTGGGCGCTGGATTATCTGTTTCGCGAGAAGTTCAGCCTGCCCAATCTCGATACCCATGTCAGCGCCGGGACCGGTGAGGCTGTCTCGATCGCGGGGTATTTCAATTCCATGCTCGACCAGTCGCTCGACTGGAAGATGGCGCAGCAACTGCGCGAGGACTGGGGCGGCACGTTCTGCCTAAAAGGCGTGATGAGCGTTGCCGACGCGCGCCGCGCGGTGGAGATCGGCGCCGACGCGATCATGATATCGAACCACGGCGGCCGCCAACTCGATGGCAGCCGCGCCCCGTTCGACCAGTTGCGCGAGATCGTGGACGCCGTGGGCGGCCGCATCGAGATCATCTGCGATGGCGGCGTGCGGCGCGGATCGCATGTGCTGAAGGCGCTGTCGGCCGGGGCCACCGCCGCATCGGGCGGGCGGCTTTATCTCTATGCGCTCGCCGCCGCCGGCCAGCCCGGCGTGGAACGCGCGATCGCCTTGCTCAAGGACGAGATCGAACGCGGCATGAAGCTGATGGGCGTGACCCGCGTCGACCAGCTATCGCCCGAACGGCTGCGCTGGCGGTAGAGGGCGTGGGAGCCGAAGTCCGGCGCATCATTCTTCGTCGCCCATACGAAAACGGGCGGCCTCCCGAAGGAAGCCGCCCGAATTTCAGCCCGGTCCGATCAGAAACGGAAGCCAAGCGATGCGCGCAGCGAATGGAAATCGTACTTGGTATCGGAAGGCCGCATGGCGGTGCTGCTCGACGCCAGGATGAACGGGTTGGTCGGGGCAACAGTGCCCTGAGTCACCGCGACGTTGTACTTGCTGTCGTCATAGCGGTTGTAGAGGTATTCCAGGCCCAGCGAGACATGGTCGGTCACCATGATCTCGGTGCCGCCTCCGGCCTGCCAGCCCCACACCATCTTGCCGTCGCGCCGTTCGTCAAACGCATTGGCGGTGTTGGTGGTGGTGAAGCTGTGATCGATCTTGGCATAGCTGCCGCCACCGGTCACATAGAACAGCGCCCCGCCGCCGG
This sequence comes from Novosphingobium sp., assembly GCA_020848655.1. Taxonomy (GTDB): domain Bacteria; phylum Pseudomonadota; class Alphaproteobacteria; order Sphingomonadales; family Sphingomonadaceae; genus Novosphingobium. Next base: position 11,953 of record JADLHU010000006.1, read on the forward strand.
GGGTGTAGCCCGCGCGCGCGCGCAGCGAGACGGCATAGTCCAGTTCGCGATCGAACGCATAACCGGCGGGCGTGGTGCTGAAGCCCGAGACACCGTCGCTTGAACGGCTGCGGCTGACTTCGACCAAGGCGCCCGTCACCAGGTTGCCCGAACGCTTGTCGAAACCGATGCGCGCGCCATATTCGGCCTTGTCCTTGTCGCCACGGCAACCGTCGGCGCGCGTTGCGCCGGTGGCGACACCGCCGCAGAATCCGGGCGAAAAGGCGTTCGCGCCCGCGGCGGTGTTGACGGCGTCGTCATACTTGCCGTCGCCATCGGTGTCGAAGACCAGCCGGTCGGAACGGTTGTCGTTGCCTTGCGCGCTCAGCCCGCCGACGATGGAGATATATGGGCCGTCGAAATGCGTGGCGCGGTCCTGCGCCAGCGCCGGACCCGCGAGTACCACGCCAGCGGCAAGCGCCCGCGAAGTGGTAAGGGGGCGAAAAGTCATAAATCAATTCCCTCATCGATCTTTAAAAGTGGGGAGGCGATGCCACCCCTGCGAATAAACGACAGCAATGCGGATAGGTTGCGAAGAATATTGGCGAAATCCGACGAACCGAGTTCACAGTCGCACTGTCAGGCCGATCCGCGCCTTCCCACCCCTGCCCAGCCGGCTGAACGGGTCATTAAGTGGCAGTTCAGCCGGCCCGTGCTTCATGGGATCGTTGCCATGGCCGGAACCGTCTTGGGCGCAATCCGGCCGGACGAAGGGAGACTGCATCATGCTCAAGAGCTGGAAAGTCGCGGTTTTTGCCGCCACCCTCGCCGCCGGGACAATGGCGGCGGCCACATCTGCCGAAGCCCGTGATCGCTATCGCGACCGGGACGACGATACCGCCCTGGCCATCGGCGCCGGCGTCATCGGGCTGGCGGTGGGCGCCGCGATCGCATCCGGCAGTCGTGATCGCCATTACCGCGATGACTATTATTACGATAGCTATCCGCGTGGATATTACTACCGTTCCTATCCGCGCCGCACGTATTACTATGATCGGTATGACCGCTATGACCGGCGTGGCTGGCGCGACGATCGCCGCCGTCATTACCGCGATCGCGATCATTATCGTGGCCATTATCGCGGCGAAGGCCGACGCGGCTGGGGGTGGTAACGGCCGGCAGCGTGCAAAAGCATCGCTTCCGCTCTCGTAATGCGCGCGCCAAGCCGCTATGGCGCGCGCCAAGATGCCATTAGCAGACCTTCGGATCGCCCTTTTCAGCGGCAATTACAACTACGTCCGCGACGGGGCCAACCAGGCGCTGAACCGGCTGGTCGATTACCTGCTGCGGCAAGGCGCGGCGGTGCGCATCTATTCGCCCAAAGTGGCCAATCCCGCCTTTCCCGCCACCGGCGATCTTGTCGGCGTGCCTTCCATCTGCATCCCGACGCGCAGCGAATTTCGCATGCCGATCTGCCTGCCGTGGCGGGTCCGGCGCGATCTGGCGGATTTCCGGCCCAACGTGGTCCATGTCTCGTCGCCCGACATCACCGCGCACCGCGCCGTCACCTGGGCGCGCAAACGCGACCTGCCGGTGCTGGCGTCGGTCCACACCCGCTTCGAAACCTATTTCCGCTATTACAACATGGCCTGGGCCGAACCGGGGATCGAGGCGATCCTGCGCCGGTTCTATCGCCGCTGCGACGCGCTGGTCGCGCCTTCGGAAAGCATGGCGCAAGTGCTGCGCGACCAGCGCATGAACTATGACATCGGCATCTGGTCGCGCGGGGTGGACCGCGCGATCTTCAATCCGCAGTGCCGCTCGCCCGAATGGCGCCACGCGCTGGGCATTGCCGATGACGAAGTGGCGATCGGCTTTCTCGGCCGGCTGGTGATGGAAAAGGGACTCGACGTCTTTTCCGACACCATCGACGAACTGGAACGCCGCCAGGTGGCGCACAAGGTTATCGTCGTGGGCGAAGGCCCGGCGCGCGGCTGGTTCGAGGCGCGGCTGCCCCAGGCCCGCTTCGTCGGCTTCCAGGCCGGTGCGGACCTCGGCCGGGCGGTGGCCAGCATGGACGTGCTGTTCAACCCCTCCGTCACCGAGACATTCGGCAATGTCACGCTGGAAACGATGGCCTGCGGGTTGCCGGTGGTGGCCGCCGCGGCGACCGGCAGCGAAAGCCTGGTCGACGATCAGGTATCCGGCCGGCTGATCCGCCCCGGCGCGGTCCACCAGTTCGCCGAGGCGCTGAAGGCCTATGTCGAGCAGCCCGAATTGCGCGCCCGGCATGGCGCGGCGGGCGAATTGCGCGCGCATGACTTTGCGTGGGATCGCATCAACCACGCCGTTGCCGACACATATCTGCGGCTGCTTCGCCAGAAGGCATCCTCCGCCGCCTGACCACGGGTGCAAAGTTCGCGGCCGGACGCTACATAGGCTGCCATGGCCGACCTTTTCGCCGATGACCTGCCCTCCCCCCGCGAGGACGAACCGCGCGCCGACGCCCCGCTGGCCGACCGGCTGCGCCCGCGCGCGCTGGATGACGTGGTGGGGCAGGAACACCTGACCGGCCCGGACGGCGCGATCGGCCGCATGATCGCGGCGGGCCGCCTGTCCTCGATGATCCTGTGGGGGCCGCCCGGCACCGGCAAGACCAGCACCGCGCGGCTGCTGGCCGATGCGGTGGGCATGCGCTTCGTGGCGGTCAGCGCTGTGTTCTCGGGCGTGGCCGATCTCAAGAAGGCCTTCGCCGAGGCCGAAGTCGCCGCCCGGGCCGGGCAGCGCACGCTCTTGTTCGTGGACGAAATCCACCGCTTCAACCGCGCCCAGCAGGATGGCTTCCTGCCCTTCGTGGAAAAAGGCACGGTAACGCTGGTCGGCGCCACGACCGAGAATCCCAGCTTCGAGCTGAACGCGGCGCTGCTCAGCCGCGCGCAAGTGCTGATCCTGCGGCGGCTCGACGCCGAGGCGCTGGGCAAGCTGCTGTCGCGCGGCGAAGCGCTGGAAGACCGCCCCCTGCCGCTGACCCCCGAAGCGCGCGAGGCGCTGATCGCATCGGCCGATGGCGACGGGCGGTTCCTGCTCAACCAGGCCGAAACGCTCTATGCTGCCAACATTGCAGCGCCGCTCGATCCCGCCGCGCTGGGCAAGTTCCTGCAACGCCGCGTCGCGGTGTACGACAAGGACCGCGACGGGCACTACAACATCATTTCCGCGCTGCACAAGGCGCTGCGCGGCTCCGATCCGCAAGCCGCGCTCTATTACCTGGCGCGCATGCTGACGGCCGGCGAAGAACCGCTCTACGTGCTGCGCCGGCTGGTGCGTTTCGCCAGCGAGGACATCGGACTGGCCGATCCGCAGGCGCTGGTCCAATGCCTCGCCGCCAAGGACGCCTACGACTTCCTAGGTTCTCCTGAGGGTGAGTTAGCGGTCGTTCAGGCCTGTCTCTACTGCGCTACTGCACCCAAATCGAACGCGGCCTACAGCGCGCAGAAGGCGGCATGGAAAAGCGCCCGCGAAACCGGATCGCTGATGCCGCCCGCCAACATCCTCAACGCGCCGACCAAACTGATGAAGGACATCGGCTATGGCGCGGGCTATGCCTATGACCACGATGCCGAGGACGGCTTTTCCGGCGCCGATTACTGGCCCGAAGGCATGGCCCCGCAAACCTATTACCGGCCCGTCCCGCGGGGCTTCGAGCGGCAGGTGATCGAACGGATCGAATGGTGGGACAAGAAGCGCCGCGAACGGCGCGGCGAAAGCTAGGGGCAGACGCGATGTGGGGTTATTTCAGGGCGCTGACGTTAATCGGGGCCGCGATGGTTGCCGCGCCGGCGCTGGCGAAAGCGCCTGATCCGGCCGCTTGCCCGCGCCCCGTCGCGGCAGACGGGGGCGAGCGGCAGCGAACGCGCCCCTTGCCGGTGCCGGCGGCGCTGGCCGGCGTGTTGCGGGCCAGCGTGCTCCACTATGCGGTGACCGCGCGCGACGGCTCAACGCTGTGCATCGACACAAGCTGGATGGAAAGCGCGGACAAGATCGCGCTGTCCGCCGACGGGCGCTTTCTCTCGTTCGACTGGCTGGGGTACGAATCCTTCGGGCACAAGCTGGTCGATCGCAGCGGCAAGGGGCAGGTCGTCGATACCGGTGTGCCGCCCGTGTTCTCGCCCTCCCGCATGCGGCTGGCCGCCGCCGACTTGTCCGAATCGGGCTATGGCGCGCTGGGCGCTTTCGCGGTGTGGCAAGTCATGCCCACGGGCCTGCGCCAGATCGCCAACGTCACCCAAGTGCCCGACATGCTGGACTGGCGGATCGACGGCTGGGCAGGCGACACTTGCGTGAAGCTGTCCGCCTTCCCCTTCGACAAGGCCCCCGCCGATGGCGACTATGCGAAAGTGCCGCGCACGCGCTTTATCGCCCGCCCGGTGCGCGGCACGTGGCGGATCGATCCGGCGGCCAGGGGACGTTGCCCGGGCGCGTGAACCGCTTTCGCCATTTCGCCGCAATCGACTGGTCTGGCGCTGCGGGCGAGCGACACCGGGGCATCGCGCTGGCGCTGTGCGGCGCAGACCATGATGCCCCGCGCCTCGTCCGCCCCGGCCACCGCTGGTCGCGCACCGAAGTGCTGGCCTGGCTGCTGGACGAAATGCCGGCCGACACGCTGGTCGGCCTCGACCTTGGCATCTCGCTGGCCTTTGCCGATTGCGGCGCGTTCTTTCCCGGCTGGCCCGAAAGCCCGCCCGACGCCCGCGCGCTGTGGGCGCTGGTCGATCGCCTTTGCACGCAAGACCCGCACCTTGCCGTCTCCGGCTTCGTCGATCACCCAGAGGCCGCGCGCCACTTCCGCCGCCACGGCGGGCGCGAGGGCGATCTGTTCAGGATCAACGGGCAAGACGGCACGCCCGGCGGCGGGCGGGGCCGGCTGCGCGTGACCGAACGCGCCCAGCAGGCCATGGGCTGCCAGCCCTACAGCAATTTCAACCTCGTCGGCGCGGCGCAAGTCGGCAAGTCCAGCCTCAGCGGCATGCGCATGCTGCATCGGCTGGCCGGACGCCTGCCGGTCTGGCCGATCGATCCGCTGCCCGATCATGGCTCCGCCGTGGTGGAAATCTACACCACCATCGCCGCGATGGCCGCCGGGCGCAGCGCCGGCCGTTCCAAGATGCGCACCGTGGCAGACCTGAACCTGGCGCTGGCCACGCTGGGCAGCGACGGCGTGCCCGGCGCAGGTCCCGGCCCGGGGGTGATCGACGATCACAGCAGCGATGCGCTCGTCACCGCCGCCTGGCTGCGCCGGGATGCGCCGCGACCGGGCTTGTGGTCGCCCGCCGGCATGACCCCGCAAATCGCCCGCACCGAGGGATGGACCTTCGGCGCCGAATGAGTACGATCCCCCCTTGCCCCCCGGGGCTGCCGGAGGACCACGATGAAACGCCGCCTGTTCGCCCTGTATCTTCCCGCCACGTGCCTGGCCGCCACCATGCTCGTCCCGCCCGCGCTGGCGAACGCAGAGGGAACGCCGCAAGACCACGCGCATCACGCCACCCCGGCAAAGGCGTGGAAGGATTTCGTGCAGGATACCGTCGACCGCTGGCTGGTGATCGATCCGTCATTCGCCGTCTACCAAGGCGCGCATGCCCAGGACGGCCGCCTGCCCGACTGGAGCGAGGCCGGCCTCAAGGCGCGCGGCGATTTCCTGCGCTCGGTGATCGCCGATGCGCGCGCCTACACGCACCTGTCCGCCGCCGATGCGTTCGAGCGCGACTATCTGGTGCAAATCGCCCAAGGGCAGGTGTTCTGGCTGGAAGACGCCGACCAGCCGCACACCAATCCCGCGTTCTACGTCAACGGCGGGCTGGATCCCAACGTCTACATCTCGCGCGAATATGCCGACAAGCCGACGCGTATGAAGGCGTTGATCGCCTTCTTCGAAAAAGTGCCCGAAGCCGCGCGGCAGATCCGCGCCAACTTGCGCACGCCGCTGCCCGCCAGCTTCGTCAAGTTCGGCATCGCCGGCTTCGGCGGCTTTGCCGACTACTATCGCGGCGATGCCCGCGTCGCCTTCGCCGATGTCGCCGACCCGGCCCTGCAGGCGCGTTTGCACGATTCCTCGCAAGCCGCCGCCGACGCGATGGCCGGCCTTGCCGAATGGCTGCGCGGCCAGCAGGCCACGGCCACGCAGGACTATGCGCTCGGGCCAGGCCGCTTCGCCCGCATGCTGCGCGCGACCGAGGCGGTCGATACCCCGCTCGACGAACTCGAAGCGGTGGGCCGCGCCGATCTGGCGCGCAACCGGCAGGCTCTGACGCAGGCCTGCGCCGCATATGCGCCGGGCAAGACGATCCGCGCCTGCCTCGACGCGCTATACGCCGACAAGCCGGCCGGGGGGCCGGTCGCCGCCGCCACTGCGCAAATCCCGGACCTGACCGCTTTCGTGCGCGCGCACGATCTTGTCACCATTCCCGGCACCGAACGGGCGCTGGTGCGCGAAAGCCCGCCCTATAACCGCCAGAACTCGGCCTATATCGACCCGCCGGGGCCGTTCGAGGTAGGCATCCCCTCGATCTACTACATCTCGCCGCCCGATCCTGCCTGGCCGGCCGAGAAGCAGTTGAAATACATTCCCGGCACCGACGATCTGCTCTTCACCAGCGTGCACGAGGTGATGCCCGGGCATTTCCTCCAGTTCCTCCATTCGAACCGCTCGCCCTCGCTCGTCGGGCGGCTGTTCGTCGGCTATGCCTTCGCCGAAGGCTGGGCACACTATACCGAGGAAATGATGTGGGAAGCCGGCCTCGGCAATGGCGATGCGGGCGTTCACGTCGGGCAGATCTACAAGGCGCTGCTGCGCGATTGCCGCTACCTGTCGGCGATCGGACTGCACGCGCGCGGGATGAGCCAGGCCCAGTCCGAACGCCTGTTCCGCGAGGAATGCTTCCAGGACGATGGCACGGCCGATCAGCAGGCGGCGCGCGGCACCTATGATCCCGCCTACCTCAACTACACGCTGGGCAAGCTGATGATCCGCAAGCTGCGCGCCGACTGGACCGCCCCGCGCGGCGGCCGCAGGGCGTGGAAAGCGTTCCACGACGCCTTCCTCAGCTATGGCGGCCCGCCCATCCCGCTGGTGCGCCAGGCGATGCTGAAAGAACCCGCCCCCCGCTCCGCCTTCTGATCGCGCGCGTGGCAAACCCTCTGGACCTTTGCCCGCACCTGCGGCAAAGCGCATCGCACGCCTCAAGGCCGGCTTAGCTCAGTTGGTAGAGCACCTGATTTGTAATCAGGGGGCCACGGGTTCGAATCCTGTAGCCGGCACCATAATTTCAATGGGTTAGCAAAACCCACCTCAGACCGGCACGATCCTGGCAACCGCCGCTTGGGGTAATGCGTGGCGTGCAGTAGGAAAATTTTGCGTCCATGAGCGGATTTTCGGCGATCAACAGCCTCGCCGACCGATCTTGACGATCGGCTCGTCGTCGAACCGTTGCCCCACCCAATCGCGATCGATGACCACCGCTATTCGCTCGCCTGCGGCCCTGGCCCGCAGTTGTGCGCATCAAGGTCATTCATCTCACGACACGGCCGTATACGCCGCGAACCAACGGCATGGTCGAACGCTTCAACGCCCTATTGCCAGTGAGCAGGCATCAATGTGTTGGCCATGCTGACCCTGAAATCCAACTGACACCGTCACGCGCCAATTCTCCTTACAAACCCACGGCTCCGGGCGATCTCATGACTAAAGTCGACGATGTGTTTTATTACGCCAATGATGTGTCGCAACCAGACACCTAACTATTCATGGCACACTCCGGCCTGCCGAGTGCATGCAGGCTCTACCCAAATCCATCGCGCAAGCCAGCGATTGTCATTGTCACACTTGGCAGGCTGCCGCTAACGAGGCCCTTTCAAATCCGAGGATTCAAAGTGGCCAATCCCAACCTGGATAGAGAGCGAAGGCTGGAGATCGGCCGCAACCGCCGCGAAAAGACCCGGGCCAAGATCATCGCGGCTGCTTTCGAAATCCTTGGCGAAGAGAATGGCATATTTACCCGGGTGGAAGACGTATCTTCCCGCGCCGGGATAACCCGATCGACATTCTACGCGCATTTTGAAAGCCTTGCCGAACTTCGCGATGCCGTCAGCTACGAACTGACGCACGAATTTCTGGCATCGGTCACCCTGACGATTTCCTTCCTCGATGACCCGTGCGAGCGAGCCGCCGCCGCCATCAGATTTTATCTGAAGCGAACCTTCGAGGACGCGCATTGGGGTTGGTCGATGATCAACCTGAGCAGCAATGGCCTGATTTTCGGTGCCGAAACCCACCGTCAGGCGGAACTTACCGTTCAGGCGGGCATGGATGCCGGGGTGTTCTCCGTCCCTGACAGCGCGCTGGGCCGCGACCTTGTTCTGGGCTCGTCGCTGGCGGCCATGGCAACGATCGTACGCGATCGGCCGGGTGCCGACTTCCCGGATCTCATGGCGCAAACCGTTCTGGAAGGCTTGGGCGTTTCGCGAAAAGCCGCTGCGGACATCGCGTTTCGACCTTTGCCGGCGCTCTTGCATAGCCCCGGGGACGAGACCGCAACTTGAAATTGACAAAGTGACTGATTCGAATTAGCTACTCAAAAACAACAAACTGTCTTATTTGGCAGAAGGGTAGAGGTAGCTGTGTCAGATCACGCAAATGGTGAGAGCGCCGCGAACACCGCGCGCAAACCTTTGGTCTCGCCCAAAGCGCTGCTTGGCGTTGGCCTCCTCGTGGCTGCCGGGATTGCCGCGTTTGTCGGCATGCCCGCTTCCCAGGTAGAAGCGACCCCGATCCGGCCACCAGAACAAGTTTATGCCAGCACATGCGGCTATTGCCACGGCCAGAACGTGGGCCCGATCATACTGGGCCGCAAACTGCCTGCCGACGCAGTCAAGTTGATGGTCCGCAGCGGCCTCAATTCCATGCCGGCGTTCCGTCCCACGGAAATCAGTCCGGCCGAACTCGATCAGTTGGCACGATGGATCGAACTTTCTTCGAAGGATCCCAAGGAGAAAGGCAAGTGAGCACCTCCCGGATCGATCGACGCGGCCTCTTGGGCGCGGGTGTCGCGGGCGTTGCGGCCGCAGGTTTGCCCAAGGCGGCCAGTGCGGCCCAGCCCGTACTGGCCCCCGGCATCTCGCGGGCAGACCTTGCGGGAGCGCTGAAAGCCATGCGCGCCGTTGTCGGCGCCGAATGGGTGGCAGGTGACGCGGAATCGGTTCGCCCGTGGACAAAGAACTACATCCCCGACCCGTCAGGGCGCCACGTCCCGGTGGGTGCGGTGGCGCCGGCGACGGTCGAGGAGGTTCAGGCCATCGTGCGGATCGCGAACCAGTACAAGCAGCCGATCTGGCCCGTATCGACTGGCAAGAACATGGGGTACGGTTCGACGAGCACGGCCGCTCCGGGCCAGATCGTTCTCGATCTCAAGCGGATGAACCGCATCATCGAGGTTGATCCCGAGCTTTGCACCACCCTGGTCGAACCGGGCGTGACCTACCAGCAGTTGCAGGACTATATCGACGAGCACAAATTGCCCTTGTGGATCGACGTGCCGACTGTCGGCCCGATCGTCGGGCCAGTCGGAAACACGCTCGATCGCGGCGTGGGCTACACACCGTATGGCGAACACTTCATGGTTCAGTGCGGTATGGAAGTGGTGCTTCCGGACGGCGAAATTCTGCGCACCGGCATGGGTTCGACCAAGAATCCCAGTGCGTGGCAGGCGTTCAAATGGGGGTACGGCCCCTATCTCGACGGCATTTTCACGCAATCGAACTTCGGCGTCGTCACCAAGATGGGCATGTGGCTCATGCCGGCCCCGCCCGTCTACAAGCCTTTCGTCGTGCGTCACAAGAAGGTCGAGGACGTGGCCCGCATCGTGGATGCCATGCGTCCGATGCGGATCAGCAACATCATTCCCAACGTCGTTCTGATGATGTCGGCCGGGTATCAGTTGGCGATGTTCAATCGACGCGGCGACATCTGGGCAGGAAGCGAGCCCGTGCCCGATGATGCTTTCGCAAAGGCTGGCGAAAAGGTCGGCCTGGGCATGTGGAATACCTATTTCGCCCTTTATGGCACCCCAGGCATGATTGCGGAAAACGAGAAGATCGTCCGGGCCGCCTTTGCCGCCATCGACGGCGA
>JADLHU010000007.1 GCA_020848655.1 Novosphingobium sp.
CGAAGATATGCGCGCGTTTCGCGAATGGCTTCCGGCCAATGGCTGGGAAGCGAAGTTCCAGATTGCGGGCAGCTTCCGGTCATCGAACATAGAAGATTACTATAATACCCCGTTCGATCTCGGTTACGAACGCATTCTCAGTTTCGATCATGACTTCATTGGCCGTGAAGCGCTGGAACAGATGGCGGCCGGGTCGAACCGCACCAAAGTCACGCTCGTATGGGACAAGGAAGATTCCGCAAGGATCTTCCAGTCGTTGCTCGAACCGGGACTTCCCGCCAAATACGTCGAACTCCCGGTTGCCGACTATGGCATGCCGCAACGCGACGAAGTGCGAAATCTCGACGGGAAGTTGATCGGCCTCTCGACGTTGTGCGGCTATACCGTGAACGAGACCGACATGCTGTCGCTGGCGATGGTGGACGCCGATCATGCGGCCCCCGGCACCCCGGTGGTCCTGACCTGGGGCGAACCGGACGGCGGCTCGCGCAAGCCCAAGGTCGAGCGGCACCGGCAGATGCAGATCAGGGCGACGGTCGCACCCGTCCCCTACGCGAAATCGGCGCAGAGCATGAAGAAGGCGGCGCTCAAAAGCTGAAGGACGCGCCGTGCGGGTGGGGTTTGCAGGACTGGGCGATCTGGGTTCGGCGATCGCGACGCGATTGCTGAACCGCGGCGTCGATCTCGTCGTGTGGAACAGATCGCCGGATCGCGCGGCTGCCCTTGTCGCGGCCGGCGCGCGCGCGGTGGCAAGCCCCGCCCAACTGGCGATGGAATGCGACGTCCTGCTGCTGTGCCTGACCGATGCGTCGGCGGCGCAGGCCGTGCTTTTCGGCCCCGGATGCCTGGCCGACGCGGGCGGCCGATGCCGCCTCGTCGTGGATCATTCGACATATAGTCCGGCCGACGCCCGCGCCCTGGGCGCGCGGCTGGCGTCCAGCGGCGTCGATTTTCTCGATGCTCCCGTGTCTGGCGGCGCGGCGGGCGCGCTTTCGGGCAGCCTGGCGATGATGATCGGCGGCGACCCGGACATTCTGGCGCGCATCCACCCGTTGCTGAGCGCCTATGCCGGCAACATAAGCCACATGGGCGGCATCGGCAGCGGCCAGGCGGCGAAGATATGCAATCAGATCATCATCTTCGCGACCACCGCCGCGCTGGCGGAAGCCTTCGCCACGTCACGGGCGAACGGCATCGAGCCGCAAGCGCTGGCCGCGGCGCTGGAAGGTGGTTTCGCCGATTCGAACATGCTGCGCGAATATCTGCGCGGCCGGCGGACCGGCGACAAACCGCACATGACGAACATTGTCGATGGCCTTGCAGATGCCCTGTCGGGCGCTGGCCCCGCCCCGTCGGCGGGACTGCTGCATCAGGCGCTGAAAGATATTCGCATCGCCGCCTCGCTGGCCCCGACGAACCGCCATTCGCCGATCGCGACGGTCAGGCGCTTGTTCGAGCGCGCCGGCGCCGATCCGCGCCCGCCGGGCGATTAACGGGGCGATGCCCCCGGCGCAGGCTTGATGCCCACCTCCTGCGGCGGCTGTTCGAGCGGATACATGCCTTCGAACTGCGGGAGATCGGGATCGACCTTGTCCCAGTGCGCGGCCTTGCCCAGGTAGACGGCGGCTTGCGGCGTTACCCGGTTGGGATCGTCCAGCGTGCCGGACTGCACCATCCGCAGCGGCCCCGGAAGATCGCCCGAGGTGAAAAGACGGCTGCCGCAGGTGCCGCAGAAATGGCGCACCACTTTTCCGCCGGTATCCCCGGTCGTCGTGTAGGTCTTGGGCGCGCCATCCACCCGGAAATTTTCATCCAGCACGCCAACGACCGTGGTGTGCCCGGTGCCGGTGGCAAGCTGGCAATCGCGGCAAAAGCACTGAATGACGAATTCGGGCGCGCTGTTGATGCTGTAGCGGACCGCGCCGCACATGCATCCCCCGGTCAAGCTGTTGAATTCCTGCATCATCCACCGCACTCCCATCTTGCCCGAAGCCGCCAGGCTGGCCGGTCGGCGATCACCGACCGGCCAGCCCGCGCCGTTCAGAATTTGAAGCCGAAGCTTGCCCCATACGTGCGCGGAGCCGCCAGGCGATTGGCAAAGGTGCCGTTCGCCGTGCTGATGCTGCTGTACTGCGACGTGCGCTTGTTGGTCAGGTTCTTGCCGTACAGGCCAACGGTGAAGTGCCCGCCGGAATCGGTCCACATCGCCGTGGCGTTGAACATGGTGAACGCCTTTTGCCGGGCATTGCCATCGGGCGTGAAGGTGAAGCCGTCGTTATAGGCCACGTTGCCGTTGAGGTTCAGTTCGCCGTCAGCCATGGGGACGGTGAAATCGAAGCCGCCGGTGGCCGCCAGCCGCGATGCAAGCGGGATGGTGTTGCCACTGCAATCGCCGGGCGTGAACGGAATGCCCCCCACCGGATTGGTCACGGCGCAGCCCACGAACTTGGTGAATTCGGGGCTGGTCCAGGTGGCGCTAGCGAACAACCGCAGATTGTCCGTCAACACCGCATCGAGATCCCCTTCCGCGCCATAGATGCGCGCGCTGGCGCCGTTCTGGACCTGGATCGATCCGTTGGTCAGGATCTGGACCTGAATATTGGAATAGTCATAGTAGAACCCGGCGACATTGATGCGCAGGTGACGATCGAGCAGGTCGGTCTTCAACCCCGCTTCATAGGCCTTTACCTTTTCCGGCGAAAACGGCGCGCCGCCCGGCCCGCCCGAATTGAAGCCGCCGCTCTTGAAGCCGGTGTTGAACGAAGCATAGGCAAGCACTTCGGGCGAGAAGCGATGATCGATGCTGGCGCGGAACGTCCACTGGCCGGACGAGATCGACCGTTCCGGGAACGTCGTTACCGTTTCGACGCCAGTGCTCCTCACGCGCGATATGCGTGTCGCGTCGACTTCGCGCTTCTTCTCGTCGGTATAGCGAACGCCCGCCGTGATGTTGGTATCGGTGGCCAGCTCGTAAGTCGCCTGGCCGAAGCCGGCATAGGACCGGGTGGTCTGGAAATTGCGGACGATCGAATCGAGGTTGATATTGATGAATTCAAAAAGGAAGTCGTTCCAACCCGATTTACTGTTCAGGTAGAAGCCGCCCAGAACCCATTTCAGGCGATCACCCGAAGACTGCAGCCTGACTTCCTGCGTGAACTGGCGATCGACTTGCCGGGCATAGATGTCGCGCAAGTCGAGCGGGAGATAGTCCTGCTCGAAATCGAACTGGATGTGCGACTTGCGGTAGGCGGTAATGCTGACCAGTTCGAGATCGCCCAGGCCCTGCTCGATCTTGCCGCTGACCCCCCAGCCGCTGCCGAACTGACGGTCGGGGCCATTGAAGTTCGCGTTATAGCCCAGATCGGGTTGCGGGCCGGCCGCTTTGTCATAGCCGCTGATCGTGCCCGGAATCGTGATCGGCGTGCCCATGTTGTTATCGGTCGATGAATAATCGCCGATCAGGGTGATCCGCGTCGCATCGGTCGGCTCGGCAACGATTTTCGACCGGGCGGAGAACTGATGATCGATGGCGTAGACGTCCTTGCCGTTGAACAGGTTCGTGCCCCAGCCGTTGCCCTGATGCGTATAGGTCGCCGCGAGATCCGCCTTGATCCCGCTGGCCAGCGCGCCACCGACATAGGCCTGCGCGGTCACCTTGTTGTAATTGCCATAGCGCAACTGGAAGCGCGCGCTTGGCGTTTCGCCCGGCGTGCGCGTGGTGACCTGAAGGACGCCGGCGGTCGCGTTGCGGCCGAACAGGGTGCCCTGAGGCCCCTTGATGACCGCGACCTGTTCGATGCTGTTCAGTTCCAGCAGCCCGGGGGATGCAAAGCCATAGAAAACGTCATCGATATAGACCGCCGTCTGGCTATCCACACCCGGCCCCACGATATTGCCGCCCAGACCACGAATGCTGGTGCTGAGATAGCCGTTGGTATCCGCCACGTTCAGGCTGGAGATCGACTGCTTCAGATCGAGCACCCCGGTGACGCCGGCCTTCTCAAGCTGGAGATCGCTGACCGCCGCGATCGCGACAGGCACGTTCTGGGAATTTTCAGCGCGACGCTGCGCCGTCACCACGATGTCCTGCACCCCGGTGCTTTGAACGTCCTGCGCCGTGGCACCCGTTGCCAAAATCAATGTCGACAGGCTTGATGCAGCCATCACTACCCATTTTTTCATGTCCAACTCCCTGAACCTGTCATTATTTCATGATCGCCCGATCGGACCGGGCGTATCGATCAGCAGAACTTGCGTTGTTCTTGTGCTTTTCGATCAACCACCGGCCGATGCAATGCCGTGACCATCATGGGCGCACGTCCGCCACGAGCGCAGATATGTCGGCACACGTGTGCTTATGTCAAGTGCTTTCTTCGCTTGCGCAAACCGGCTTTGGCGCACACAATTCGTGGCAGGGACCGATAAGGGGGCGAATTGAGTTTATGGCTGACGGACCAATGCAAATCCGCAAGCTCGGGCATTCGGTCACGATCAAGGACATCGCGTCCCACCTGAACATGGCGCATTCCACGGTTTCGCGCGCCCTGAACGATCGATCGCACATCAGCAGCGCAACCAAGCAGCGCGTCAAGGAAGCGGCCGAAAAGCTGGGATACGTGGCCAATCTTTCGGCGCGGATGATCCGGGGCGATGCCGGACTGCTCGTGGGGCTGATCATCCCCGACGTTCAGAACGATTTCTACAGCAGCATATCAAAAGAACTGGCGGATCGATGCCGCAAGGCGGGGCTGCGGATGCTGCTGGCGATCACCGATGACGATCCCGAGACCGAACAGAATGAAATACGCGCCTTGCTGGAAGCGCGGGTCAGTGGCGTCGTCGCGACGCTGACCGCAACGCCGACATCGGGGACGCTGACGCTTCTGGAACAGATCCCGTCGGTCCAGTTGGTTCGCCGCCACGCAAAGCTCAAAAGCGCGGCGGTCTGCATGGCCGATGTGGCGGGATGCCAGGCCGCGGCCGAACATCTGCTGGCGCTTGGCCATCGCAATATTGCCTATGTCGGAACCAGCAAGACCATCAGCACCGGGCGCGACCGGCTTCGCGGCTTTCTGGAAGCGCACAAGCTGCGCGGGGTTGAGCCCCTTGCCGGCGGCGTCGAACTGGTCCCGCCGCGCCAGGAATATGGCTATGACGCCATCGCGCGCGTGCTGGCGCTGAAGGAAAAGCCCACCGCGATCATGATCGGCAGCTCCGAATTGACGATCGGCGGCCTGCGCGCGGTGCGGGAGGCGGGGCTGGCGGTGCCTGGCGATGTGTCGCTGGTGGGATATGGCGATCCGGTCTGGTTCGATTTGCTCACCCCGGCGCTGACGGCGGTTGCCCTACCGGTCTCCGCGCTCGCGGATTCCGCCGCGCAGCAGCTCTTCCGACAGATCGACCAGGGTCAGGGCGATGTCCCGGTCAAGCCGCTCGTCCACAAGATCACCCCGAACCTGGTGGTGCGCGAATCCACCGGGCCACGCAAAAGAAGGAAGTGATGGCCCGCCACGCGTGATCGCCGGGCGGATCGTCAGAACGCGTCGGCGGGCAGGTCCATCATATAGTCGCTTTCGGCAAAGACCCGCTGGCGATGCACGGCGCTGGCCGGCAGCATCTGTTCGAAATAGAATCTGGCCGTGGCGATCTTGAAGCGCCAGCGCGCATCATCCTGTCCGCCCAGATTCTTGCGCGCGGCGGCGGCCATGCGCAACCACATATATCCCAGAAGAACCTGCCCGAACAAATACATATAGGCATATGCGCCCGCGCTGGCGGCGGCCACGGCGCCCGCCTGGACATGGCGCGTACTGGCTTCCAGGTCGGCCAGGGCAGAGGCCAGCAGCGGCGCGAACGTGTCATCGGGCGGGCAGGCATCGATACATCCGCTGATGTCCGAAACCAGCCGCGCCATGGCCCGGCCATCGTCCTGGCGCAGCTTGCGCAGGACAAGATCGACCGCCTGGATCGCGTTGGCGCCTTCGCCCACCATCAGCACGCGGCTATCGCGCACCAACTGCTCCACCCCGGTCGCGGTGACATAGCCATGCCCGCCGAACAATTGCTGCGCCAGCACCGTCGCATCGAAGGTGATGTCCGATAGATAGGCCTTGATCACCGGAGTGACCAGGTCGAGCGAGGCCTGCGCCTCGGCATTCCGTTGCTGGCCCGCTGCCTGTTCCGCGATGTCCGCCTGCCATGCCGTCCACAGGACAAGGGCACGCGATCCTTCGACGGTGGCGCGGATCGTCAGCAGCAGGCGGCGCACATCCGGCTGTTCGATCAACGGGTCGGCATCCGCATCGGAACGCCGGCCGGGGATCGGCGAGCGCCCTTGCACGCGATCGCGAACATAGGCGGCGGCGCGCTGGGACGCGGCTTCCGCAACCCCGGTGGCAATGACGCCGATCGCCCGGCGGGTATGGTTCATCAACAGGAACATGATGGCCAGGCCCTGGTTGGGCGCGCCGATCAGCCAGCCCTGGGCGCCGTCGAACGTCATCGTGCAGGTCGCGCTGCCGTTCAGGCCCATCTTGTGTTCGATCCCGTCGCAGCGGACCGCGTTGGGGCGAAGCACTCCGGTTTCAGGATCGGGGATCGACTTGGGCACCAGGAACAGCGAAATGCCGCGCGACCCTTTCGGCGCGCCTTCGATCCGGGCCAGGACGAAGTGGACGATATTCTCGGCCAGATCGTGCTCGCCCCCGGAATTGAATATCTTGGTGCCCGTCACCCGATAGGCATCGCCTTCGGCCACCGCCCTGGTTCGCAACAGTCCGATGTCGCTGCCGCAATGCGGTTCGGTCAGCCCCATGGCGCCCGACCATTCGCCCGCGACGATGCGCGGAAGATAGGTCTGCCGCAGATGCTCAGCGCCGCCGGCTTCGAGCATCAGCGCCGCATAAAGCCCCCATCCCGTATACATCGTGAAGGACTGGTTGGCCGAATTGCAGAACTCTTCGACGGCGGTGGCCACGGTCGCCGGCATTTGCTGCCCGCCCCAGCGCGCGGGCGCCGCCAGCGCATTCCAGCCGGCATCGACGAATTGCGCATAGGCCTGCCGGAACCCGGGCGGAGCGGTGACGGTGCCATCGTCGTGATAGCGGCAGCCATGCGCGTCCCCCACCGCGTTCAGCGGTTGCAGCACATCCTCGGCGAACCGGCCGGCCTCGCGCAAGATCGCCTCGACGAGATCGGGGGCAAGGTCGGCGCCCCCTGCAAGGCCGCCCTCGAACAGCCCGAACACGTCCTGCATCAGGAAAAGATAGTCGTCGACGGGCGCGGTGTAGGGTTTCATGGGATCATTTCGCTTGCTTTGCGTCCACCCGATCAGAACTGGGCCGAGCGTTTTTGCAGGAAGGCATCTATGCCTTCCTTGGCGTCGCCGGTCGTAAGCGTCAGGGCCTGGGCCAGGCTTTCGGCGAACAGTCCGGCAGCATCGGGCATCTGGTCGATATTCGCAAGCGCCTGCAGCATCATGTAGTTCGAAATCGGGGCGTTGCCCGCGACATTCTCCGCGATTTCCAGCGCCCGCTCCAGGGCCTGGCCCGGCTCCACCATCTCATGCGACAAGCCCAGTCGTTCGCCTTCGTCGGCGTCAAGCCGGCGGCCGGTC
This sequence comes from Novosphingobium sp., assembly GCA_020848655.1. Taxonomy (GTDB): domain Bacteria; phylum Pseudomonadota; class Alphaproteobacteria; order Sphingomonadales; family Sphingomonadaceae; genus Novosphingobium. The sequence continues at coordinate 7,616 of JADLHU010000007.1, forward strand.
AGCATCATTTCGGTCAGGCGGCTGACCCCGATGATCTTCGCCACCCGGACACTGCCGCCACCCCCGATGAAAATGCCGCGCCGGCCTTCGGGAAGCTGGTAGAAGGCAGTGCGATCGGCCACGCGGATATGCGTCGATGCGACCAGTTCCATGCCCCCGCCGATCACCGCGCCATGCATCGCGGAAATCACCGGATGGCCGCAATTCTGGATGTCCGCGAACAGGCGATGGCCGTCCCGCGAATTGAGCACGCTCTGGAACGGCGCGGCATGCTTATGCTCCGCCAGGTCAAGCCCGGCGCAGAAATGGTCGCCCGCGCCATGGATCACCACGGCCCGCACGGCGTCGGGCAGGCTGGCAAAGGCCTGCCGCAAGCCATCGAAGATTTTCTCCGACAGCGCATTGCGCTTCTCTGGACGGTTGAGCGTCACGGTGGCGATCCGCCCGTTGACCTCAAGAGTGACTGCGGTGTTCTGGCCTGACATGGGTGCTCCGCTTGCTTGTTCCGTGACGATCACCGCGTGTTAGGTGACGTTCAGTGCGTCTTCAGTGACGATCAACGCATCGAGCGCGAGCGCGCCTTTGCCTTGCGCGTAGACCATCAGGGGATTGACGTCGATTTCGACGATGTCGGACCGCGCCACCATCAGGTCGCCGATTTTCTGGACAACGGCAGCCACGGCCGCGACATCCACGGGTGGCGAACCGCGAAAACCGTCCAGCAATTTCGCGGCCTTGAGGCTGCGAAGCTCGTGACAGATCGCGGCGGCGGGCAATCCGGGCGGGATCAGCCGCACGTCGCCCAATGCTTCCACCCAGATACCGCCCAGGCCGACCATGATGATCGGCCCCCACTGCGGATCGCGGCGAGCACCGACGACCAGTTCGAGACCACGCTCGCCCATCGCCTCGACGAGCACGCCGTCGAGCGAAAGCCCCGGTTCCGCCCGCGCGATATTGTCGTGCAATGTCGCCCAGGCCGTTCTGACCGCAGCGGCGTCTGCAATGCGCAACAGGACCCCGCCGGCCTCGCTCTTGTGCGCCAGCGACGCGGCCTGGGCCTTCATCACGACCGGATAGCCAATCTCTCCGGCAATCTCGACGGCCCTGTCGACCGTTTCGGCCAGGGCACCGCGCGGAACCGCGATGCCCAGATTTGCCAGAACCTGCTTGCCGAGCCATTCCGGCTGCGTTCCACGGCCAAGCTCTGGCAATGCGTCCAGCGCCATCGCGGCGGACGGGGCACCGGCATCCATAGCGGCGGCACGATCGCGACTATACTGCGCCAGCCGCGCCAGCGCCCGCATCGCCCGCTCGGGCGAACGCATGACGATCACCCCTTCGGCCTCGATGATCTCGACCAATCCCGGGGCCAACGGCTTGTCTTCATTGTGGATCACGTAGATCGAAGGCTTGGCCGAATGGCGCGTGGCGTCGACGAACGACTTCATCCAGGTGATCGACATGCCGGGATCGGCCATCGGAAAGGATACGAGAAGCGAGCCGATCGCCGAGTCAGCGAGCAGCGCCGCCGCCCCGGCCCCCATCAGCTCGGGCTTCCACCCGACCAGCGTGCCCAGATCGAGCGGATTGCGTGGCGGGGTGTAGTCTGGAAGCTGCGGGCGCAGCGCCTCGACCTGGCTTTCCGACAACGGCGGAACGTGCATGCCAAGCGGACCGACATAGTCCAGGGTGATGCCGCAGATCGCGCCCGAGCCTGTCAGGATGCCAAGCCCTCCGGCGGGAGGTTCGGGATAGCGCAGCAGAAGCTGGCCCACGTCGATCAGTTCTTCCAGCGTATCCACGACCAGCACGCCAGCGCTTTCCGCCGCGATGCGCATCACCGCGTGATCGCCGGCCAAGGCGCCCGTGTGCGAGCTGGCGGCGTGCTTGGCCAGATCGCTCTTGCCGGGATGCATCAGCACAACCGGCTTGCCCGCCTGGCGCGCGGCCCGCGCCCCCGCCAGGAAGGCCTGAGGATCGCCAATCTGCTCGGCGTAGACGATGATGCCGCCCGTCCGGCTGTCGCCCGCGAAATAGCTTATGAAATCGGCAAGGCCCATCTGGGCTTCATTGCCCGTGGTCATGACATAGGAAATCGGCACGGCCCGCGACTGGAGCGAACCGGCAAGATGCGCACCGATGCCGCCGCTTTGCGCAACGACCGCCAACGCCGGGCCGGCATCGACAGGAAGGGGGGGATCCGGCGTCAGTTCCACGAGCATCACGTGGAAACCGTCGACATAATTGAAATAGCCGACCGTGTTGGGGCCGACCAGCGCCAGCCCGCCCGCGCTTGCCGCCTCGCCGATGGCGTGTTGGGCCTGCCTGCCCGCCTCGCCCATTTCGGCAAAGCCCGAAGCGAAGCAGACCGCGCTGCGAACCTTCCTGGCGACAAGCTGATCGATCGTCGATCGCACCGCATCGGCCGGCAGGACGAGGATGGCCAGGTCCACGCCTTCCGGCAGATCGGCAACGTCGGACAGGACCGAAAGCCCGGCAATCTCGCCGCCGCCGCGGCCGACGAGATGCACGGCGCCGTTGTAGCCGTTCGCCAGAAGATTGTGCAGGACGACCTGTCCCGGCGAGCCGGCTCGCGAGGATACGCCGATGATCGCAACCGATGCCGGGCGCAAAAGCGCCTCGATATTGGCGATGGCGCCGGCCCGCGACGATGCCGAACCCGCCGCGGCGACCAAACTGTCTTCCATGAGCATTACGGACTACCTTATACTGAACTGGCTTATACTGAACCGGATAGAGCTAGGACTGAACCGCACCGAACGGCCCTTCATCGGGCTGGAACAGCAGCAGATGCGTGCCGTCGTCGAGCGGATGCCAATAGGGCCTGACTCGCATGCCGATGCTCACCGCATCGGCATCGCATCCGACCAGGTTGGAAATGACATCCACCCCGACATCGAGGCGAACGGTCACCACCAGATACGGCTCGAACCCCTGAAACGGTCCGAACCCGCGTCGCGTGGTGGAGAAGCTATAGATTTCGCCCGCGCCATCGACTTCACGCCATTCAAGCGCCGTGCGCCCGGTGGCGATGCTGACCGGGCGGGGAAAATGCTGATACTGGCCCGACTGCGGGCAATATTGCATCACCAGGCGCTTCTCGCGCGTCGCGTCCCAGTAGGGCCTGGAAAAATGATAGGGACGGATGGGGGAGCGCGGCACCAGCAGCGTGTCGTTGGTCGTTTCGGTCATCTTGCCCTCACGCATCGGGTTCAAGGATAAGGGCGATGCTCGACCCCCAATTGCGGGCATAGGGGATCCAGCCGATGCCCGTGACCAGCGCGCTGGACGTGTTGCGCACCTGCCGCGCGCCGCCTTCGCCGAACAACTGGCGAACCGCCTCGATCAGGTTGGTCCCGCCGCCGGCAAATCCTGCCTGCCCGGCGGAAATCTGCCCGCCACCGGTGTTGAGCGGCAGATCGCCCGAATAGGTGAAGTCGGTATCGCGCACATAGGCGCACCCTTCGCCGTGGCCGCAGAAGCCCAGCATCTCCAACTGGATCATGATGGCGATGATGAAATCGTCATAGGGATGGAAAGACCCGATGTCCTGCGGCCTGAGGCCGGCCGCCGCGAAGGCGCGTTCACCGGCGACGCGGTGCCCGGACTGGGTGACGTCGACAAGGCTTGTCCCGCCGCCCAGGTTGGTCAGTTCACCATAACCGGTCGGGACGATGAATCGCGACAGCCCCTGCGCCTTGGCGATATCGCGCCGCGTCACGATCAGGCCATTGGCGCCATCGGCCGGCATGACGCAATCGAGCAGGCGGATCGGTTCGGCGATCATGCGCGATGCATGATAATCCTCGCGCGTGATCGGACGGCGCAGCTTTTCGCAGGCGTTGTCATTGAGGATGGCATGATCGCGCTGCGTGACCGCCAGCTTTGCAAGCATGTCGTAATCCAGCCCGAACTGATGCTCGTAGCGGCGCGAGAGCAGGCCGAACGCCCCCGGCGGCCCCATCAGTCCATATGGGTCGGCCCACTCGTCATGGAAGGAATAGTTGGAGAACCGGTAGTCGACCGTGGGCGTATCGGCATTGATCAGCAGAACCGTGGAGCACAGCCCCGCATCGATGGCCGCGGCAGCGCGCACGATCGAGGCCGCCGCGGAGCAGCCGCCAAGATCGGTCGTATCCGCAAATTTCAGTTCAAGCCCCAGGAATTCGGCCGCCGATTGCGCCCAGAAGGTCGTCGACGCGGCCGACAGCGACGGGGTCAGGATCATCCCGTCGATGTCCCTCTTTTCGAAACCCGTCCGCGCGAGCAGGCCGTCCATGATTTCCCCCATCAGGGAATAGACGTCGCGCTCGCTTTTCTGGACGATCTTCGTTTCAGCGTACCCGGCGATTACGTGGTCTCGCAAAGCCATGATCGTTCCTCAAGACCGCAGATTGACGATAACCGACTTGGTTATCGTGTAGTCTTTCAGGATGTCCCAGGTGCTTTCGCGCCCGTAGCCGCTTTCCTTGTAGCCCCCCACCGGCATGCCCTGCGGCAGATCATAATAGTTGTTGATCCAGATGATGCCGGTTTCGAGTTCGCGGGCCATGCGGTGCGCGCGGGCGATGTCGCGGGTCCAGATCGCGCCGGCCAGTCCGTAACGGCTGTCGTTGGCCTGGCGCAGGACATCGTCTTCATCGTCCCACGCAATCACGCTTGTGACAGGTCCGAAAATCTCTTCGCGCGCAACGCGCATGCCGTTGTGAACATCATCGAGGATGGTGGGCTTGATGAACAATCCCTTGTCCAGATCTCCCCCCCGCGCCGCCTCGCCGCCGGTGACGAAAGTCGCCCCTTCCGCGCGGGCGATATCCAGGTAGGACAGCACTTTGTCGTATTGCGCCCGTGACGCCATCGCGCCGAGCCGCGTTCCTTCCCGCAAGGGATCGCCGACCTCCACGGCTTCGACCGCCTGCCTGAACTTTTCCAGGAAGGCCTCTTTCACCGACCGGTGCACGAACACGCGCGAGCCAGCCATGCATACCTCACCCTTGTTGAAAACGGTGGTGAGCGCGGCCGATGCCGCGGCCGCATCGAGATCGGCGTCGGCACAGACGATGTTGGCCGACTTGCCGCCAAGCTCCATGGTCTGGGGAATGATGTTCTGCGCCGCATACTGGATGATCCGGCGCGCCGTTCCCGTTGACCCCGTGAAGGCGACCTTGCGAACTTCGGGATGCGTGACCAGCGTCTCGCCGATCGCATGGCCATAGCCGGTCACGACATTGACCACGCCCGGCGGCAGGATGTCGGCGATCTCGGCGATCAGTTCCAGAACGCTCAGGCAGACGGTTTCCGCCGGCTTCAGCACGACGGTGTTACCCGCAGCCAGTGCCGGCGCCAGTTTCATCGACGCCATCGCAAGCGGCACGTTCCACGGAATGATCTGGGCGACCACGCCCAGCGCCTCGCGGTGGACCAGGCCGACCGAGCCGGGATAATCCCGGGTCGCACCGTGCAGGCTGAACGCCGCGCCGGCGAACAATTCGAACTGCCCCCAGGATTCGGGCACGTCGAGGAACATCGCCTCGCTCAGCGGCTTGCCATTGTTCATCGATTCCATGCGCGCGAAATCGGCATGACGCCGCTTGAGCCGCGCCGCGATTTCCATCAGCAGTTCCTGCCGCTCGCTGGCCGTCGAGCGCGACCATTTCGGAAAGGCGGCCCGCGCCGCCGCCACTGCCTTGCGCACATCGTCCGGCGTGCCGGACTGGATCCGCGCGAGCGCTTCCCCGGTTGCCGGATTATACTGGGTTATGGTTTCACCGCCGCTGGCGCCGACCCATTCGCCGCCGATGAAATGTCCATATTCCTCGCGAAACACCGATCCGGCTCGCGGCATGGCTGCTTGTTCATTCATGAAACGGGGACCTCTCCACTTTTCTGTGCTGCGAATTGGCGTTCGCGAAACTTTATCAGCGCCGTAAGCGTGGCGTTGACCGGCGCCTCCAGCCCGATCCGCGATGCGGCGCGCGGGACCGCGCCGTTGATCACGTCGATTTCGCTGGCGCGACGATTCTCGAAATCCTGGAGCAGCGATGGGCGCGCATCGGGCATGGCAGCGGCGAAATCCCGCGCCAGCCGGACCGGATCCTCGACCTTGATCGCGATGCCCAGGGCCCGCGCCACGGTCCACGCTTCGCGGGCCGCCGCCTGGCTGATCGGCGCCATGTCGGGATCGTCCATCATCTGCCCGACGGTCAGCCCGGTCAGCGCGCAAGGCGCGCTATAGGCGACATTGCAGATCAGCTTTTCCCATTGCATCGCGACCACGTCGGCAACCGCTTCGGTCTTGAAGCCGGCACCGCGCCAGACTTCGGCAACCCTTTCCACCAGGTCCAGCGCCAGGCCGGCGGCCGGGCCGATCCTGATGACATTCATCCCATTGTGAAAAGCATGGCCCGGCCCGCGCATGATCGCGCCGAACCCGCCCGCGATGCCCACCGCGATGCGATCGGCAGGCACGTGGGCGGCAAGATCATCGGCGCTTCCGACGCCGTTCTGGATGGTCAGGACGATGGTGCCGGAACCGATCAAGGGCGCAAGGCGCGCAGCCGCAGCGGCAACATGCGCAGCCTTCACCGCCACCACCACCAGATCGACCGTGGTTTCCGGAATGGTGGTCGATGCCACGACCCGGACGGTGCGGTCGCCCGAAATGCCTTCGACGCGAAGCCCCCGACCGTTGATGGCATCGACATGGGCTTGCCACGCATCGATCACCACAACGTCGTTGCCCGCATCCGCCAGCAACGCGGCATAGATCGACCCCATGGCACCACAGCCGACAATCGCAATCTTCACGCTCGTGATCCTTCAGCCAGAGATTTGATCCAGGAACGGCTTGAGTTCCGGCTTTGCTTCCAGGCCAAAGCCCGGAAGATCCGGCGGGACGATAAATCCGTCGCGCACGCGGCATTCGGGCGAATAGCCTCCGAAGGGCTGGAAGACGCTGGGATAGGCTTCGCAGCCGCCAAGGTTCATGCCGCTCACGATGTGAAGGTTGATGAGATGCCCGCCATGCGGATAGGCGAAGCCGCGATCGAAGCCGGCTTTCTCCATCATGTCGATGATGCGGCCGAACTCGGTCAATCCGTAGCACAGGCCCGCGTCCATCTGGAAAATATCGCGGCCGGGCCGCATGCCGCCAAAGTTTAGCAAGTTCATCACGTCCTGCGACGAGAAAAGATTTTCCCCCGTCGCGATCGCGCCCGAATAGACATCCGTCATCCGCTTGTTCAGCGCAAAGTCCAGCGGATCGCCGATTTCCTCATACCAGCGCAAGCCCAGCGGCTCGATCGCCTTGGCGTAAGTCAACGCCGTATCGAAATCGAACCGCCCGTTGGCATCCACGGCAAGCCGCGACCCGCCACCGCATATGGCGATGGCCGCATCGATGCGCTTGCGGTCGTCATCAAGCGAAGCGCCGCCGATCTTGATCTTGAAGGCATCGAACCCGCTATCGACATAAGCGCGCAGTTCGCCTTGCAGCCGCTCCAGCCCATCCTGCGCGTAATAATAGCCGCCCGCGGCGTAGACGGGAATGCGCCTGGTCGGCTCTCGGCCGAAATGGCGCGCGATCGTGGCATAGGCCGGCTCGTCGGCCAGCTTGGCGTTGAGATCCCAGAACGCCAGTTCGACCGCCCCCACCGCCGAAGCCCGATCGCCGTGGCCGCCCGGCTTTTCGTTGCGAACGGCGATCCGATAGACCGCTTCGCAATCGAACCCTTCGTCGCCCCTCAGGGCATCGGGATCGGACGACAATATCCGGGGCAGCACGCGCTCGCGCAGTATCCCGCCTTGCGCGAAACGGCCGATCGAATTGAATCCATAGCCGACAAGCGGCTTGCCGTTCTTCACGACGTCGGTCACCACCGCGACCAGCGAGACATCGTGACCGGCAAAGCTGACGACAGAATTAGACAATGCGCCTTCAAGCGGCACGCTTAGTTCGTGTATTGCCTTGATTTTCACAAAACCGGACCCGCCCTCTGGTGCGCGATCACGGGCACGAACAGACGCGCCGGTTCACGATCACTTCAAATCTGCCAATAGTGCGTCGAAGCACTGGAACCGATCTATTGCACACGTGTGCCGATTGTCAAGGGGCGGCAATGCGCACCCACGCGCTGAAAATTCGCCCGCTCTTGACGACCCGGCCGATCGCTCATAGGCACACGTGTACAGAGACCGGTATCCCCTGCCGCGCGCGTCGACTGGTCCTGACACGATGAAACAGGCTCGACCTCGCATGACGCCGATCACCGCCGACGCGACATCCCTTTTCGACAAGCTGTGGCAAGCCAGGCTCATCAAGGATCTGGGCGATGATCGCGGCCTGATCCATATAGACCGGCACCTGCTTCACGACTTGTCCAGCCCGCAGGCCTTTGCCGGATTGCGCCAGGCGGGACGGCCGGTGCGCACGCCGGCGCTGCAGGTCGCCGTGCCCGACCACATCGTCGATACCATGCCAGGGCGCGGCGACGCGACCGTCCGGGGTGGCGCAGACATGATCGTGGCCCTGCGCAGAAACGCGGTCGAAAACGGGTTGCGCCTGTTCGACATCGGCGATCCACGGCAGGGCATCGTCCATGTCGTGGCCGCGGAGCAAGGTATCGTTCTTCCGGGGATGACCGTGGTGTGCGGAGACAGCCACACCTGCACGCTGGGCGCCCTGGGATGCTGGGCGTTCGGCATCGGCACGTCCGAGGTCGAACATGTCCTTGCCACGCAGACCCTGGTCATTCGCAAGCCGTCCAGCATGCGCATCCGGGTCGAGGGCCGGCGCGGCGCGGGAGTGACGGCCAAGGATCTGGCCCTCGGCATCATCAGGGCCATCGGGATCAATGCCGCCAAAGGGGGTGTTCTGGAATATGCAGGGCCAGCGGTGACCGCGCTGTCGATGGAGGAGCGCTTTACCTTGTGCAACATGGGCATCGAAGCCAGCGCGCGATCCGCCATCATTGCGCCCGACGAGACGACGTTCGCCTATGTACGTGACCATTGCGGCAGCCCCGAATGGCTGCCGGTGGCAACCGAAGCCTGGACGATGTTGCGCAGCGGGCCGCAGGCTTCCTTCGATCGCGAATTTCATTTCAACTGCACCGACCTGGCCCCGCAGATAAGCTGGGGGACGAACCCTGGCCAGACCATCGGCATTGGCGATGCCATCCCCCCACTCCCCGAACCATCCGCCCCGCGTGAGCGGGCGAGCGCCGAACGCGCCCTCGCCTATATGGGCCTTGCCCCCGGCCAGAGGCTTGAAGGACTGCCGATCGCCAAAGTCTTTATCGGGTCGTGCACCAACAGTCGGATTTCAGACCTGGCGGCGGCGGCACGGATCGTTCGCGGCCGACATGTCGCGCCGGGCGTCCGCGCGCTGGTGGTGCCCGGCTCCAGCCGGGTCAAGGCCGAAGCGGAACACCTGGGCCTTGACCGCATATTCATCGATGCCGGCTTCGAATGGCGCGAATCGGGCTGCTCGATGTGTGTCGGCATGAACGCCGATCGGGTGGCCGCGGGCGAACGGTGCGTCTCCACGTCGAATCGTAACTTCGAAGGACGCCAGGGCCCTGGCGCGCGGACCCATCTTGCCAGCCCGGCGACCGCGGCGGCATCGGCGATTGCCGGGCACATCGCCGACTGCCGGCAGGTGGCCGGCCGATGAAGGCGTTCCGCAAGGTGACGGGCACGGGGGTTCCGCTTGGCCGGTCGGACATCGATACCGATGCGATCATCCCGCAACAATGGTTGATCACGACCAGCCGCGAGGGGCTTGGCAAGGGGTTGTTTTCCAACTGGCGCTATCGCGACGACGCTTTCACGCCCGACCACGGGTTCGTCCTTAACGAACCGCGCTTCGCGCGCGCGAAAATTCTTGTCGCCGGCCCCAACTACGGTTGCGGCTCTTCGCGCGAGCATGCGGTATGGGCCCACCTCGACTTCGGGATAGAGGCGATCATCGCCGAAAGTTTCGGCCCCATCTTTCGCGACAATGCCCTCAGGAACGGCCTGCCCGCGATCACGCTGGATGGCGCCGCGGTGTCGCAGGTCCTTGCGCAACTCGCGGCATTGCCCGCAAACCGGATGACGGTCGACCTGGAACGCGCCGAAGTGACCGGACCGGACGGCACCGCCTATCGCTTCACCATGGACGAGGAGCGGCGACGCGCCCTTCTCGACGGCATCGACGATATAAGCGCCACCCTTGCCCACGCGCCGGACATCGATGCGTTCCACAGCGCGGATCGCATCCGAAATCCATATTACTGGGTGCAACCTCCTCGCGATTGAAGCTGCGCCGCAGGTATGTGCCGGTCGATGATGAAAGCGGCGACGGCCGCCACTGCCAGCGCGATCAATATGGCCATGAAGTAGGGCGCCGCCTCTGGCCCGCCCATCCGCAACAGAAACCCGCTTGCCAGGATGGTGACGAGCCCACCGGTTCGCGCGGCCATGACCCCGAACCCCAGCCCGGTCGCGCGACGATCAAGGGGATAGCCGAAGGCCAGCACGGAATACATGGTCGATGTCGCGCCCCCGGTGGTTCCTCCCGAAAGGCCGATGCTCAAGAAGAGCAGCCATTTCACGCCCTCGTGATGCAGCGCCGCGCCCGTGAACAAGATGATGAAGATGGCGAGGAAAAAGACGAACGATGCCAGGATCGTGATCAGCAACATCTTGCGCGACCCCCAGATGTCGATGAGAGACACCGATACCAGCGCGCCGAGAATTGCCAAAATGCTCGAGAACAGTGCGCCGCGAATGGCATCGGCCAACGACAGGCCAGCCGTTGTCAGAACGGTCGGCAACCAACTGGAGACAGCATAGATCACGAAACCGATGGCGAAGAATGTAACCTGCGCGCCCAGGTTCAGCCGCAGCAACTCACGAGTGAAGATGCTTGGCCGGCCGCTGGACGTGGTGGCGCTCTCGTCCGGCTCGGCTGCCTGCATCGCGTCTTCGGGGATTTCGATGCCGGCGATCCGCCTCATTTCCGCCTGCGCCTTGGCGAACCTGTTGCGCTGGAAAAGATAGCTTATCGATTCGGGCAGCCATGCCAGCATGACCAGGCCAAGCATGATCGTGACGCAGCCGCACAGGATGAAGCAGCCCCTCCAGCCCAGCGCGGGCAGGAACGCCAGGGTAAGGGCCGCCCCCAGCAATCCGCCCAACGGGGCCGAGATCGTCAGCAAGCCGATGGCCCTTGGCCGAAACCGCGCCGGGAGCCATTCCGCCACCAGCGCAAATCCGGTCGGCGTCGCCGCACCGAACCCCAGTCCGCTCAGGAAGCGCAGGACCGTCAGCGAGCCGACCCCTTCCGCCATGCTGGCCACCGCCGTGGCCATGCCGAAGCTCAACGTGCTCAGCACGAGCACGGGCTTGCGGCCGTACCGGTCCCCCAGCCAGCCACCCGCCGATGCGCCCAGGGCCATGCCCACCACCGCCGCAGCCAGCGCTGGCGCGAAGAGAACCTGATCGACGCCCCAGTCCCTGACGATCAGCGGGGTCACGAAGGAAAGAAGGGCAACGTCGACACCATCGATGACGAGCGCCAGCAGAACGATCGCGACGACCAGCCACTGGCTGATCCTAACGCGCCGCCCCTCGAAGAGAGTGGGAATATGTCTGGTCATGGCCCTGTTCCTGCCGCGCAGTGAAGTGATCGAACTGCTGCACGGATGATCAGGCCGCCAGACTGCCTCCCGTCGGCGACAGCGGCCCATCGGCCACCATCGCAACCGGCGGCGCGATCGCGGTACGATCCGCCTCCTCGGCTGCGGCCAGCCGATGCAGCAGGCGTCGCGCCTGAACGGGCGCGACATCCAGGCCTATGCCCACCTTGGGCACGACCGCATCGGGATTGGCATCGAGGACGCCCTGCTGGATTTTCAGAATGTCCGCATCTTCCTGCAACGTGACGACATTGGCCCTGACGACGCTTTGCGTCAGTTCTTCGTCATCACGATGATAGTTGCGGCAGAACACCCAGAAATAATGCGTCGAGCCATCGGTTTCCGGGGTCAGAAGATGCAGCATCATGTGCATGTGCGCACTTTCCCGCGGCCGATCGACGCGATGGAACCCGACATTGGTCATGTGGATTCCCGGCGGCATGTAGATGGCCGATTGCCAGCGATGAATCCGCGTCTCCTCGCCCAGGATCATGGAAAACATCGGGGGAGAGACGATATTCGGCATCTCGCGGTGCGCACGCACCAGGCGATCCTGCTCGACCGTCACTTTCACCGGAAACTCGGCGATGGATTCATCGTCGACATTGCCGATCGTCCGCTTGTGGATGTAGGATTCGTGCGACAGATCCATCAGATTGTCGGTGCACAGGCGGTAGTCGCATTCGAAATGCAGATACCCTGTCGTCACCGTCCAGTCGGGCGAATCCGCCCAATGGAGATCGGGGATCAGCGCGGGATCGGCCAGCGCCTGGTCCCCCATCCATATCCACACCAGATTATAGCGTTCATGGCAGGCGAATGTCGGCACGCAGGCCGCGGCCGGTATCTGCTTCTGGCCCGGGATGTCCGTGCACACGCCATCGGGGCCGAAGCGCATGCCATGATACGCGCACATGACCTGATCGCCAACCTTGCGACCAAGGGACAGCGGCACGAGCCGGTGCGGGCACTTGTCCTCAAGCGCGACGACGCCGCTTTCCGCCGTGCGATGAAGCACCAGCTTCTGCCCGCAAATCTGCCGTGCAACGATGCTGTCGCCGATTTCGCCGGCATGCGCCGCGACCATCCAGCAATTCTTGAACCATTCCGATTTCACGTTCGCCATCCTCTCCACAAACGCCACCTGGCCAAGGCCGAGCGCTCTTATTTGTCTCCGCCCGAGCGGTTCCCCCGTTGCTCGCGCCAGAAGCCCAGTTTCTCCTGCGTCGCGCGGTCCGAGTAGGAAAAAAGCACGGCTTCGTTATCGGGGAAATGCTGCACGCTATGCCAACTTGGCACCACGAAAATATCCTTCTCCCGCCAATCGAACCGCTGGCCGGCGATCACGCTGTGGCCGGTTCCCTCCACGACGGCGAATATGGTTCCGTCCGTGGAACGATAGGGCTGACTGACAAAGCCCTTGGGCAACAACTGCATATAGACGGCGATCGTCGGCATCGCCCAATCGCCCGTGGTCGGATCGATGAACCGCATCTTGAAACCATGGCACGCATCGGGCGCGACCGATCTGGACATCTTTTCGAGAACGTCGCGCGTGACCGAATAGGGATAGTTGAAGATCGGCGATTTGCCTTCGGTGCCGCGCTTGTAATCGACGGGCAGCATATTGTGTCCATGAGACACATACGACAGGTCTTCCACGACCTCGACGTCCTCCGGCCCTTCCCCTTCCATGAAGCTGGCATCGAGAAGATTCACCAGATGCACATCCAGCCCGTCCATCCAGATGACCGGGTCCGCGCTGTTATTGCCGTGTTCGTGCCAGGTCCAACCCGGCGTGACCACGAAATCGCCCGGATGCAAGGTCGTCCGCTCGCCATTGACACCGGTATAGGCGCCCGTCCCCTCGATGATGAAGCGAAGCGCGTTTGCCACATGTCGGTGATTTGGCGCGGTTTCGCCGGGCATCACCAACTGGATGCCCGCATAAAGGCTGTTGGTGATCCGGTGCGCCTGATCAAGGCCGGGATTTTCCAGCATCAGCACCCTGCGCTCCGCCTCCTGGGCTGTGATCAGCGTGCCGCCTTCCATGATGCTCGCGCGGATTTCCTCGAAATGCCAGATCGCCGGCTTGCAACGTGACCCAGGCTCGCGGCTGACCATGGCGCTCATGTTCAACCACAGCGGAGTCAGCCCTTTTGCCGCGATGCGCTGATAGAAATCCTGGCGCTTTGCCTCGTTCACGTTGGTCGCCATCTTGTCAGACCTTTCGTTCAGGAAGCCTGGGGCGCGCTAGCGCCCGCAAAAGCGTAAGCGGTGGATTCCAGCGTGCCCAACCCTTCGATGTCGACCTTGACGACATTGCCCGGCAAGACCGGGCCGACACCCGACGGCGTGCCGGTCATGATGACATCGCCGGGCAGCAGCGTGTAGAAATCCGAAGCATAGGAAATAAGCCTGCGAACACTGAAGATCAGCATTTTGGTGTTCGAATTCTGGCGCAATTCGTTGCCGACCATTGTCTTGAGATCAAGATTGTCGGGATCGGCGATTTCATCGGCGGTCACCAACCACGGCCCAAGCACCGAATAGGTATCCATCGACTTGCGCAAAGAACGCTCTTCCGGGCCGCGCGCGGTCATGTCGAGACCGATGCAATAGCCAGCCACATAGTCCAGCGCATCCGCCTCCGACACGGCGCGGCACGGCTTGCCGATCACGACGACAAGTTCGCCTTCATGATCGTGGCGCCGTTCCGGCATGGCCAGTTCGATGCCTTCCGACGGCCCAACCAGCGAGGAATTCGCCTTGAGAAACAGGCCATAGTCCGCAACGGTCTTTACCGCGGTGCCGAAATTCAGCGCCTTGTCGGCATTGGCTTCGGCATGGTGCGAATCATAGTTGACCGGCGCACCGATGATCTTCGACGGATTGGCGACCGGGCTGAGCAGCTTGACGTCCGCCAGTTGCAGGCGCGGGCCCGTTGCGGCAGCGCTTTCGAAAGCCGGGCGCAAGCGATCGAGATTCTCGATCAGCCAGTCGCTCATCGGCAGCGGCCAGGGGCGGATGGCCGGCTCGTTGTCGAGCACACTGGTCACGTCGATTACGCTATCGCCCTCGACCACACCAATGCGATCATCGTTGAATCTGCAGATTTTCATGATTTTTCCTTATCCAGAAATTATTGTCAGTGATGGCGCGCGATTCCTCGCGCGAGCGTTGGATGATCAGCCTTCGCCCGCAATCGCCAGCGCTTCGCATTGCGTGCGCATCCCGTTGGGAAGATGCGGGTTGATCGAAATGTAGCGCGCCGGGCGGTGTGCTTCGTCCGGGAATACGGCAAGCCATTCGCGGTTGATGAACGGGCGAACTTCGACGTCTGAAATCACCACATTGAGCTTGAGGACGTTGTCCCAGGACACGCCCGCCGCCTGCAGGATCGTGCCCATGTTCGCGAACATGTGGCGGCACTGCTCGGACGGATCGGCCGGCACGGTCCCGGCTGCGATATCCAATCCGTGGACACCCCCGGTCGATACGAAATTGCCGATCCGGCTCGCCGCGGGAATCGGATTCTGGCCATGCTTGTAGCCCGGAATATCTACGCTGATACGCTTCATTTTGGCCTGCTCCGTTGAGGCTCCCAAGGTCGCTCAAGACCGCGCCACAGCGGTGACGACACACGTGTGCATAACAGCACGCCGCAGGTTGCGCAAGGGCTGCCGACCCCGCCCTTGCCTCTCCGCACCAGGCCGCTTCCCGCGCATGGACAAAATCGGCTTGACGAATGCACACGTGTGCGAAAGAAGGCGGGCGCACAGGGTAAGGTCCAGGACACCCGGTTCGCGCACGGCGTCGGCTCCGACCTCGACCATCATCACAACAGGCCCCAGACGTGGGCGGGAGGTATCGCATGTCACCAGCGAAAACGGCACCGGGATCTGCTGTGACGCAAGCATCGGTGGCGCTGCTGCGCGATTACTCGCTGGAAATCACCGCGCGGGATAGCGACCAGCTTGAAGAAGCGGCGCCCTTCATTCCGCCGGGAACGGGTATTTCCATCACCTTCCTGCCCAGCGAGGATTTTTCAAGCCGCATCGATGCGGCGGTCAATGTTCGCCGACTGGGCTTCGTGCCCATACCGCACATACCGGCCCGCCGGTTGAAGTCGGCGGCGGAACTCGATCATTTTCTGGACCGCCTGGCGACCGAAGCCGCGGTCGATCGCGTCTTCGTCATCGCCGGTGATACCGGGGCGCCCAACGGACCATTTGAAGATGCCCTCGGCTTGATCCGCACCGGAAGCCTGGCGCGATACGGCGTCGTCCATGTCGGCATAGCCGGCTATCCCGAAGGTCACCCGGCCATCGACTCAGGAAAGCTCTGGCAGGCGCTGATCGACAAGAGCCGGCTTCTGGGCGAACTGGGGCACGAATATTCGATCGTTACGCAGTTCGGCTTCGACGCCGCTCCGCTTCTCGAGTGGGCCGCGACGTTGCGAAGCAAGGGCGTGCATGTGCCGCTGCGCGCCGGCATCGCCGGCCCCACCAACGTCAAGACGCTGCTCCGTTTTGCCGCCCGCTGCGGCGTAGGCGCATCGACCAAAGTCTTGGCGAAGTATGGAATTTCGATCACGCGCTTGTTTGGAACGAGCGATCCGGGCGCGCTTGTCGCGGACCTCGCCGAACAGATCCGACCCGATGTCCACGGCGATTTGCGGCTTCACGTCTATCCATTCGGCGGCCTTGCGAAGTCGGCCTCGTGGATGGCCGATTTCAAGCTGCCCCAGGGAAACTGATCGAACCGCCCCGGCTATTTCGCCAACCAAGTCATTAAAAATCAGGACAGGCCAATGAGCAACACGTGCATTCTCACACTATCTTGCGTGGATCGCCCGGGGCTGGTAGCCAAAGTGGCCGGCTTCCTGGCCGATAACGGCGGGAACATCATCGAGGCCCAGCAGTTCGATGACGTCGCAAGCGGTCGCTTTTTCATGCGGGTCGTGTTCGACCTCGACAGCGCCTTTTCGCTGCCAGAAGTCCACGACAGGTTCGCCCCGATCGCCGCGGACCATGGCTTCGACTGGAAGCTGCGCTCTGCGGCCGAGCGCCCCCGCGTGCTGATCCTGGTGTCGAAATTCGACCACTGCCTTGGCGACCTGCTCTATCGCAATCGACTGGGCGAGTTGGAGATGGATGTTGTCGGCATCATTTCCAATCATCCTCGCGAAGCGCTCAAGGTCACGCTGATCAGCGACATTCCGTTCCACCATCTGCCCATCACGCCCGAAACCAAGGCGCAGCAAGAAGCGAAGATCAAGGCGCTGGTCGCCGAAACCGGGGCGGACCTGGTTGTTCTTGCACGATATATGCAAATCCTGTCCGATGATCTGGCGCGCTTCCTTTCGGGGCGCTGCATCAATATTCACCACAGCTTCCTGCCGGGCTTCAAGGGCGCCAAGCCCTACCATCAGGCGCATGCGCGCGGCGTCAAGATGATCGGCGCCACCGCGCATTATGTCACCGCCGACCTCGATGAGGGGCCCATCATCGCTCAGGATGTCGAGCCAATCTCGCACGTCGATTCTGCCGAGGATCTTGTGCGCAAGGGGCGCGATATCGAACGTCGCGTTCTGGCGCGCGCCGTCCATTACCACCTTCAGGATCGCGTTCTCCTGAACGGCACAAAAACCATCGTCTTCAAGGACTGATCGTGGCCGAACGGATCGATGGTCAGGCGATGGCGGCTACCGTTTCGGGCAGGGTCGCGCGCGACGTGGCAAACCTGCACAAGATGCGGGGCATCGTTCCCGGCCTGGCCGTCGTGCTGGTTGGGGAAGACCCCGCCAGCCAGGTCTATGTCAACGGCAAGATCGCGCAGACACGCGCCGCCGGGATACGCTCCATCGAGCACCGCCTTCCCGCGGATACGCCGGAATGCCACGTCCTCGCGCTGATCGAAACGCTCAACCACGATCCCCAGGTGCACGGCATTCTCGTCCAGTTGCCGCTTCCCGCACATATGAATGCCGCCAAAGTGCTGGACCTGATCGACCCGGCCAAGGACGTGGATGGATTTCATCCGGTCAACGTCGGCCGTCTCTCGACCGGAACGGGCGGCCTCGTGCCCTGCACACCGCTTGGCTGCATGCTGTTGCTGGAATCGGTCATAGGCGAATTTCGCGGCCTGTCGGCGGTCGTCATCGGCAAGTCGAATATCGTCGGCAAGCCCGTGGCCATGCTCCTGCTGGAGCGCGAATGCACCGTCACCATCACGCACATCCATACGCAGGGTCTGCCGGACATCGTTCGGGGCGCCGATATCGTCGTGGCCGCCGCGGGCAGTCCGGGGCTGGTCCGCGGTGACTGGGTCAAGCCCGGCGCTGTCGTGATCGACGTCGGCATCAATCGGATCGTCGCCCCTGACGGCAAACGGCGACTGACCGGTGACGTGGCCTTCGCAGAGATGGACCACGCGCGCGCCATTACCCCTGTGCCCGGCGGCGTCGGCCCGATGACCATTGCCTGCCTTCTGTCCAACACGGTGCAGGCCGCATGGGCGGCGGCCGGCCCATGATGCGGCAGCCGTGGCCTGGCGCCGCGCACGGCGGCGCGAAGCGATGCGCCCGGACGACAGGCGCCGCCGCCAGGCGCGCCGGGTCAGGCGATCAGCAAGTCGGCCGACAGCGATGGCAACGGGTCCGCGATGATCTCGCGGATGCGCGCGTCCGGCACGCCAAGGCCGCGCAAGATATAACGCGCGGCATCGCCGGGCCGACATGCCGGCGATGCTTGCCTCAGCTGCGTATTGATGGCGGCCAGGCAGGTTCCCAGCGCCAGGTCGCGCCCGAACACCGGATCGGAAATGTCATATTCGCCGTTGGCGATTCCCTGTTCGATCGAAACAAGTGCGGCCTGAGAGGTTTCCTCGCCAAAAATCGGTCCATATGCGCTGATATGAACCATGATCCAGCCCCATTCCGGGTCGCTCGCCGCCCGTTCAAGATAATAATATTGGGCTGCATAGGTCTGTCGGGCGAAAGATTCGAATTTCAGGATACAGTCCAGAACGATCCGGTTGAAATCATGGGTAAGGTCGGCCGACAAGGCGACGAAAAGATCATCGATACTTTGAAAATAGTTATAGAAAGTCCCTCGCGAAATACCCGCGCGGGCACAGATTTCCTCGATCCTGACGCTCAATCCATGCTGATGCCCGATCAGCCTGGACGTGGCCTCAATGATCCTTGCCCGCGTCGCCTCGCGGCGGTCGTTCCGGTCGGCAGGCATTGTCGGATCACACTCCTTCAGGATCATCGCATCGGTGTCCGGCATCATATGAGGCCGACCGGCTATTGGAAAGCGCCGATAAGCGCGCACCACGACCGATCACGGCCCACATCCCGGATCGGCCACACGCAGAACGCCGCGCACGCTCACAGACCCATCAATCAATATTGACAGTTTGTCAAAGTATCATTATTGTCGGGATGAATAGGCGCCATAGGGCGCGACATCGTATGGGAGGCATTGAAATGGCAGGATATCTCCGTAACGCATGGTACGTCGGCGC
The DNA here is from genome assembly GCA_020848655.1 of Novosphingobium sp. Lineage (GTDB taxonomy): Bacteria > Pseudomonadota > Alphaproteobacteria > Sphingomonadales > Sphingomonadaceae > Novosphingobium. The sequence goes on from JADLHU010000007.1 coordinate 26,854, forward strand.
GTGGAGCGACGAAGTCGGTCGCGCCCCGCTAGGGCGTAAGCTGCTGGGCCAGCCAGTTGTTTTCTATCGCAAGCAGGATGGCACGCTCGTTGCCATGAAGGACCGCTGTCCCCATCGTTTCGTGCCTCTTTCGCTTGGCGAAGTGGATGGCGACGAGATCAAGTGCGGCTATCATGGCCTCACCTTCGACAGCCGCGGCAATTGCACGTCCGAGCGGGCCGACTGCGCCAAGGATGCCCAGTTCGCCATTACGACCTACCCGGTGGTCGACATGTACAAGGCCGTGTGGATCTGGATGGGCGATCCGGCTTTGGCCGACCCGTCGCTGATCCCCGACTTTTCCTTCTTCGACGATCCAGGCAGGGTTGTCATCAGTCGTGGGCTTACGCACGTCAAATCCAACTATCAGCTCGAAGCCGACAACTTGCTCGACCTGACGCACGTCGATACGATCCACCGGAATACTATTGCCAATGTCCCGATGACGCGGATCGGTGAGTATAAGGTCAGCCAGGTCGGCAACACCGTCCACAGCAACTGGACAATCCACAAATCGCCGCCCCCCGCCCAGTACGTCGGCTGGATCGCCGCATCCAAGGATCCCGTCTGGGATGGCCGGCGCGATGGTGACATGGAATTGTGGATCGACGTGCGGTGGGATCCGGGCTCGAACCTGATCGTCAATGCCGGCATCGGGCCGGCCGGGATGGACCGCGAAGGCAAGATCGAAGTGCTCCAGGGCCATTTCATTACCCCCGAAACCGAAACCACGACCCATTATTTCTGGAGCAACACGCTTCCTGACCTCGGCATTTCGCAGGAAGACATGGACATGTTCCACCAGATCGCCCGCCGCGCTTTCGAAGATGAAGACCGGCCGATGATCGAAGCCCAGCAGGAAGCCATGGGCGACATCGACTTCTGGGCGCATCGTCCGATGATCCTGAAGGAAGATGCCGGCGCGATCAGGGCCAGACGTATTCTTGACAAGCTGCTGCGCGAAGAGGCCCAGGCCGGCCATGCCCCGCAAGAGCTCGCCGCGGCGGAATAGCCGCATCAGCGCTGGAATGATCCGCCCGGATGCGTTCGGGCCAAGGGTGAAGACAACCGATCGATGGAAATGACCAGCGTACAGGCGGCCGTCCTGAGGGAAGAGAACGGCGCATTCCAGATAGAGGAACTGCAGCTCGCCGCGCCACGCGAACTGGAAGTGCTCGTGCGCATCGTCGCCACCGGCATGTGCCACACCGATGCCGCGGTTCGATCACGGGACATCGGCACGCCATTGCCTGTCGTTGTCGGGCATGAGGGTGCTGGCGTGGTGGTGGCGGTCGGGTCGGCGGTGCGCAAGGTCGCCCCGGGCGATCATGTCGTGCTGACGTTCAACAGTTGCGGCCAGTGCGCCGCCTGCCTCTCGGGCGAGCTGGCGAAATGCGAACTGTCCTTCCCGCTTAACCTGAGCGGCGCCCGCCTTGACGGCAGCCATGCCTTGCAATGCGCGCACGGCGAAATTCACGATCAGTTCTTCGGCCAGTCCGCCTTCGCCACCTATGCCCTTGCCCAGGAACGAAACACGGTCAAGGTTCCGCACGACGTGCCGCTGGAACTGCTTGGGCCGCTGGGATGTGGGATCATGACCGGTTCCGGCGCCGTGCTCAATTCCCTGCGTGTTGGCCCGGGACAAAGCCTTGTCGTATTCGGCAGTGGCGCAGTCGGCCTGGCTGCGGTCATGGCGGCGCGCGTGGCCGGCGCCACGACCATCATCGCGGTGGATATCGTCACCTCCCGCCTCGATCTTGCGCTGGAACTGGGCGCGACGCACGTGATCGACAGTCACGACGGCGATCTGGTGGCCCGCATCATGGACATAACCGGAAATGGCGCAGACTTCACGCTGGACACGACGGGGCGCGCAGATGTCATGCAAATGGCCGTCGCCGGGCTGCGGATCGGCGGCACGTGCGGCATCCTGGGTGTCTCACCACCGGGAACGTCGCTGGCGATCGATACCAACCTGTTCATCGGGATGAGCCGGCAGTTGCGCGGCATCCTGGCGGGCGACAGCGTACCCGACGTGTTCATTCCCCAGCTTATCGCGTTGTATCGCCAGGGCCGCTTTCCGTTCGACCGCCTGATCCGCTTCTATACGCTGGCGGATATCAATCAGGCCCTGGCGGACAGCGAAGCGGGGATAGCCATCAAACCCGTCGTGCGCGTGGGATAAGGGCGGAGATAGGCAGCGCCCTGCCGCCGCAGCAAAGAATGCGCCGCGGCAAAGAATTCATCGTCATTCCGTTCATGGCAACGGCGCGCACGAACTGGCCAAAGCGGGTATGATCGCAAAGCGTGCAGCCGATTCCGTACCACGGGGGTGGGCCATGCCCACCCCCGCGTGCCTCACAAGCCGTCAAGGCCCTTGCTGACCAGGACGTTCACCGCCACACGGCGGTTCTGCGATTTGCCTTCGCGGGTGTCGTTGCTCGCCAGCGGGTCGGCTTCGGCCATGCCGGTCGGGGTCAGCATGCGATAAGGCTTCCAGCCGCAGGCCTGCTGAAGATAATTGACGACCCTGCCGGCCCGTCGTTCGCTAAGCTGCTGGTTGTATTCCAGGCTTCCCGTGGAATCGGTGTAGCCGACAACAAGCAGCAGGGCGTTGTTCATCCCTTCGGCGGCGGCGGCGGCAGCGCACAGATCGGCTTTCGCCTGCGCGGACAGCACCGACTTGCCGGTATCGAAATTCACGTTCGTCGTGCTTTTGACATTATACTGGTCGATGTCGCCCATGCGGCCACGCAGGGCTTCGGTCGCCGCAGTCTGTTCGGCAAAGCGCTGGTCGGTGCCGTTGCGGATCATGGCCGCGGTCCTCAGGTCCCTGCTCTTCAGCTCGATCTGGCTGGCCACCAGACCGCCGCCCGATTGCAATGTCTCGACGGTCACCGGCAGGCCGTTGAGCAACGAAGCGGCAGCCAGCTTGCTTTGATTGAGACCCAGGAACCCGCCGCTGGCCTTGATCCGGGTGGCGTCCGTGATGGTGATGACCGTGCTGGTGCCGTCGGCAGCCGTGACCTGCATCCTGTCGCCGCTGCGCGCGGAGATGATGCCTGTGACTTCAGGCCCCTTGGTCATCTCGGCCGCTTCCGGCGTAGGCGCGCCATATACGGTGGCGGCAGGATCTGTCACGGGCACGTCCTGCGGCTGGGCGGCCAGGCCGGCCGACGCCGTCCCCGCCAGCATGGCAAGTAACAAGAGAACTCGTGGGCTTTTGGAAATGACACTCATTGCGTTACTCCTTCAAACTCGATCAGCCGGGCCTGCACGATCGCGGCGATGCCCCCGCGATCGCCTGTCCGGTTGTCAGAACTTCTTCGTCCGGCTTCATCAAGATATGCGGCATGGAACTGCACCTGGAAGCCGGGAATTGCTGCGTGTTCAGATCAACCTTGCTGGCACATGAACAACCCCCTTGCCCCTGGGGGGAGTGCGGATCATTCGAGCGCATCGCGCGGCGAACCGAAGCGGGCCGCCTGTGAACTGGCACAGGCTGGGAAGCATGAAGGCGCCATCAAGGTCGGGAAGTTTGCGAGCGCGGTCTGACAGCACGCGCCTGATGGCGCCGCCGCAGATGCCGGTGTGGCAATGCCGATCGCACCCGCTATAGGGCGGTCAGCGCGAAATCCGATAATTCAGGTAGACCCATGGCCCGCAAGCATTCGAAGCGTGATCCCTATGGCCATTTGCCGCAAGAGGACGAGCCTCCGGCCGAGGCGGTGATCTGCTGGCTGTGCGGCCGGCCGACGGGGGAGACCATCGTCTGGCACCACCCTGTTCCCAAGAGCCGTGGCGGGCGCGATGTCGTGCCGATGCACCCCATTTGCCAGCAAACGCTGATCGCCAATTTCACCAATTCCGAACTGCAACGCCACGGAATGGATGTGGAGAGCCTGCTGGCCAACGCTGCGGTGCGCAAATTTGTCGATTGGGTGGCGAACAAGGACCCCGATTTCACCGCGACCACGGCCAGGAAGCAACGCTGACGCGGCTGCCCTTTCAAGCCCGCCGGCCCCGCCGGCCGAAAAGCCGCCAGACCTTCCCAGCGGAATTCCTCGAAAAAGATGGGCGCGCAGGAAGCGCATCGGTCGGCGCGCTTGTGTCAGGGCAACGCCGCGCCTATCGGGAGGTTCCGCCACGGAAGACATCGGGATTTCGCGGCTCTTGACGCCGAGGCCCTTTGTTTCAGCAATTCCGGGATCATGCGGTTTCTTGGTTTCAGCGCCGCCGCCCGGAACAGGGCAGGCGTCTGGCCGGGCTGTTCCTGACCCTTCTCGTTGAAGGGGGGCTGCTGCTGGTCGTCCTCACCTTCGGATCGTCGATCGTTCAGCACGAGAAACCCAACGATGCGATCACGGTCGTTAACGTAAAGACCGCCCCCGAGCGAAGCCGCACGCCGACCGCCAAGGCGCAAAAGTCGCCCACGCTGCAGCCTTCCGCGCAAGCCTCTGCGAGCAGGCACGAAACCCCGCCGCGCCCCGCCGAACCTGCGCAGGAGCAGCCGTCACCGCCGTTGATCCGCCTTTCGCCATCGGACATGGCCGCAACCGACATCGCGACCATGACACCGCGCCGCGCCGAGGCAACCCCTGCAACCACACGGCCGAAAATGGGGCCGCCCGACACCGGAACGCCCATCCGCGACACGCAGCGCGTTGGCGGATCGGGACCGAACGGAGAACCGCTTTACGCCGCGGCCTGGTATCGCGAGCCGTATGACGACGAACTGAGCGGCTACCTCTCCACGACGACGGGACCGGGCTGGGGCCTGATCGCCTGCCGTACCGCGCCGGATTATCGTGTCGAAGATTGCGTGAAGATCGATGAATATCCCACCGGCTCGAACATCGCCCGCGCCATCCTTGCCGCCGCCTGGCAATTTCGCGTGCGCCCGCCCCGGCTGGGCGGGCAGCCCCGGATAGGCGAATGGGTGCGCATTCGGATCGACTATGATTATCGGCGCAAGTAGCGTTTGTCCTGCGCGGTGCGGGTGCCCGAACAGGTCAATGAAAATCCCGTGATCGGGGCAGGATACGGACATCGCGCGGATGGCGCCGCGCGGGTGCGGATTGCGGCTGCCGGGCTTCGTCGCCACTGGGATCATCGCCGGGCGGGCGCTGCCGCATGGCGTCGCTGTCGGCAAGATCATCGAGCAGCGCGCTGCGATCGATGATCCGCCGCGCCATCAGGTGAACCACGCCTTCCTCGCTTCGCTGGATTTCCCCTTCGATCAGCATGAGCCGCGCCGCCATGACCGCGCTGCGCTGCCGCTCCATGTCGCGCGCCCACAGCAGCGCATTGGCAATGCCGGTTTCATCCTCGATCGTGATGAACACGGCATTGCCCTTGCCCGGGCGCTGCCGGATCAGGACGACCCCGGCGACGCGGGCCTTGCGGCCATCCGGGGCGGCGGCGACATCGGCGCACGTCAGCACGCCTTCCCTGGCCAGGCCGGCGCGCAGGAACTGCATGGGGTGCGCCTTCAACGACAGGCGCGTGGTCTGGTAATCGGCGATCACTTCTTCGGCCAGCGGCATCGCCGGCAGGTCCGCGTCGGGTTCCTGCCCCAGTTCGGGAGCATCGGCGAAGGCGAACAGCGGCAACGGGTCGGCCGGGGTGCGCCGCACGTCCCACAAGGCATCGCGGCGCGACGGGCCAAGCGAACGCAAGGCATCGGCATCGGCCAGCTTGCGCAAGGCCAGCGACGGCAGGGCGGTGCGCCGGGCGAGATCCTCCACCGTTTCGAAAGCGCGGCCCTGGCGCGCCTGCATGATCGCCTGCGCCCAGCTTTCCCGGAAGCCGTCGATGCGCGACAGCCCAAGCCGCAGGGCCAAAGCTTCGGCCCGGCCATCGTTCGGCGGGCAGGCCTCCAGCGTGGAGTCCCAGTCGCTGGCGTTGGCATCGGCGGCGCGCACTTCGACGCCATGGCCCTGCGCATCGCGGACCAGTTGCGCCGGGGCGTAGAACCCCATCGGCTGGCTGTTGAGCAAGGCGCAGGTGAAGACCGCCGGATGGCGGCATTTCAGCCACGAGGACACATAGGCCAGCCACCCGAAGGCCTGCGCGTGGCTTTCGGGAAAGCCGTATTCGCCAAAGCCCCGGATCTGCTGGAAGCAGCGCTCGGCGAATTCGCGCGCATAGCCGCGTGCGACCATGCCTTCCACCATCATCGTTTCGTAACGATCCACCGTGCCGCGATTGCGGAATGTCGCCATCGCCCGCCGCAAGCCGTCAGCCTGTGCCGGGGTGAAGCCCGCCGCGACGATCGCAAGCTTCATCGCCTGTTCCTGGAACAGCGGCACGCCCAGCGTCTTGCCCAGCACCTCGCGCAGTTCGTCGGGATCATGCGGCGGCGCGGGGCTGGGAAAGATCACCGCTTCCTCGCCGTTGCGGCGGCGAAGGTAGGGGTGGACCATGCCGCCCTGGATCGGTCCGGGCCGCACGATGGCGACCTGGATGACCAGATCGTAGAGTTCCCGGGGCTTCATGCGGGGCAGCATGTTGATCTGCGCCCGGCTTTCCACCTGGAACGTGCCGATGCTGTCGCCCCGCCGGAGCATCCGGTAGACGTGCGGATCTTCCGCCGGCACGTTCTGCAGGTCATGATCGCCCAGGCCCCGCGCGCGCAGGATGTCGAAGCTCTTGCGGATGCACGTGAGCATTCCCAGCGCCAGCACATCGACTTTCATCAGCCCCAGCGCATCGATATCGTCCTTGTCCCATTCGATGAAGGTGCGGTCGGGCATCGCGGCATTGTGGATGGGCACCAGTTCATCCAGCCGCCCTTCGGTCAGCACGAAGCCGCCGACATGCTGCGACAGGTGCCGGGGAAAGGTGAGCAACCGGTCGACCAGGGTCTTGAGCCGGGCGATTTCGGGATTCGCGATATCGAACCCGGCCTGTTCCACCCGCGCCTCGGGCACGTCATCGCCCCAGTTGCCCCAGATCGTGGAAGCCAGCCGCGATGTCACGTCTTCGGTCAGGCCCAGCGCCTTGCCCACTTCGCGCAAGGTGCTGCGCGGCCGGTAATGGATGACCGTGGCGGCGATACCCGCCCGCTCGCGCCCGAACCTGCGGTAGATGTACTGCATGATTTCCTCGCGGCGCTCATGCTCGAAATCCACGTCGATATCGGGCGGTTCATCGCGTTCTTCGGAAAGAAAGCGTGAAAACAGCAGCTTGTTCGCCACGGGATCAACCGATGTGATGCCCAGCAGGTAGCAGACCACTGAATTGGCGGCGCTGCCGCGCCCCTGGCACAGGATCGGCGGATCGAGGCTGCGGGCATAGCGCACGATGTCATGCACGGTCAGGAAATAGGCCGCATATTGGCGGGCGCGGATCAGGCGGAACTCTTCCGTGATCGTGCGCTGCCAGGCATCGGGCAGGCCCATGGGAAAGCGGCGGCGCGCTTCGGCCAGGACCATGTGTTCCAGCCAGTCCTGCGGTTCCCAGCCATCCGGCACGGGTTCGTGCGGGTATTCATAGCGCAAGTCATCCAGCGTGAAGGCAATGCGCGATGCAAGATCGGTCGTGGCGGCGATGGCTTCGGGGCAGGCACGGAACAGGCGCGCCATTTCGGCAGGAGCCTTAAGGTGCCGTTCGGCATTGGCCAGCAGGCGGCGGCCGGCCTGCGCAATCGATGCTCCTTCGCGGATGCAGGTGACGATATCGTGCAGCGGGCGGGCCTCCGGCCGGTCATAAAGCGCATCGTTGGTGGCGATCAGCGGCACGCCGCAGGCAGCGGCCAGCACCTGCGCCTCGGCCAGCCTTCGCGCATCGCTGCCGCTGCGGTGCATGGTCGCGGCCAGCCAGACGGCGCCGGGACGGGCTTCGGCAAGGCGGTCCACCACCGCGCGATCGCGGCCCGTGGCGATCAGCAGCAAGTCGGCGGAATGATCCAGCACATCGGGCAGGTGGAGCGTGCAATCGCCTTTTTCCGCGCGGCGGTTGCCCAGCGTCAGCAGGCGCGTCAACCGCCCCCAGCCGGTGCGCGTGGCCGGATAGGCGATGATATCGGGCGTGCCGTCGGCAAAGGCCAGCCGCGCGCCCACGACCAGGCGAAAGCCGCTTTGCGCGCCGCCGATATCGCGCCAGGCCATATGCGCGCGCACCACGCCCGCCACGGTGTTGCGATCGGCCACACCAAGCCCCGCCAGCCCCAGATGATGCGCCCGCCACACCATGTCGGCCGGATGCGAGGCCCCGCGCAGGAAGCTGTAGTTGGTGGCGGCGACCAGTTCGGCGAAGCGGGGCGGTTCGTTCATGCGAACAGCCCGTGCAGATACCAGCGCGGATCGGGCTTTTCTTCATACAGGCCGTGGCGGAATATCCAGTAGCGCCGGCCGCGCACGTCCTCGACCCGGTAATAGTCGCGGGTCAGCGCGCCCTTGCCGGGAGATTCGCCCTCCTTGTGCCGCCACCATTCCGAAGCGATCCGCTCCGGCCCTTCATAAAGCCGCACTTCGTGCAATTTGCGCTGCCAGCGGAAGCGGTGCGGCGGGCCATCGGGCACTTCGGCGATCACGTCCACCGGCTGGGGCGGATCGAACAGGAACAGGGGCCGCAACGGGGGTTCATCGGGCGGCGGCGCGGGCCAGGGCGCCGGCGCCCGGTCATCGATCGCGGGAAGCGCAAGCTGCGCCTGTTCCGGGATGTGGCTGTCTTGCGGGATCAGGCGACGCAGGCTTCCCGGTCCCAGCCGCATGCTCAGCCGGTCGATCAGCCCGGATAGCAGCGCGGTGTCCGGTTCCTGGCCGTCCAGCGTCGGCTGACTGGCGCCCAGCGGCTCGGTCGTGGGCAGGAACAGGGTGATCCGGTCATAGCCGAAGCCCGGGTCCAGCGGATCGGCCAGCGCGCCGATCCGTTCGTCGAACAGGCGCACGACCTGGGCGGGATCGCGGGTGGGCTGGCTGGTCTGGCTATCTAGCCGAGGGCGCGCGCCATCGCTGCGAAAACGCGTAAGCGCACAGCGCCTGCCGCCCAGCCCGCGCTGCTCCAGCACACGCGCCGCATCGCGCAGCAGATCCAGAAGGCAGGCGGCCACCGACGCCTGGTGGGCCACCGGTTCGGCAAAGCGCCGCTCGAAGTGGAGCGGTTCCGGCTGCGGCAGCGCCGCGATGGGCGCCTGCTCCTCGCCGGCGAGGCGGCGCAGCGCCGTTACCGCCCCCATGCCGAAGCGCGCGGCGATGCTGGCGGCGGGGCGCGCGGCAACGTCGCCAATGGTTTTCAGGCCTGCCCGGCGCAGCGCCAGTTCGGCATCGGCGTCCAGCCCCAGTGCAACCACCGGCAGGGCGCGAATGGCGGCGCGCTCGTCCCCGACCGGCAGGCCGGCATGGCGGGCCAGCGCCTGCGCCGCCTCGGCGGTGGCGGCCATCGCCAGCCTGACCGACATGCCGCCATCGGTGAACGCAGCTTCGGCCTGCGCGGCCAATCCCGCATCGCCGCCGAACAGATGACCGGCGCCGGTAATATCCAGGGTGATCGCGTCGGGCGGCACGGTGGTGACAAGCGGGGACCAGTCGATGCAGCGCTGCGCCAGCCGCTTCAGCCACTGGCGATCCGCCGCTTCATCCATTTCCGCCACGAGGAGTTCGGGTTGCAGCGCGCGGGCATCGGCCAGCGTCTGGCCCGTAACGATGCCCATCCGCCGCGCCTGCGCATCGACCGCGCAGAGCCTGAGCGCCCCTTTGACCTTGGCGACAAGGACAAGCGGCGCATCAGGCGGCGTATCGGCCATCCGGTTGCGCGAACCCGCTTCCTGCATCCGCAGGCGGTCGGTCGGCAGGAACGGAAACCACAGCGCCAGATAGCGTCGCGTCGCGGAATTTGCGTCGGTCACGGTCCCACTCCACCTGCCAGTCCAGGCCGCAAGGGCCGGATTTCTGGCGCAGCAAGGAAATGTCGAAAGCCGGGTGGCCGGGCGCCTGTCCCGGCAAGGCGCGCGAAGGGGCGGCCGCCACCTGCCAGCGGGTCTGCGCCGCGCTGGGCACTGGCCGCGCATCGATGCGCAGCAGCAGCAGCGGCACTCCCGATTTTTCCGCGGCCAGCGCAAGGCGGCGGCTTGCCGTCAGGTCGAGTTCCCGCAGCACCCCCCATGCTTCGACGATCACCACGCTCAGTGCCGGGCACCGCAAGGCATCGGCTGCGGCGCGCAGCAGCGTCATCGCATCGGGAACAACTCCCAGCAGCCCGGCGCCGGGCGATCCCCCCAGGTCAGCCCAGCCATTCGCCTGAAACTGCCCGCCCAGCCAGACCGCGCGCTGTGTTCGCAGCCACAGCGCCGTTGCACACCTTGCCTGCCCCATACCCGCCGCCAGCGCGGCGGCGAAGCCGCCAGCCGCCCCGGCATCGCCCGCTTCCGCGGCATAGATTTCGTGAACCCGGCCATAAGCCAGCCCGCCCCCCAAAGCCGCATCGACCGAAGCCATGCCGCTGGGCCAACGCCCCGCCTGCGCCGTCATGGCGCCATCAGGCAGAAGGGTTGGAGCGATTCTCATATGTTCCTATTATGTTCTTACCATCCTCCTGGTCAAGCCGCGCGGACCCGCTTCCCTCCCGGCGGGCCTTCACCGATTCAGGCGGTCTGCCAGGAAATCGACGAAGACGCGCAAGCGCGCTGGCGTGTTCATGCCACCTACGAATACCGCGTGGATCGCTTCGACGTCGCCGGGGTTGAACTCTTCGAGCACCGGCACAAGCCGGCCGCTGGCGATCTGCGACGCTACGCTGAAGGTGCCGACCCGCGCGATACCGACCCCGATCGCGGCAAGCTGGCCCAGCGTCTCGCCGTTGTTCGCCTCGATATTGCCTTTCATCGGCAGGCAGAATTCCTCGCCGTCGCGAACGAACGGCCAGATCGGATCGACACGGCGGAAGTTGAAGTTGAGGCAATTGTGCGCGCGCAGGTCTTCGGGCGTGCGCGGGGTGCCGTGCCGCGCGAGGTAATCGGGCGATGCGACGATCACGCGGCCGCTCTCGCCCAGCTTGCGCGCGGTCAGCGTGGAATCCGCCAGCGGGCCGAAGCGGATCGCGACATCGGCCTGGCCCGCGGCGACATCGACCACGGTGTCGGTCAGCGCGATCTCGACCAGGATGTGCGGATGGAGCGCGACGAAATCCCCCAGCAGCGGCACGATGCAGAGCCGCCCGTGCGACAAGGCCGCACTGACGCGCAACCGTCCGCGCGGTGCGCCCTGATCGGCGATCTGCTGCTCGGCATCATCAAGATCAGCAAGGATGCGCCGCGCCGATTGCAGATAGGCCTGCCCCTCGGCAGTCAGCGAAAGCGCGCGGGTCGTGCGCAGCAGCAGCCTCACGCCAAGCCGTGCCTCTATCCGGTCGATCGTGCGACTGATCGCGGACGGAGTCAGCTTCAGCAACCTTCCGGCGGCCGAGAAGCTGCCCGTGTCGATCACGGCGGCGAAAATCTCCAGTGATCGCGCGCGATCGGTATCGGCGGCCATCTTTGCTCCTGATGCAAAAATCTTTCGCTCAAGTAAGCGTTACCCCAGCCACCGTTCGTAGCCCATCTGTGCTGGAAAGTCGAAGTGAACAGATCTTATCTGAAGGAATACAACCGATGAAGCTCAATCCCGGATTGCTCGCGCTCGCGGTGGGGGCGTTCGGCATCGGCGTGACCGAATTCGCGCCGATGGGATTGCTGCCGGTGATCGCGCATGATCTTGGCGTCTCGATTCCGATCGCGGGCCTGCTGATCAGCGCCTACGCGATCGGCGTGATGGCCGGCGCGCCGCTGATGACCCTGACCACGGGACGCGTGCCGCGCCGCACGTTGCTGATCGGGCTGGCGGCGGTGTTCACGTTCGGCAATGTGCTGGCCGCCTTGTCGGACGGCTATGCGATGCTGCTGTTCGCGCGGATCGTCACTTCGCTCAACCACGGCGCCTTCTTCGGCGTCGGCTCGATCGTCGCCGCAAGCCTGGTGCCGCCGCAAAAGCGGGCGGGCGCGGTCGCGGCGATGTTCATGGGCCTGACCATCGCCAACGTCGTCGGCGTGCCGGTGGCGACCTGGGCGGGGGAACACCTGGGGTGGCGCGCCGCGTTCTGGGGCATTGCCACGCTGGGCGTCGCCACGATGGCGGCGCTGCGGCTGACCCTGCCCGCACTTCCCGCCTCGACGGGCGGCAACGCCATGGCGGAACTGCGCGTGCTCAGGCGTGGCAAAGTGCTGGGCGCGCTGGCGCTGAACGTCATCGGGTCGAGCGCGATGTTCACCGTGTTCACCTATATCGTGCCGATCCTGCGCGACGTGACGCACGCTTCGCTGGGTTTCGTGACCGCGATGCTGGTCGTCTATGGCCTGGGGCTGACGATCGGCAACTGGCTGGGCGGCAGGTTCGCGGACCGTTCCGTCGATCGCACGCTGATCGTCACGCTCGCTTCGCTCTCGGCGGTGCTGATCGCCTACGCCCTGCTCATGCCCTACGCCGCAATCAGCGCGGTGCTGATCTTCCTGTGGGGCGTCGCCAGCTTCGCGCTGGTGCCGCCGCTGCAAGTGCGCGTGATGACCGCGGCGGCGGATGCGCCCAACCTGGCTTCGGCCGTCAACATCGGCGCGTTCAACCTTGGCAATGCGATCGGCGCGGCGCTGGGCGGCGGAGTGATCGCGAGCGGGCTTGGCTATCCGGCGGTCGCCCTGGCGGGGGCCACGACATCGGCAATCGGGCTGGCCGCCGTCTGGCTCTCTGCGCGAAGCACGCCGCAAGCAGGCGATCCACGCCTTTGCGACGCCTAGAGCGCATCCGCCCTTGATTGCATCAAAGGCTGCACTCCAGATTCTTGTTTTTCCTTGATTTCCAAGTCGCCAGATGACGCCCGAATCCTTGATGCGAACACTGGCCAGACCCATGGTGGACCGTTCCCCAGCGGCGACAGCCATGTGCCCGCCGGCCGGTTCCAGGGGCGGTTGGACAACGCGCCGGACAGACCAGAACCCTCCTGCCATTGGTAACGATGTAGGGTGGGTGACTTACGGCACCGCCTTCACGTCCCCGATCGCGACCTGCTTGCCGAAAGCCGCGAGCAACCCCGTCATGCGCTGCTCGATCCGCGCCGATTGCTCGGGGTGAGTGATCGCGTAAAGCTGACCGTTGCGTATGGCCTCGACCAAGATTTCCGCAACCTCCGCCGGGCTCTTCCACGGCAGGGAATCGCGATATTGCGGCAAGCTTTCCAGATCGATGTCGGCGAGTGCCCCTTCGCCAAGCCCACCCGGGCGATTGCGCGAACTCTTGCCGAGATTGCTTCTGACCGGGCCGGGGCACAGCAGGGTCGCGCCGACCTTCGCCCCGTCCTCGGCCAGTTCAAGCGCCAGCGTTTCGGTAAGCGCCGTCACGCCGAATTTGGTCGTCGCATAGGCGCCAAGGCCGGGAAAGGTCGAAAGTCCGCCCATCGAGGCCGTGTTCACGATCCAGCCGCCGTCTTCGTTGGCGAGCAGTATCGGAAGAAACGCATGGACCCCATGGATCACGCCCCACAGATTGACATCGATCATCCAGCGCCAATCGGCGAGCGACAGATCCTTGATCCGCGCGAAGGGGCCGATGCCGGCGTTGTTGCAGACCACGTGAACGGTTCCGAAGCGGTCCCTCGCCTGATCGGCTAGGGCGGTGACGCTGGCGAAGTCGCTCACATCGGTAACGATGCCCACCGCGCCGATCTGCGCCGCTGCCGCACGGACCGCCGGCTCCTCGATATCGGCGATGACCACGTTCATGCCCTCGGCGATAAAGCGTTCGGCCAGGCCGCGCCCTATACCCGATGCGCCGCCCGTAACGACCGCGGTCTTGCCCTTCAACTGCGTCAATCCATCCATCGCCGACTCTCCAATGTGTTCGAAATCAGCCCAGCGCGCTTCGTCCGCGCACCCTTCACCCGTGACCCCCGCCTGATCCGCCGCAAGCCTCTATGCCAGGATCAAGTCGGCCGCCTTTTCCGCAATCATCATCGTCGGGGCGTTGGTATTGGTGCTGGGCAGCAATGGCATGACCGACGCATCGACGACGCGAAGGCCATCGATCCCCCGCACCCGCAATGCGGTATCGACGACGGCATCTTCCTGCGAACCCATCCGGCACGTGCCGACCGGGTGATACACGCCGGCCCCCCGCGACCGGACCAGTTCCTCCCAGCCCGCGTCGGTATCGGGCAGCGGGGGCGCCAGATCGTGCCGGACGATCTGGCTGAACGCGGGCGTTGCGTAAAGCCGGGCGATCATCTTCATCGCGCTGACCAGCGTGGCGACATCCCGGGGATCGGACATCAACTGGTGTTCCACGCCAAGGCGGCGATCGGACCGCAGCACGACCTGGCCCCGGCTGGCGGGATGCGCGACGCTGGCGCCAATCGTCACGGCCGGGTCCCTGGACATCGAGACTTCGGTTCCCTTTTCGACCGAGCCACCGGTTTCGAACGCAAGCGGGAAGAAGTGCAACTGGACATCCGGTTCGGAAAGACCGGTCTGCGTCCGCGCGAGCGCCATCGTCTGGACGGCCGGAGACCCGAACGGACCAGAGCGGTTCCAGAGGAACTTGGCCAGGTAGCGCACCATGTCGAGTGGGCCGGTCTGGCTGTTGAGCGTGGGCCGGTTGACCGGACGAGTCTGCGATGTCGAACAATGTTCCTGAAGATTGCGGCCGACCTGGGCGCGATCGCGGAACACCGGGATACCGGCTTGCCGCAGCATTTCGCCCGGACCGATCCCGGACCGCATCAGCAAGGCCGGACTTCCGACCGCGCCCGCGCTGACGATCACTTCGCGCCGTGCGCCCAGCGTCTGGAGGGCATCGCCCCGCCTGTACGAGACGCCGATGGCCCGGCCATTTTCGAACAGGATGGTTTCCACTTCGGCATGGGTGATCACGTCGAGATTGGGCCTGCCCCGCACCGGCCGCAGGAAAGCGCGCTCGGTGCTATATCGCCAGCCGTTGCGCTGATTGGTCTGCGTGAAGAACACGCCTTCCATTTCGCCGCCATTATGCTCCGGCAGGAAAGGCAGGCCCAGCGCTTCGCAGCCGGCGACAAACGTCGCGCAAAGCGGATGCACATCGCGGATGGTCGCTATAGGCAGCGGACCGAGCCGTCCATGTGCCTGGCTGGGGGCGCCCTGCCAATTTTCCGAACGCAGAAAATAGGGCCAGACATCGCGGAATCCCCACCCCGTCGCACCGGCTTCTTCCCAGCGATCATAGTCTTGGCGCGTTCCGCGAATATAGACCTGCCCATTGATCGAACTGCCCCCGCCCAGCATCTTGCCGGCGGTCCAGAAGCTCGCGCCAGACCCGATCGACGCATCCGGCTCAAGCGGGTACATCCAGTCGGAGTCCGGCTTCCCGATCAGCTTGGTGAAACCGACGGGCAGTTGGACCAGCAGCGACTTCGCCTCTCCGCCGGCTTCCACCAGGATCACGCGAACCGCCGGGTCTTCGCTCAGCCGGTTCGCCAGGATGGCCCCGGCCGATCCCCCGCCCACGATGATGAAATCGGCAACTTCGCATGGCACAACTTCGGATGGCATTGTCTGTTCTCACTCGGCTCTCGTCTTCGCCTGACGGCGACGGTGCGGCGCACGGGCCGGATCAAGGGCTGCGTATGCAGCCTTGCGCCCGTTCATGGCCAGATGCATGCGCGCACCGGTTCTCCCCCGCATGTCCCCTCGGGGACGTGCCGGCACTTCAGAGCAGGATGCCGGTTTCCATTCACCTTGCTTTAGATAGCGCCGGCTGGTTCTTGCCCCGGCGCAGCCTTGACGCTTCGCGCGGCTATCGAACGTCGGGTTCCTCTGAACCGGCGAGAGGCTAGGCTGGCGGCCACAACAAGCCGGAGAGTATGCATGAACGAGCTGTCGCCAACCTTCCGCCTGGCGCAGGCGCTGTTCGATGGCGATGCGAATCAGGCCCGCGCCTGCTTCGGCGAAACGATATCGCTCGACGGCCCCTATACCGGAAAAGTGACTTCGCTGACCGGCCTTGGCTGGGCCGCCGGTGCCTGGCCGGCCTTGTTCCGAACGACGCGGGGCACGAAGCTGCAATTGCGCGGCGAAACGTCGGCGGATGGCAGGATCGTGTCGGAAATCCTGGTTTCGGCCACATCGCACGATGGCGATCCGATCCAGCTCCCGCTGGCGATGATGGGAGAATACGGCGAGGATGCGCGACTGCGGGAAGCACGCTTCTATTTTTGCGAAAAGCCATTGACCGGAGAACTGCGGCCGCGGCTGACCTCGTTCTTTTCGATGGACCCGCCGGTCTCCACGCCGGAAGACTATCCCGATGTAAACGCGCGTTACATCGGCAACCAGATAAAATGGAACATTCCCGGCATCCTCGAACAGTTCGGCGAAGAACCGTATATCGAACGCGGCTTGGATCGGCTGGAAGGCATAGAGGCGCTGGGCGAATTCTATAAATTCGTCATCATTCCCGACATGCCCGTTCGGGTGGTGAAGAACACCGGAACGTATGACGGACGGACCTTTATCCTGGAATGGAGTTCCGCACGGATCCCGACCGCATCCGGCCTTGCCGCCTACGAACGACATGCAGACGGCCGCCTGAAGGCCGTGCGCATGTATGACAATTCGCCGTGGCCCTGCGACTAGAACTGATCGGCGATCAGTCCGCCAGGCCAAGGCGAACCGCTTGCAGCGCGGCCTGCGACCGGCGGCGGATGCCCAGTTTGCCGTAAACGCCCTGAAGATACCATTTGACCGTCCCTTCGGTCATGCCAAGCTTGTCTCCGATCTGGCGGTTGGACAGGCCGCGCGCCAATTCGCGCAGGACCTCGCGTTCCTTGGCTTTCAGCGCCCCCATCATGATGGGGGCATCGTCGCCCTCGTCGGTCATGACCAGCGGCGCGGCCTTCTCTCCGATCAGGCTCATCGCGAGTTGCGCCAAGGGCTCGTTGTCATCAGCCTGGCAACAGGCCCGAAGCGAATCCTCGATCAGGACAAGCCGCGTCTGGAACATGCGGGTGTAGTGCGTCGGGGTCGCCAGCATCAGCGCCGCACGGATCGAACGCTGCGCCTGCCGCTGATCGCCCAGCAAGGTCAGCAGGCTGGCGATCACGATGTTCCATTGAACGATGCTGCGCGTCGCTCCCACTCCTTCCACGAACCGTAACCAGGCGCGCGCCACTTGTAGCGCCTCGTCGACATGGTTGTGCGAACAGGCGAATTCGATCCAGGCCAGTGCCACCGATTCATTGCGGGTCGCAGCCGAGCGCCCCGGTTTGGGAGCGATCGACAGCGACAGTCCGATCAGCTTGCTCAACCCGCGGGCCTGTTCGTCACGCCCCAGCGCCCACAGCCACCGCACGCGCTCCACATCCAGGGCGTTGCGCACCCGTTCGTAGAGTTCGCTGGACCGCAAGGGCGGGCGCTCAAGCACGTTCAGGCCCTCGTCCAGCCGCCCCGCCGCGATCAGCGTGCGCGCCTTGGTGACGCGGCCCGAAATGATGATCGATACGAAGCCGAACTCCTCGGCGGCATCGAGATAGCCATCGACAAGCCGGGCGGCCTCGGCAGCCTCCCCTTGCTCAAGCTTCATCTCGGCCAGCACGATGGCGGCGATGGCGGCGAACGCCGTGCCCTCGCCAAGTTCGCGCTCAAGCCGGCGCAGGCGGGTTTCAAGGATCTCGATAGCTTCGGCCGCGCGGCCGGTGTAGAATAGCGACCGGGCGCGGAACGTCTCCAGCGGCGTTGCCGAAACCCAGCTTTCCAGCAGATTGGCCTCGTGGCTGGCCTGAACGTATATGCGCTCGACCTCTCTGAAATTGTAAAGCTCCAGATGCGCCTGAAGCAGCGAAGTCAGCACGATCACGCGCTGCTTGGGAGGAATGTGATCTATATTGCGCAAAAGCTGATCGCACAGCTTCTGCGCGTCCTCCATATCGCTCCGCCCCAGGGCAAGCATCATTTCGCGCTGGACCACCAGCAATTGCAGCAGCTTCAGGCTTTCGGGATCGTCCCGCTCCAGCATCGGCGCCTGTTCCTCCACGGCTTTGCGCGCGCTGCTCAGAAACTCGCGCGCGCGCTGCAACTGGAACGACAGGATGGCGGTCTGCGCCATCGCCAGCAGAATATAGGGGTGCCCTTCGCGCTCGGCGGGCTGGATGGAACTGGCCAGAGTCATCAGATTGGCTTCGCTCTTCGTGGCGAAATCGCGGCGATACTGTTTTTCCAGCAGCGTCGCCGCAAGGCGATGGTCGCCTCTCGACAAGGCCTGGCGACAGGCGCCCAGCAAATCTCCCGCGGCTTCGAGCAGGCCGATCGCGCGGCTTCTCAGGCGATCCTGCTGATCGACCGGCAAGCCTGCCATCAGTACTTGCGAGAACAGCGGGTGAAGCCGGAAGCTGCTGTATTCCGGGTCTTCCGGCACGATATCCAGCCCGGCATCATGGGCCTGGGCCAGCATTTGCGCCGAACCGGTGCGATCAAGCAGCCGGTCGCAGATGTCACCGCCAAGCTGCTCCAGAATGCTCGCCTGGGTCAGGAAGTCCCGCATCTCTTGCGATAGCGCGGCAATCGCTTCTTCCTGGTAATAGTCCCTGACCGCCTTCCATGCCCCCGAAAGAACCCTGTCATGCGACGGCGCCCCCATGGCGCGGCAATGCAGGGCATGGCCGCAGGGCCAGCCGTCGAGAACCGCCACCATATTCGCGCCGGCGCCCGCCAGCGGGCCGGCCGCGTTGCTCACCCGGAATTGCTCGGCCTCGGCATCATCGAATGCAAGATCGGCGCGCTCCAGTTCGACAAGTTCGCCATAGGCGCGCCGGCGCGCCAGCGGCAATCCGATCGACCCACGGCTGGCGATCGCCCACCGCTTCGCGTCTTCTTCGTTGATCAGCGCTTCCAGCAGCCGAAGCGATCGCGGCGCCGCGCGCAGATGATCGGCATTGTCGAGCAGGATCCAGGTGTCGGCGCCAGTGCCCAGCCGTGCGAGCCTGCGATCCAGATCGTCATCGCGCGCGATGTCCACATCAAGCGCGATACGCAAGGCCGGCACGCCCTGTCGGCGAAGGTCCGCATGCCACAAGTCGAGCAACCGGCTCTTGCCATAGCCGGCCGGCGCCCGGATCATGACGAGCGAAGCACCGGCAAACCGGTTCAACAGCCTTGGCCGTGGGATCACGGCGATTGCGCCTGGCGACATGCTCTCCCCTTTTCATCCAAGTACCGCTTCGGGCACGCCGCCGCTGCCGATCGTCAGCGCGCATCCCTCGAATCGACGGACGCCCAGTTGGCCACTTGTCCGAATGAGTGTGAACTATCTTTTGTCAGGTGTGGATAGCGCCGCATCACGCCAAAGCAAGACAAAGAATATTGGAGGACGAGGACGTGGATCCGGCGACATTCGAAACTGCCGAGCAAAAGGCGCTCACCGACGAGCTCATCAGGCGCGCAGAGGCACTTGTGCCTGGCATCCGCCAGCGCTCGCGCGAAGCCGAGATGCTGCGCCGGCTGCCCGACGCGACGATGAAGGAAGTCGAGGAAGCCGGCCTGATCGAAGCGCTGTCTCCGCGCAGCTTCGGTGGCCACGGCCTTGGCCTGCGCGCGTTGTGCGAAGTCGCCCGGACGCTGGCGCATGGCGACACATCAACGGCCTGGGTGGTTTCGTTCCTGATGGAACACAACTGGATGGCCTGCTATTTCGACATGTCGGCCCAGCGCAGGATATTTGCCGACAAGCCCTATCTTCTGGCGGCAGCCCCGCTCCAACCCGGCGGCACAGCGGAACGCGTACCGGGCGGTTTTCTCGTCACCGGCGTGTTCCGATATGCGTCGGCGGTCATGAACTCGGACTGGACCTTCGCGTCCACCTCGGTCACCGAAGCCGATGGATCGAAGGACCAGTACACGTTCCTCATCCCGTTGCGCGACGTGACCGTCCATGACGAATGGTTCTTCTCGGGCATGGCCGCCACCGGCAGCACCAATGTCGAGGCAAAGGACGTGTTCGTACCCGACGATCTGGCCATGCCCACGTCCCGGCTGCATTCGATGAAGGGGATCGTCGGGACCGAGCATCCCGAAGGGATCTATCGCTATCCGATCCTGCCGGCACTCTATGCGATGATGGCCGCGATGGCGCTGGGATGCGGCGAGGCCGCCGTCGAGCTTTACCGCCAGAAGTTGCAGACATCCGCCCCCTGGGGCCTGACGCGGATCGACCGCGAGAGCGCACGGGTGCGTTGGCTGAAGGCGCACCAGAACGTGCGCCTGGCGCGGATGCTGTACCTCGAAATGATGCGGACCGTCATCCGCAAGGGCGAAGGCCAGGAAGACTGGGCGCTGGAGGAAACCGCACAAGTCGAATTCGATCGCGTGACGGCCGCGCACTTGTGCAAGGACGCCATCCGCCTGATCGCCGACGGCGCCGGATCGAGCGCGTTCCATCTCGACGATCCCATCCAGCGCTACTTGCGCGATATCGATGTCCTGGCCAACCATATCGGCATGGACTGGGATCTGGCGGCGGACCGGGATTCGCGCTGGCTGCTGGGGCTGGGACGCAACGCGACCGATCCCCATGCGGCGATCAGGACGCCGGCAACGGCATCGACGGCGGCCGCCCAGAACATAGAAGCGGTATCATAACGCCAGCGCGCGGGAACGCGGCGCAGGGGGCCTGCCTGATCCCCGTTCCAGCCGCGTCACCATCTCTCGAGAGGACATATTGCCGGTGAACACCGTTCCGCTTTCACATCCCGGAAAGCTCTTCATCGATGGCGCCTGGGTTGACCCGCGCGGCGGCGGAAAAGACCTTGTCGTCAATCCGGCGACGGGGGAAGCCTTCGCGACCGCGCCTTGCGGCAGTGTCTCGGACGTCGAGGATGCGATCGCATCGGCCCGTCATGCGTTCGATCACGGCCCCTGGCCGCGCCTGAGCGGGTTGGAGCGCGCCGCCGTCCTCCAGCGGTTTCATGACGAACTCCTCGCGCGCAAGGATGGCTTCGTATCGCTGCTGATCGACGAAGCCGGTGCAACGGCGCAGATCGCCGAACCCGGCCAGTTTCTCGGCCCGCTCGCTCACTTGCGCTTCGCGATAGCGAACGCCGCCCGCCCCCTGTCGACAAGCTTTCCACCCGTTGTCGCGCCGCATCTGCTGGGCGGGCAGGCGGTGAACTTCAACCTGCTGGAACGCGAGCCGGTGGGCGTGGTCGCCGCGATCGCCGGCTATAACTTCCCGTTCGCCCTGGCGATCTGGAAAGTGGCGGCGGGCGTGGCGATGGGCAATACCGTCATCCTCAAGCCTTCGCCTTTCACGTCGCTGCTCACGCTCTACATCGCCGAAGCGGCGGCGGCGGCCGGCATTCCGCCCGGCGTGCTCAACATCGTCACGGGCGACAAGGCTGCGGCGGAAATGCTGACCACCGATCCGCGCATCGACATGGTAAGTTTCACCGGCTCGGACACGGTCGGTTCCGCCATCATGGCGCAAGCCGCGCCAACGCTGAAGCGGCTCCTGCTCGAACTCGGCGGAAAGTCCGCCATGATCGTCACCGAGGACGCCGATCTGGACCAGGCGGCCGTGGCCGGCGCATTCAATTTCACGCTGCACGCCGGGCAGGTCTGCGCCATCACGACGCTGCAGATCGTCCACAACAGCGTTCGGCAGCGCCATGTCGAAAAGGTGGCGGCGATCGCCAGCGCCATCAAGGTTGGCGATCCGCGCGATCCCACGGTGCAGATGGGGCCGCTGATCCGCGAAAGCCAGCGCGCGCGCGTGGAACGCTATGTCGCCGAAGCGAAATCGGCGGGCGGCGAAATGGTTTTGGGCGGCGCTCGCCCCGAAGGCCTGGGCAATGGCTTCTTCTACAAGCCCACGCTGTTCAACGGCGTCGATCCGGCCTCGCCGATCGCGCAGGACGAAATCTTCGGCCCGATCGGCGTGGTCCTGGGCTTCGACGCCGATGAAGAAGCGATCGCGCTGGCCAACGGCACGCACTATGGCCTGGCCGGAGCCGTTTTTGCCGGACGTTCCGACCGCGCCCTGCGCATTGCGCGGGCGATGCGCACCGGCGCGGTCCACGTCAACTGCATCCCGGCGGTGGGCGGCGATCCATCGGTGCCGATGGGCGGGATCAAGCGTTCGGGGATCGGGCTTGAACTGGGGATAGAAGGCTTGCTGAGCTATACCGTTCCCAAGAATCTCGTGTTCGAAGCCCGCTAGGGTCAGGACACAGGCAGGATTTCGCGATCATGCCGCCATACCGTGCGGGAACGCATGCTGAAGAACAATTGATACAAGAAACCGGAGGCTGGGATGTTCATCAAGGATTGCTGGTATGTCGCAGCGTACAGCCACGAACTGGCGGCTGGGGAACTGTTGCCCAGGTTGATTATCGGGCTGCCCATCGTGCTCTA
Organism: Novosphingobium sp.; assembly: GCA_020848655.1. Classification (GTDB taxonomy): domain Bacteria; phylum Pseudomonadota; class Alphaproteobacteria; order Sphingomonadales; family Sphingomonadaceae; genus Novosphingobium. Next base: position 49,289 of record JADLHU010000007.1, read on the forward strand.
TCGTACCGATGCGGGCGGCATCGTGGTGCTGGAAGACCGCTGCTGCCACCGCCTCGCGCCGCTGTCCAAGGGGCGGATCGAAGACGGCTGCAATCTTCGCTGCATGTATCACGGGCTGAAGTTCGACAGCGACGGCATCTGCATCGAGATCCCCGGGCAGGACAAGATTCCAGACACGGCGCGCGTCGAGAAATACGCGGTTCACGAAGCGGGCGGCTGGATCTGGGTGTGGATGGGCGACATCGAAACGGCCGATCCCGCGCTGGTGCCGCCGGTCGTCGGCTTTGACCACGCGGACTTCGACGTGCGCGGCGGATATATGGACTATGAGGCCAATTATCAGCTCATCAACGACAACCTCACCGATTTTTCGCACCTTTCCTATGTCCATGCCAATTCGTTCGGCGCCACCGAGGAAGTCGCCGAGACGCGCCCCAAGGTCGAGCGGCTCGATCGCGGCATCCGCGTGACGCGGTGGGTCAGCCGCGCGGCGCGCGAGGGCAAGGACACCGTCGCGCACCGCAAGAATTCGGCCGGCGCGGCGATTTTCAGCACGTATGACTATCTTCTGCCCGGCGTCCTGCTGATGCGCAGCGAATTCCATCCGCCCGAGTTCATGCCCGAGGATCGTTGCAGCTTTCCGACGACCGAACCGCTGAGCGGCACCTTCACCAGCCAGGCGGTCACGCCGATGACCGACCAGACGACGCGATACTATTATTGCTGGGGACCGCGCCGGCGCGACAGCGAACCGGGCATGCCGGAACAGATGATGGAGCTGGCCCAGCAGGCCTTCGACGAAGATCGTGAAATGATCGAGGCCCAGCAGCGCATCATGAACCTGAAGCCGGGCAACGAAGTGCTGACGACCGCCGATGTCGGCCCGGTCCAGATGCGTTCGATCGTGCGCCATTTCCTGAAGCGCGAGGCGGAACAGGCCGACGCCTGATCCGGCCGATCCCGATGGCATAGGTGGGGCCGGGCCGCCCAAAGGCCCGCGCCCGGTGCGGCAGCGCGTCCGGCCCTGGTCCTGCGGCGCGAATTCACGACGCGATCACCCTAAATCACCCCCGCTATCGAAAGTATGGTGCAATGGGGCCGGGCATCGTGAAAGAAGATACTAAAGCTGTACGGATAAGCAGTACAAGGAGGGGATCTTGAGAAACATTTTCCATAATCGTCGTCGCCCGGCAAATGCCTGCGCGCTCATGGCCACGGCATCGCTTCTGGCGATCGCGGCGCCAGCCCATGCCCAGACGAGCGACGCCGCACCGTCCGAAGGGCAGAACCAGGAAATCATCGTGACCGCGCAGTTCCGGTCGCAGAATCTTCAGGATACGCCGATCGCCATCACCGCGATGAACGCGGAAATGCTGGAGGCGCGCAGCCAGACGAACATCACGCAGATCGCGGCGCAAGCGCCCAACGTGGTCATCCAGCCCGCTCCGGGCGGTTACGGCAGCGCCGCGCAAGTCGCGATCCGCGGCGTGGGCCAGGGCGATTCCAACCTGGCGTTCGAGCCGGGCGTTGGCGTCTATATTGACGATGTCTATTATTCGACGCTGTTCGGCAATGTGTTCGACCTGCTCGATCTCGATCGCATCGAAGTTCTGCGCGGACCGCAGGGAACGCTGGCCGGCAAGAATTCGGTCGGCGGCGCGATCAAGCTTTTCTCGAAAAAGCCCGATGGCGACACGGACGGGTTCATCGAGGGGACGTATGGTTCCTACAATCTTCTGAACATCCGTGCCGGGGCCAACATAACGCTGGTCAAGGATAAACTGTTCATGCGCGTTTCGGGGACCGCCAAGCGCACCGACGGCTATCTGAAGCGGCTTGACTACAAATGCGTGAACCCCGCCTCGACGCTGCCGCAGCAGGCGCCGACATCGGCGAGCTGCAAGATCGGCGAAGAAGGCGGGGTGCGCCAGTTGGGCGGGCGTGTCGCGCTGCGTTTCGTGCCCGACGATCGGCTGGAGTTCAACCTGGTCGGCGACGTGTTCCTGAACGACGACCAGCCGCAAGCCAACAAGCTGAGCTACGCCAGCGCGGTTCCCGGATATGCCGGCCCGGCCTATCTGACCGGCGCCGGAAACTACACCAGCTATTCCACTTACAGCGATCCGGTAACCGGCCTGGTTCTGCCCGCCAAGAACACGCTGCATCCGTGGGGTGTGTCCGGGACGATCGACTACACGCTGAGCGACACCATTTCGCTGAAATCGATCACGGCCTACCGCCGCCAGTCTGGCGAATTCACGTCGGATGCGGATACCAGCCCGCAGGCCCCTTCGAGCACGTATTACACGATCAGGCAGAGCCAGTTCACACAGGAACTGCGCCTCAATGCCGAGATCGGGTCAATCGCCGATTTCACGGTGGGCGGTTACTACTATAAAGGAAGCGGTGTTTCCGGTGGACGGATCGCATTCTTCCCGCTGTTCGATTTCTACAGCGACGATCGCATCAAATCGGAGAACAAGTCAGGCTTCGCCCATGTCGTCCTGCATCCCTTCGATGGCCTGAACGTCACAGGCGGCCTGCGCTATACCGATGAAAGCAAGCGCTATGACTTCAACCGCCACATGGTGGACGGCTCGTTCAGTCCGTTCGTGAATCCCATCAACGGGCTGTCGGGCAAATTCAGTGGCCAGAGGTGGGATTACCGCGTCGGCGTCGACTATCGCTGGACGCCGGAAGTGATGACCTATGCCCAGTTCTCCACGGGCTTCAAGGGCGGCGGCGTGAACGCGCGTCCGTTCTATCCCAACCAGGTCGCCGCGTTCGGACCGGAAAAGGTCACCGCCTATGAAATCGGCCTGAAGAGCGACTTGCTCGATCGCCGGGTGCGGATCAACTTGTCTGCCTTCTACAACAACTTCGATAACATCCAGATCCAGACCGCCACGCCCTATTTCAACGTCAACCTTCCGGTGCAGCCCGATATCACCCTGCCGAACTACAACCCGGCCGGGGGCACTTTCCCATCGGCTGTCTATCAGAATGTCGGAAACGCCCGGATGAAGGGCATTGAACTGGAAACGACCCTCAAGCCGGTCGAGGGGCTGCTGATCGACGGATCGCTCAGCTATCTGGATTTCAAGTACAAGCGTTTGCTGCCGCAGGCGCTTTCCTCGGGCATTGCCTATGGCATGGTCGCGCCGTTCACGCCGAAGTGGAAGGCCAGCATCGGCGCCCAGTATGAAGCGAGCCTTGGCGATGCCGGATCGCTGACGCCGCGGATCGACTGGGCCTATCAGTCCAGCAGTTTCTCGGATGCCAGCAATTCGGTGCGCAACACCCTTGGCTCACGGTCGGTGTTCAATGCCCGCCTGACCTACCGCGCGCCGGAGAAGGACTGGGAAGCGTCGCTGGCGGTCACCAACCTGACCAAGGAATTCTATTACTACAGCCTGTTCGACCGGACGACGAGCGGCTATGTCTCTGGCGTTCCCGCCCGGCCGCGCGAATGGCAGGTGTCCATCAAGCGCCGCTTCTAAGGACACGCGAAAAGGGGCGAGGGTGCAATCGGGCGCCCTCGCCCCTTTCCTTTCTCGGCCCTGCGCGCCCTTTCCCGCCGGAACCCGACCGCCACACAATCCAGCATGGAGCGATGCATGATCCGCAAGGGCTTTCGACAGGGCGTATCGGTGCTGGTCATGGCATGCGCCACGGCCGTCTCGATCGGGTCGACCGCCGGGCTGGCCCAGGCGCCCGCCGTCGTACCTGCCGCCTCGGGAACCGTCAGCGTCGGCTGCTCTGCCCAAAACCCGGCATTTCCCGGCAAGATCGCGCGCTATGCTGCGGACTCCACGCCTGCCTGGCCTTCGCTCCCACGGCCTGCGAAGAACGCGCCCAATGTCCTGATCTGGCTCGCCGACGATCTGGGCTTCGGCGTCACCAGCGCATTCGGCGGGCTGGTGCCCACCCCCAACCTTGAGCGACTGGCCCGAACGGGGCTGCGCTATACCAATTTCCATGCGACGCCGCTGTGCTCGCCCACGCGCGCCGCGCTGCTCACCGGCCGCAACCCGCACAACGTCCATCTCGGCACCCATGCCAACACGCCGGCAGGCTTTCCCGGCTATGACGGATTCATTCCCGGAACCGCGGCCACGACCGCCAGGGTGCTGAACGAGAACGGCTATTCGACGGCAGCCTTCGGCAAGTGGGACCACGGGCCGCTCCAGTATATCTCCAAGACCGGGCCATTCCGGTTCATGCCGCTGAACGAAGGCTTCGAGCGCTACTATGGCTTCCTGAGTTACGAGAGCGATCACTTCACGCCGACCTTGTGGCAGAACAACGGCCTGATCGAAGATCCGCCGAAAGACCCTAACTATTTCCTGACCACCGATCTCGCCGACCGAGCCATCGGTTACATCGACGACCTGGCCGCCAATGACCCGGACCGCCCATTCTATCTCTATTGGGCCACGGGCGCCGTACACGGGCCGCACCAGGCACCCAGGGAATGGCTTGAGCGCTTCCGCGGCAAGTTCGACATGGGATGGGATGCCTACCGCGAGACGGTTCTCAAGCGGCAGAAAGCGATGGGCCTCGTCGCGCCCGATACGCGCCTCGCGCCGCGGGACATGGGCCTGCCCGCATGGTCGAGCCTGACGCCCGACCAGAAACGCCTCCACGCCCGCCAGATGGAAGCGCTGGCCGCACAAATCGCGCAGGCCGACGATCAGTTCGGCCGTATTCTCGACGAACTCCATAAGTTGGGGAAGCTCGACAACACCATCATCCTTTTCGCCAGCGACAACGGCGCGAGCGGCGAAGGCGGGGTGGACGGCAACTTTTCCGAAGTGCGCAACCTCAATGGCGTGCGGCCTGGCTTCCAGGAGAACCTTGCGCAGATCGACGCGTGGGGCGGACCGGGAACGACCCCCAACTACGCGACGGCCTGGGCCATCGCGGCGAACACTCCGTTTCGTTACGTCAAGCAATCCACCTATGAAGGCGGCACCCGCGTACCGATGATCCTGTCCTGGCCCAAAGCGATGGCACAGGCGGGCGGCGTGCGCGACCAGTACCACCATGTCATCGACATCGGACCGACCGTGCTGGAAGCCGCGGGCATCGCCCCGCCGGACTGCGTTGATGGCTTCGTGCAGATGCCGCTCGATGGCACGCCGATGGAATATTCGTTCAACGATCCGGCGGCCGCCAGCCGTCGGACCAAGCAATACTACGAGTTGTGGGGCAATCGCGGCATCTATTCCGATGGGTGGAAGGCGCTGGTTCTCCACAAGAGCCGCCCCTGGGCGATGGATGCCGACCGGACCTGGGCAGAGGACAAGTGGGAACTGTACCACGTGGCGCAGGATCCTGGCGAAACGACCGATCTTGCCGCGCGCCATCCCGCGAAACTCAGGCAGATGCAGGACCTGTTTGAAGCCGAAGCGGGCGCCAACAACGTCTTCCCGCTGAACGACAAACCCGGCGCAAGCGTGTTCGCGCACCTCAAGACACTGCACGGTGACAAGACGCAATGGGACTTCGGCTCGCCAAAAGCCGCGGCGATGTCGCAATGGGTCATGCCGCAGTTCAACGGCCGAAGCCACCAGATCACGGCCCAGTTCGACAACCGGCCAGGAACGCAAGGCGTCATCGCCGCCATTGGCGACCATGAGGCCGGATTCTCATTCTATGTGAAAGACGGACGGCTTCACTACGATCTGAACGATGTCGGCCTTGGCCGCTACACCCTGACCAGTGCCGATCCGTTGCCGCAAGGACCCGTCACGGTCGAGACGCGCATCGACCTGCGCGATGGAGTTTCGGGCGTCGCTCGCCTGCTGGTCAATGGCAGCGAAGTCGCGCAGGCTGCGGTCCAGTGGCATGCCCGCATCTATGCCGGGACCGAGTTGTTCAACCTCGGCATCGACACCGGCGGCGCGGCGACGCCCGCCTATCAGGCGCCGTTCCGCTTCACCGGCACGCTGGACAAGGTGACGATGCAGGTCACGCCCGAGCCTTCCAAGGCCCTGCCCCAGCCGTGAAAGCGGCGCGTCGGTCGCTCGGGCCTCTCTGCCGGCGCGCAAAGGCGGATCGCGTGGCGCGCGTCAGATGGAGGCCGACAGCCCGTTGACGAGTGCATCAAGCCCATGGCGAAAGGCCTCGTCTATGTCGAACTGGCTGGCCATGAAGCTGCGGTGGTTGCTCTTTGATTCCGTGGCCACCCAGCCGATCGTGTAGGCGTTGGTTGCGCCCACGATCCGCCGCGCGCTCTGCCGGTCCATTCCGCTGTCGATCAACGGTCGCTCGACCCGTTCGATCAGATCGGTCTTGGCGATGTCGGTCCATTCGGCGAACGCCACGAGGCGCGCACCATCCCGAACCGCGCCCAGCGTCCGGCGAAGTTCCATGCAGGCAGCCCTGATCCAGTCCTGCCAGGAATCGCCCGCAGTGCGGTCCAGGCTGGTCGTGAGCAAGCGCTCGCACATCTTGGCCAGCAGTTCGTCCTTGTTGCGAAAGTGCCAGTACAGCGCCGGGCCTTTCACGCCGAGCTTTTCCGCCAGTCTTCTCGTCGTCAGCGCGTCGATCCCGATTTCGTTCATCAGTTCGAGCGCGGCCTCGACGATGATCGATACATCGAGCGCGATCGGCTGCGGCCTTACATGTACGGACATATTGCCACCTTAGCGTTGATAAGCTACCCTATCGGCAAGAATCAGTGGAGAGGCAAATGTTCATTCGCAATTGCTGGTATGTCGCGGGCTGGGATCAGGAACTGGCGCCCGGCGCCCTCTTGTCGATCAAGATCATCGATGACCCGATCTTGGTCTATCGCACGGACGACGGCGATCTCGTCGCCATGGAGGATCGGTGCTGCCATCGCCTTGCCCCCCTGTCGCTGGGCCGGCTTGAGGATGGCTGCAATATCCGCTGCATGTACCACGGCCTGAAGTTCGATCCCTTCGGTCGCTGCGTCGAGATTCCGGGACAGGACACGATTCCGTCCACCGCCCGGGTCCGCACTTATCCCGTAGTCGGAAAGCATAGCTGGATCTGGGTCTGGATGGGCGATCCCTCGCTGGCGGACGAAGCCCTGATTCCACCTGCCGTGGGCTATGACGATCCGCGCTATATCTTGCGTCACGGGAACATCGATTATGCGGCCAACTATCAGCTCATCAACGATAACCTGACCGATTTCTCCCACTTGTCCTATGTCCACGCCAACAGCTTCGGCTCCACCGAACTGTGGGCACGAATCAGGCCGCTGATCAAGGTGATCGACCGGGGCATTCGCGTTACGCGGTGGGTCGGGCCGGAAGACCAGGCCCTGAAACCCGATGCCCCCGCGACCAAGCGCGTGCCGGACATCACCGGGCCGACGGCGCTGTTTTCAACGTACGATTACCTCGTTCCCGGCGTATTGCTGATGTATTCGGCGATCTATCGCGCGCAGGACATGCCCGAAGATCGTGTATCCTGGCCTGATGCCGAGCCGATTGCCGCCAACTTCACCAGCCAGGCGCTGACGCCGATGAGCGAAACGGAAACGCGCTACTTCTTCTCGTGGGGTCCACGAAGCGTGGAAGGCACGCCGGAAATGGCCGATGGGATGTTCAAGGTCGCCCAGATGGCGTTCGCCGAGGACAAGGACATGATCGAAGCGCAGCAGCGCATCATCAATCTCAAGCCCGGCAACGAAGTGCTGACCACGGCCGATGTCGGCCCTGTCCAGATGCGCGCGGTCATCCGCAAGATGATCAAGGCCGAAAATGGCGACATGGCCGGCGCGCCGGATGCCACGCCCGCCGTGCTGGACGCGGTTTCCTGATGGCGAGCGCGCGGCTGACACGCTCGCGCGTGTCGTGCCGTCCATTCTGCTCGCGGCGAAACGCCCTTCTTACAAGAGGATGACATGATGATCGATACAGGCGACGTCTTGATTGTTGGCGCCGGCCCGGTGGGCCTGTTGACCGCGTTGGCACTGGCGCAAAAGGGCGTATCGGTCACCGTTGTCGAAGCGGCCGAAGGCGTCAGCGATGCCCCCAGGGCCATGGTGTATTTCGCGCCGACGATGATCGCCTTGCACGAGCTTGGCCTGCTCGACGATGTTGCCCGGCAAAGCGTCGAGGGGCGCGCCTTCGGCCATCACGTTCCCGATTTCGGCGTGCACCTCAAGATCGAAAATTCCGTGATGGCCGGCATCACCTTCGATTATCAGCTCCATTGCGGACAGGATATCGTCGCCCGGATCGCGCAGCAGCATGCCGAGCGGCTTGGCGTGCGCGTGCTGTTCAACCACAAGCTGGTTGCACTGACGCAGAACGCCGATAGCGCCATCGCCACCGTGCAGACACCTGACGGCGCGCGCGATCTGCGCGCGAAATGGATCATCGGCGCCGATGGCGCGCGCAGCACCGTGCGCCAATTGCTGGACATCGAATTCGCGGGCCACACATGGGGCAACCGGTTTGTCGCCACGAACGTCTATTGCGACTTTTCCACGCTGGGATACCAGGCAGCGAACTTCGTATGCGATCCGACTTATTCGGCGGTCATTGCCGTGATCGACAACAAGGGCCTTTGGCGCCTGACCTACCAGGAAGACGGCACCCTGCCCGTGGACTCGTTCATGGAGCGATTGCCCGAACGCTATGGCTTCTTCATTCCCCAGGGAACGCCGTTCGAGATCGCATCCGCCAATCCCTATACGATCCACCAGCGCTGCGCCACAACGCTGCGCCAGGGCCGGATCCTGCTGGCGGGCGACGCTGCCCATGCAACCAACCCCTGCGGGGGGCTGGGGCTGACGACCGGGCTGTGGTCGGGCATGATTCTCAGCGACACATTGGCCGCCGTCCTGCAAGAGGATGCGGACGAAGCGCTGCTGGACCGCTATTCGGACGAACGGCGCCGGATATTCCACGAAGTCACCTCGCCGGCGGCCTCGCGGAACAAGCGGATGCTTGAAGAAGCGGACCCCGATCAGCGCCGGCAGGACCTTGCGATGGTAGAGGCGGCGGCAGCCGATCCCGCCTTGGCCCGCATCATGCTGTCATTCCCGTTCAAGGTGATCGGCGACACGCTGCGGCCGGATTCGCGCTGGGCGCACATCGACCCGACCGGACCGGCGGGCATCGACATCAGCGCGCGCAAGTCTCAGCTCGCCTGAGGCGCGGTTCAGCGGGAAGGCGCTTCCGGCGCCTTCCCGCTGCGCGTGATCAGAAGTTGCGCTTGAGCGACAGGCTCCATTCGCGCGGACGCCCGGGAATGCCCAGCGCCGTGAAATAGGGCGCGCCGGCCCTATCGAACTTGGTCGCGTAATAGAACTTGTCTGCAAGGTTGGTCACGGCGGCGGACAATTCCCAATCCTTGTCGGCCGTGCGGTAGGTCAGCCGCGCGTTGAACAAGCCGCGACCCGCGACCGTTCCAGGCAGGTCCGACGTCGACACCTTGAGCGCTTCGGTTTCAAAGCCCGAACGATAATCATAATCGAGCCTGGGGGTCAGCGTTCCACCAAAGGCAGCCGCCTCGTACTGGATGCCGGCCGAAACCTTGGTTTTGGAAAGGAACGGGTTCTTGGCGTTCAGCGCAATCCCCGTTGCCGGATCGACGTTCTTGTATTTGAAATCGATGAAGCTGCCGGCAAGATCGATCGTCAGGCCATCGACCGGCTGGAAGCCGACTTCATATTCAAGCCCCCAGAGCTTGGAATTGCCCGCATTGCGCGTAGCCGTGCAAGGCGCGCCAGGGAACGGCGACAGATCGTTGCAGCTCGTCACCACGATCTGCATGTCGGAATAATCGGTGTAGAACGCACTGACGTTCAACCGCGCCCGGCGGTCCAGGAAATCGGCCTTGAAGCCGGCCTCGAACGAGGTAACCGTTTCCGGCTGGAACGGCGCGGCCTGGGTGGCGAAGAACGGCCGGGGATTGACGCCGCCACCCTTGAAGCCGGTCGCGACCTGGGCATACGTCATGAGATTATCGCTCCAGCGATAATCGATGGCCACGCGATAATCCCAGCGATTGCCTGAATAGGATGAAACCACCCCGTTCAGCGGTGCGACGAGCGGATTTGCCGTGCCACCATCCGGCGCAAGCCTGACAAACACATAGTCCTTGGACTCGTCCGTATAGCGCAAGCCCGCCGTAATGTTGAGGTTGTCGGCAAGGTGGAACACGCCGTGGGCAAATCCCGATTTCGATTCCGCCTTGATCGGATCGGCCGTGATGAATTCGAGATCGAGACCACCGCCGCCGACCACGAAGCCGGCTGGAATATCGATGTGGCTGTAGCTGATCAGCTTGGAATGATAGTAAAATCCGCCGATCGTCCAGTCCAGAAATTCGGACACTTGCCCAGAAAGGCGCAGTTCCTGCGTGAACTGCTTATTATCGAAAGCGAACTCTTGCATGAACACATTGTACGGAGAAGCATCGCCATCCTGATTGCCGACCGTATTCGTTTTCCGGTATGCCGTTATGGATTTAAGCGACAGATTGTCCGTAATCTCCGCTTCGAAAGAATTCGACAATCCCCACTGATGATTTTCGTTGGTGGTGGAGCCTTGATACTGCCCGGCGGTGAAGGGATGGCCGATATAGGTGCCATAGCTGGCATAGCTTTTATCGGGCGTGATGAAATTCAGGCCGCCGGCCCACAGCGGCGACTGCACGAGCAGCTTGGCCGGCGTCGTGTCCTGCTTGTCGCTGATCTTGTCGTAAGTCAGGGTGTTGTGGATCGTGTCGGACAAGTTCACGCGCAAGGCAGCCCGCACTGCCGCCAGTTCCTGGCCGCCTTCCTCGCCGATCTTGCAGTTCTTGTTCACGCTGTTCGATACCGTGAGCGGGAGCGTGCCGGGATTGACGCAGCCGAAGTCGAGCCGCTTGAAAAAGCCATCGCGGTGGCGGAAAATGCCGCTAACGCGCAGCATGACCTTGTCTGCGATGATCGGCACGTTAATCGCACCCTTGGCTTCCATGCGATCGAAGGAACCATAGCTCACTTCCGCGAAGCCGCCGAGATCGGCACTTGGCTGCCGGGTGAAGATCTTCATAGACCCGCCAAGCGAGTTCTTACCTGACAGCGTACCTTGCGGTCCTCGAAGAATTTCGACCCGATCAATATCAAGAAGATCGAAGTTAGAACCTGTCAGAAGCCCGTAGTATACGTCATCGATATAAACGCCCACGCCCGGATCGACCGCAGGAATGGAATCCGACTGGCCAATCCCACGAATGAATATTGTCGAAGATGGGCCGCCGCCATTGCCGCTAGGCTCGATATTGACGCTGGGAGCGCTCTTGGCGATGTCGTTCACCGTATACTGGCTCTTGGCTTCGGCGATGGCCCCGGTCACCGCCGAAATCGCCAACGGTGTATCCTGCAGGTTCTGCGACCGGAACTGGGCCGTGACCACGATCTCGCCAAGCGATGCCGGATCGGATGCGGCAGGTGGCGGAGTGCCTTGCGCGAAACTTGCGTTCGCTTGCGCCACGGCCACGATGCCGCCGGCGATCGAGGCCATAAGTCTTGTACGGAATGCTCGTTTCATCATGTGCAGCCCTTCCCCTTGGTTTCTGTTAGACGCGAAACTTGTCCGTACATATTGCAAGCGGAAGTCAGCCTGTCAAACTGATCGATGCCGGTTCATTCGCGGCCTGCCAGGTTGTGGCGATGGCGCAACACCGCTCGTCCCCGGTTGCTATTGCCGATCTATCGTCAGATCGTGCAGCACCGGATCATCCGTGCGGGCAATCTCGGTGTCGAACCGCACACCGCACGCCCCGCACAGAAATTCCCGAAATTCCATGCGCGCGGCGAAAGCCGGAAGGCTGCTTGCAAAGCCCGGCCCAATGCGATCCACGGGCGAACGCCGGATAACGGCGCTGTCCTTGAAGTTGTCCGTAACCGGGCCATGTTCGTGCCCGCAATTCCCGCAAAGCCAATGGTCGGCATCGCGATACAGCGCGTCCCCGGCCCGCACCGCGCCACTGGGCAGGTCTGCGGCCGGCCGGGCCTGATATCCCAGCCGTTGCACGAACAGCGCCTTGCGCCGCTCCTGCGTCGCGGCTTCGTCTATCGTCCGGCCCGCCCGGGTGTTGGCGATTACCACACCATAGGCCCGTTCGACTTCGCTTGCCGGCATCAGGCCCTGCTCCACGTCCCTCAGGCAGGCGGCCGGTTCCCGCAGCAAGGGATCGCCAAAGCCGGCGGTGGTGGCGCCGGTCCAGCTTACCAGGCTTCCTTCGTGCAGCACGATGTCATGCGCTTTGGGCGCGACCGGTTCCTCGTCCCCGGTCAACTCGGCGATAGTACCCGGCATTTCACCGGCCGCGAAGCGTGCGGCAATGTCGGTTTGTGTGATGATGCGGGTGCGGCCTAGCCCCCCCGGATTGCCGCCCAGCACGCCATTGGCGCGCGCGAAGGATTCGTTGGTCGCCAAGGCGATTTCGAAATGCTGCGCGCCCCACGGCATGACTGTGACCTCGATGCCAAGGCCGCCGCGGTGCCGCCCCGCTCCGGTATCGGCTCCGCCCAGAAAACGGCGGTGGAGATAGAGGATCGGATAGGCATCCTCCACCTGCTCGACATTTTCGGCTATGGCGCCCGGCATCCAGAACGCACCGCTTGCCTCCGCCCCGTCCGCCAGGGCCGTCCCGCCCTGCGTGCCGATCATGTTGTCCGATGTCGGCTGCACGAAGGGATGCCCTTGCCCGTCCAGCCCCGCATAGACCTGCGAATAGAAGGCAGGCTGCGGGGCACCGATGATCCTGGCCCTCGCCTCTTCATCGCCGCACGCCAGCATGCGGTTGATGGCATGGACCGACAGGTTGATCGCCACTTCGCTGGTAACGGCGCCCGATGGCGAAACCGCCGCTGGGTGCTCTGCACAGTTCAGCAGCCCCGCAATCGGCTGGAAAACGATGCGGCGATAGGCACCGCCGAATGCCCCCGCCAGATCCGGCGCGATCGCCTGGACCGCCGAGGTCAGGAATGCCCCGGAAAATGCGGCGAAAGTCAGGTTGATCGCGCCCGCCTGAGGGTCAGTCCCCAGGTTGTCGACATAGAGGTGTCCATCACGCTTCGTAAGATTGATCTGATACTGGTAGATCCCTTCGTCGCCGGGCAGCGCCGCCTCGACATAGCCGCGCGCCGACCAGCGCCCATCCGGCACATGATCGAGACGTTCGGCGAATATCGCTTCCGAAGCATCGCCAACACGCCTCATGACCGCCTTGACCCGATCCGCGCCATACCGCCGGATGAGGTCTTCGATTCGCCGGCCGGTAACCTGGTTTGCCGTCACCGCCGCGCGTAGATCCATCAGGACGTTCACGCGAAGGCGTGACTGGCGAACGAAGATATCCTCCATGTCGCGGCGGATGCGGCCTTCCTCCACCAGTCGCATACCCGGAAAGCTGGGCGGATCAGACCACGCATCGCGCGCGTTGATGCAGAAGCTGCCCGGTGATGTTCCGCCGACATCGGAATAGTGCAGCGTATTGGCAACCCAGCAGAACAGTTCGTCACCGACGAACAGCGGCATCATCAGCGCGGTGTCCTGGTGATGCGCGGTTCCGACATAGGGGTCGTTGCTCAGATACATGTCGCCGGGCCGGATGCCGGGGGAATCCGATCGGTTCTCCAGCACCCATTTCGTCGCGAGCGATTGCGAGTTGGCAAAATACTGGATGTTCGGCCCAAGGCAGAAGAGATCGCCGTCTTCCGACAGGATCGATGCCTGCGTATCGCGCGCGATCATGACGATCGGGCTGACCGAAAGCCGCTGGATAAGCTGGCAATGTTCGAAATTGGCATTGATCAGGGCATAGCGGATCACTTCGAACGTGACCGGATCGACATCTACCGGCGCGCCGCGATGCAGCTTGAGACCAGGTGCGATGTCTAGCCTTGCCGGCGGGATATAGCTGCGCGCGACGCCATCCCAGTAACGCGCGGCGCCCGACATTGCGGCCTTGGGTTGAAACGGGTCGTTCATGCCGCGATCTCCTCGGCTTCGGTCGAAATGGCGAGGATCATGCTGCCGAAGGCATCAAGGCGCAGCGCTTGCCCCGGCGCGACAGCAACGGTGGTGTGCGGCAATTCGACCAGGGCGGGGCCACTGATCGTGTCCGAGCCGGACATCACAGTGCCATCGATGACCCGGGTGTCGAGCCACTGCATTTGCGCCGGCCAGTACACCTGATGCTCGACCGGCTTGACCAGTCCACTGTCGGCCATCGGGGCCGGGAGACGGCTGGGCGCAACGCCCGGTCGACCAATGATCTTGGTGCGGATGGCAAAGGCTTCGCCGGCCTGGAAGACAATTCTGGCGCCTTCGCCGAACAGCCGCTCATATTCCCGTTCGAACGCGGCCAGCAGGCCTGCGGCGGCATTTTCGTCAATCGGCCCGTTCGGTACGGCGACCGAAATGGATTGATATATCTGGCCGACGTAGCGCATTAGCAGCGTGCTTTCGATACGCTCGACGAACGCCCCTTCCCCCAGCGCGGACAGCGCCGCTGCCCTGGCCGCATCCAGGGCCTGCCCCAGCTGCTCGGGATCGAAAGGGGTGCGCAACTGGCACTCCGCCTCGAAATACCGGATCGTATCCGCCGATGCGATGCCATAGGCGGACAGCGTGGAAGCTCCGTTGCCAAGCGGGATCACGACATTGCCGATGCCAAGATCGGCGGCAAAACCGAACGCATGAACGGGACCGGCACCGCCGAAGGCATAAATGGTGAACTCGCGCGGGTCATAGCCCTGCTCGATTGTTCGCTGACGGATCAGGAGCGCCGCGTTGGCATTGTTGATGCGAATGATGCCCGCGGCGGTCTCTTCAAGCGACAGGCCGAGTTTTTCCGCCAGCCCGCCGATAACCCGCCGCGAAGCATCGCGGTCAAGCGGCATGCTGCCGTCAAGGAATGCCTGGGGGCGCAGCAGGCCAAGCACGACATCGGCATCGGTAACCGTGGGCATCGCCCCACCCCGGCCGTAACATGCCGGCCCCGGTTCGCTTCCGGCCGATTCCGGCCCGACACGGATGGAGCGGGTGCGTTCATCGGCGGTCGCGATCGATCCGCCGCCGCAAGCGATCGATCGCACGTCCAGATGCGGCAGGAGATAGGTATATTGCCCGATCGTGCGCTCGCCGGCGATCTGCGGCTGGTGACCGATGATCAGTCCGACATCGAAGCTGGTGCCGCCCATGTCGGTCGCGATGACCTGGTCATGGCCCGATGCCCGCGCCAGGGCGGCTGCGCCGGCCAAACCGCCGGTCGGCCCCGAATCGATCAGCGCCAGCGGCACGCGGCGCGCAACATCCGCATCGACCACGCCGCCGTTCGACTGCATGACGAGCAGCGGCTCGCGAAGCCCGGCTGACGACAGCTGCCGTGACAGCGACGTGATGTAGGCCGACGAAGCCGGCCCGACATAGGCGTTGATGACGGTCGCCACGGTTCGCTCATATTCGCCGAGGCGCGGGGAAATTTCCGATGAAACCGAAATATGGGTGCCCGGAGCGAGGTCTTCGATGATGGCCTCGATCCGGCGTTCGTGGGTGTCGTTGCGGATCGACCACAGCAAGGCAATCGCGATGCTGTCAGGCTGCTCTTGCGCAAGCCAGGCCGCGATGCGTTCGCGCGTGGCCGCCTCGTCCAGCGCGACGACGACCTGCCCGGACCTTTCGACACGCTCGACGACTTCCAGGATCAACGAGCGCGGCACGATCGGCGCGGGCGGGCGCGTGCCGTGCGGCGTGTAGATATCCTCGTTGCGCTTTCCAGCCGTGCCGCCGGCGCCGCGCATCATCAGGATCGCATCGCCATGACCGGCCGAACAGATCAGGCCGACTTTGGCACCCTTGCGCTCGACGACGAGATTGGTGCCGATCGTCGTACCATGCGCCAGCCGCTCGGTCTTGCGCAGCAAAGACCCCAGATCGTCGCCCGTTCGATCCGCCAAGGCCCTGATCCCGCGGACCATGCCGACCGTGGGATCGCCTTTCGTCGAAAGCGACTTCGCCTGAACGATCCTGCCATTGTCGGCCACGGCCACGCAATCCGTGAACGTACCCCCGACATCGATGCCAATGTGATAGGACAATAGTACCTCCATGCCTGGCGAGGATGCTAGCGTGGGAGCGATCGGTGCGGTCGACTGACGCCGCACGAAACCATGGTCCACCAGCGCGACCATGGGCGAAGGCGTTGCAACCCGCGCTTTACCGCCTGTTCAGAACCAGCTAACCTCTCTTATTCACGGCGATGCGGTTGGGCGCCTCTCGGCGCGAGCTTGACGCCACTGCTGCGTGCGGCGGCGTAGAGCGGGCGTGCGGCACCGCTGGCGTCTGTTTCACCGCGCTGTGATC
>JADLHU010000008.1 GCA_020848655.1 Novosphingobium sp.
ACCGCGCCGAGCATCACCTCCTCGGACAGTTCCTTGGCCTGCGATTCGACCATCATCACCGCATCGCCGGTGGCGGCGACAACGAGGTCGAGCGCGCCGGCGGCGGCATCTTCCTGCTTGGGATTGAGGACGTATTCGCCATCGACATAGCCGACGCGCGCGGCGCCGATCGGTCCCATGAAGGGCAGGCCCGAAATGGTCAGCGCGGCCGAAGCGGCGATCAGCGCGACGATATCGGGTTCGGTCTCGCCGTCATAGCTCAGCACGTGAGCGATGACGTTGATTTCGTTGTAGAAGCCTTCGGGGAACAGCGGACGGACCGGACGGTCGATCAGGCGGGAGACCAGCGTCTCCTTTTCGGTCGCGCCGCGTTCGCGCTTGAAGAAGCCGCCGGGAATGCGGCCGGCGGCGAAGAACTTTTCCTGGTAGTGAACGGTGAGCGGGAAGAAATCCTGCCCTTCCTTCACCGACTTGGCGGCCGTGACCGCGCACAGGACAACAGTTTCGCCATATGTGGCAAGGACCGCGCCGTCAGCCTGACGGGCAATGCGGCCGGTTTCCAGAGTGAGGGTCTTTCCGCCCCACTCCAGCGATACGGTTTTAACGTCGAACATGGTTTTTCCTTCAGCCCGCAGGCCCTATTGCCGGCGGGGTTTGCTGCCGGGCGAAAGCCGTCCCGGTCCGGTCGGGGCGCTTCATGGCCCCTTTGGCGGGAGTGCCGAATTGCAAACTCCCTCGCCGTTTACTCGTCATTCCGGCGCAGGCCGGAACTCCATTCAGCCACGGGGCGCCAGGGCCCGGTGGAACCCGGCCTTCGCCGGGATGACGCAAAACGCAAACGGCCCGCCGAGGCGGGCCGAACGATTGTGTTACTTGCGCAGGCCAAGCTTCTGGATGAGCGCGTTGTAGCGATCCACATCCTTGCGCTTCAGATAGTCCAGCAGCGAACGGCGCTTGTTGACCATCTGCAGCAGGCCACGGCGCGAGTGGTTGTCCTTGTGGTGCGTCTTGAAGTGCTCGGTCAGGTTGACGATCCGGGTGGTCAGAATCGCGACCTGCACTTCCGGCGAACCGGTATCGCCCTGCGCGCGGGCGTTGCCTTCGATGATTTCCTGCTTCTTTTCAGCGGTAACCGACATAATTCTACTCCGCGACATCGGAAAGGTTGAAGCCCCGGACCACGCGGGCGTTTCCGCCCGAAAGCTCTACCAGCGCAACGGGGACAGTGCCCTGCCGCGCCCAGAAAAGCCCATCGTGAAAGGGCAACCCGGTCAGAACACGGCCCTGGCGGGCCGCTCTTGCCTGTTCCGGGTGGAGGTCGATGGCCGGGATGTCGACCAGCCCCGCCTCCAGCGGCAAGATAACGCTCTCAAGGGGCGCGCCCTGACCGATCGCGTTCAATTTGTCCAGCGAAATCGCCTGGGCCAGCGCGAACGGCCCGGCGCGCCGGCGCCGCAGCATGGTGACATGGCCCACGCTGCCCAGCGCCAGCGCAATATCGCGCGCCAGGCTGCGGATATAGGTGCCCTTGGACACATGAGCAACGAGCGTGACCTGTTCCAGCGGCCCCTGCACGGCCTGCCCCGTGATCGCAAGCGCGTGGATCGTCACCGCGCGCGGCTTCAGTTCCACCACTTCGCCGGCGCGGGCGCGGTCATAGGCGCGTTCGCCATCGATCATCAGCGCCGAATAGGCGGGCGGCACTTGCGCGATGGCGCCGGTGAAGCGCGGCAGGATCGCCGCCACATCGGCCAGCGTGGGCCGCACCGCGCTTTCGGCGATCACCGCGCCTTCAAGGTCCAGCGTCTCGGTCTGCGCGCCGAAGGCGATGGTGAAGGCATATTCCTTGCTGGCATCCAGCATGCGCCCGGCCAGCTTGGTCGCCTCGCCCAGCGCGATCGGCAGCACGCCCGTGGCCAGCGGATCGAGCGTGCCGCCGTGGCCGACCTTGACCTTGCCCAGCCCCGCCTGGCGCATGTTGCGCTTCACCGCCGCGACGGCCTGCGTGGAGCCCAGGCCGGCCGGCTTGTCGAGGATGATCCAGCCGTGCGGCGATGATCGGGCGGGTGCGGTCGTCATCCCGCTCAGCGCCCGGCGACGGCCTGCGCCAGGGCCATGTAATGATCGCTGAGCCATTGCGCGGGCGGCAGCACCACCTTGCCCACCAGGTCGAAGCCGGGGATCAGTTGCGGCAAGGCGATCAACAGCACGATGACCAGCGGGAAGCCATATGGCCGGAACCGGCCATAGGCCCGGGCCGCCCCGCGCGGCAGCAGCCCTTCGACGATGTGCGAGCCATCGAAGGGCGGGATCGGCAGCAGGTTGAACAAGGCCAGGAAGATGTTGATCATCAGGAAGTTGAACAGGTTCGCGGCGGCGAAGCTGGCCAGCGGCGAAAGATCGTCCATCGACGCATAGGGGCGCAGCAGCAGCCCCAGCAGGATCGCGCCGACGCCCGCCAGCAGCAGGTTGCTGCCCGGCCCCGCCGCGGCCACCGCCATCATCCCGTAGCGCGGGTTGCGCAGCCGCCACTTGTTGACCGGCACCGGCTTGGCCCAGCCGAACACCGGCGCGCCGACCAGCTTGAGGAAGCCGGGCAGGATGATCGTGCCGACCAGATCGACATGGCGGATCGGGTTCAGGCTGAGCCGGTTCATCTCCTCCGCCGTCGGATCGCCCAGCGCGCGGGCCATCCAGCCATGCGCGACTTCGTGAAAGACGATGGCCACGATCATCGGAAGGATGATCGTCGCGGCCTGGAAAAGGGTGTCCTGCATCGCCGCGATCTAGGCTTTCCCCCGGCCGGGCGCAACGCCGCCCGTTCAACCGAGCAGCGCCTCGCTGAAATGGCGGCGGCACAAGGCGACGTAGCGGTCGTTTCCGCCGATCTCGGTCTGCGCGCCATCGCGCACCGCGGCGCCCGCGGCATCGATGCGCAAGTTCATCGTCGCCTTGCGCCCGCAATGGCAAACCGCCTTCAGTTCGACCAGCGCATCGGCGATGCCCAGCAGGACCGCCGATCCGGGAAACAGCTCGCCCCGAAAATCGGTGCGCAGGCCATAGCAGAGCACGGGAATATCGGCCTCGTCCGCCAGCCGGGCCAGTTGCCACACTTGCTCCGCGCCCAGGAACTGCGCTTCGTCCACCAGCACGCAGGCGATGGGCTGCACCGCATGGGCGGCGCGGACGCGGGCGCCAAGGTCGGTCTGCGCGTCATAGCGATGCGCGGTTGCGGCCAGGCCGATGCGGCTTTCGATCGCCGCCGCATGCCCGCGATCATCATGCGCGGCGGTCCACAGCATCGTCGCCATGCCGCGCTCGCGATAGTTGAAATCGGCCTGCAACAGCGCCGCCGATTTGCCGGCGTTCATGCTGGCATAGTAGAAATAGAGCTTGGCCATGGGCGTGGCGCGCCGGGTCAGGCTTCGTCCGCGCCCAGATCGCGCGCGACGCGCGGATCGGCCAGCAGCCGGTCGATCCGGTCGGCCACGTCGAAGCTTTCGTCGGCCACGAACTGCACTTTCGCCGCGTATTTCAGCTTGAGCCGCTGGGCGACCTCGCGCTGGAAATAGGCGGTGTGCGTGCGCAGCGCCTTCAGCACCATGTCCTCGTCCACGCCCAGCAGCGGCTTCACGAAGACGTTGGCCTGGCGCAGATCGGGCGACATGCGCACTTCGGTAACCGAGACGCTGTGCGCGCTCAGGACTTCGTCATGGACGTGCTGGCGCGTGAGCAGCTCGGAAATGACATGCCGCACCTGTTCGCCGACCTTGAGAAGCCGGACGCTGCGGGTTTCGGGCGTGGTATGCTGACGGGCCATGGGTTTTCTCCCCCCTCCCCGGCGTGGGAGGGGACTTGGGAACCGCCCCGACGAAGCGGGGCGGTATCCTTACAGCGTCCGTTCGCGCATCTCGACGTCGAAGGTTTCGAGGACGTCGCCCGCCTTGATGTCGTTCGTATCCTGCAGCACCACGCCGCATTCCAGGCCGGCGCGCACTTCGGCCACGTCGTCCTTGAAGCGCCGCAGCGACGCGATCGTCGTCTTCGAGACGATGACGTCGTCGCGCGTGACGCGGGCGAACAGGCCCTTGCGGATGAAGCCGTCGGTGACGAGCAGGCCCGCCGCCTTGTCCTTCTTGCCGGCCGGGAAGATCTCCTTGATCTCGGCGCGGCCGACCACGGTTTCGATGCGTTCCGGCCCCCAGATGCCGGCCATTTCCTTGGCGACGTCCTCGGTCAGGTGGTAGATCACGTCGAAGTACTTCATCCGCACCTTGTGGCGCTCGACCATCTCGCGCGCCTTGGCATTGGGGCGCACGTTGAAGCCGACGACCGGCGCACCCGCCGCCTGGGCCAGCGACACGTCGCTTTCGGTGATCGCGCCGACGCCCGAATGCAGCACCTTCACCTTGATCTCGTCGTTCGAGATCTTGTTCAGCGCATTGACGATCGCCTCGGCCGAACCCTGGACGTCCGCCTTGATGACGATCGGGTATTCGAGCACGTTTTCCTTGGCCTTGAGCGCCGAGAACATCGTGTCGAGGTTGGCCGGCGCCATCGCGGTGCGCTTGGCGGTGGCCTGTTCCTGGCGATAGGCGGCGACTTCGCGGGCGCGCGCCTCGCTTTCGACGACGGTGAGCGTATCGCCCGACATCGGCACGCCGCTGAGGCCGAGCACTTCGACCGGCAGCGACGGCGGCGCTTCCTTCACCTGGCGGCCCTTGTCGTCCAGCATCGCGCGGACACGGCCCGACTGGGTGCCGACGACGAGGATATCGCCGGTGCGCAGCGTGCCGCGCGTGATCAGCACGGTGGCGAGCGGGCCCTTGCCCTTGTCTAGCTTGGCCTCGATCACGGTGGCCTCTGCCGCGCGATCGGGGTTGGCGGTCAGTTCCATCAGCTCGGCCTGGAGCAGGATCTTCTCGATCAGGTCGTCAAGGCCCTGGCCGGTCTTGGCCGAAACTTCCACGTCCTGCACGTCGCCCGACATCTGCTCGACGACGATCTCGTGCTCCAGCAGGCGCTCGCGGATCTTCTTCGGGTTGGCTTCGGGCTTGTCGACCTTGTTGATCGCCACGATCATCGGCACGCCGGCGGCCCGGGTGTGGTGGATCGCCTCGATCGTCTGCGGCATCAGCCCGTCATCGGCCGCCACCACCAGCACGACGATGTCGGTGACGTTGGCGCCGCGCATGCGCATGTCGGTGAAGGCTTCATGGCCCGGCGTGTCGAGGAAGGTGATCAGATCGCCCGACTTGGTCTTGATCTGGTAGGCGCCGATATGCTGCGTGATGCCGCCGGCCTCGCCGCGCACCACCTCGGTGCCGCGCAGCGCGTCGAGCAGGCTGGTCTTGCCGTGATCGACGTGGCCCATGATCGTCACCACCGGCGGACGCGACTTGAGCGTTTCGGTGCTGTCGACATCGGACGCGGTGTCGATATCGACGTCGCTTTCCGAAACGCGCGTGATGTTGTGGCCGAATTCCTCGACCAGCAGTTCGGCCGTATCCTGGTCGATCGTCTGGTTGACGGTGACGGGCACGCCCAGCTTGAACAGCGCCTTCACCAGGTCGGCGCCCTTTTCGGCCATGCGGTTGGCCAGTTCCTGCACGGTGATCGCTTCGGGCACGACGACATCGCGCACCTGCTTTTCACGCGCCTGCGACTGGCCGGCGAAGTGGGCGCGGCGTTCCTTTTCGCGGGCGCGCTTGAGCGCGGCGAGGCTGCGGGCGCGGGCGCCTTCATCCTCGTTGAGCGCGCGCGCCACGGTGAGCTTGCCCGACTGGCGGCGATCGACGGCGTTCTTGTCGCGCGCGTGGGCCGGCTTCTTGGCCGCCGGTTCGGGGCGCTTGGGCGCGACGACCGGGGTGAAGCGGCGCGGCGCGGGCGCGGCGGCCGTCGTGGTGGTGGCCGTGGTCGCCGGAGCGGCGGCGGCCTGGGGCGCACCCGCCGTTGCCGGAGCGGGCGCGGCTTCGGGCGCGGCGGCGACCGGCGCGGGCGCGGCTTCGGCCACCGGCGCGGGGGCCGGTTCGGGCGCGGCTTCCGGCTGCTCGGCTACGGGCTGGGGCGCGGCTTCGGTGCTGCCGGCATCGGATTCGGCGCGCAGCTTTTCCTCGGCGCGGCGGCGGTTTTCCTCGGCGGCGCGCTGGCGCTCTTCCTCCTCGCGGCGGCTCGCGGCCTCAAGCGAGGCCATGCGGGCCTCTTCGGCCTCGCGCAGCAGGCGAGTCTGCAATTCCTGGCGAGTCTCGTTCGAAGGCGGCGCGGGCGCGCGCGGCGCGGCAGGGCGCGGCGCAACCGGTGCCGGCGCGGGCGCAGCAGCAACGGGAGCCGGCTCGGGCGCGGCAGGCGCGGCGGCGGCTTCGGGCGCACCCGGCTTGCCGATCAGCTTGCGGCGCTTCACCTCGACCACGACCTTGTTGGTGCGGCCGTGGCTGAAGGTCTGCTTGACCTCGCCCGCTTCGACCGAACGCTTAAGCCCCAATGGCTTGCGGCCCAGCGTCGGTTTGTTGTCGGTCTCGCTCATACGTACGTTACGCCCTTCAATCTCAATTCGTCGTCGCAGCAAGCGGCGCGGCAGGATCTGCCACGGGCTTGCCCGCATCCGTTCCAGTCGTTTCGGCCTGGCCCTCACTGTCCCCGGCATGATCGCTGGCCAGGAAGTGGAGCAGGCGCTGCAGCGGGACAGACAGCCTGTCTGCCGCCGCGGAGTCGGTCAGTGCCAGATGGACGACGTTGTCGCGGCCCAATGCCACAGACAGAGCCGCCCGGTCCAGTGGCAAGGTGATGCCCCTGGTCCCGCTGCCTTCGGCCTCGCGCCCGACGCGCCAGGCCTGATCCAGCTTGCGCGAACCATCCTCGCTGGCGTCGGCCGCATGGGCCAGCCATGCGACACGCCCGGCGCGCGCGTTTTCGGCAATGCGATCCGAGCCAAGCAGCAGCCGTCCGGCGCGCAGTTCCAGCCCCAGCCGATCGTTGAACACCCGCCGCAGCGCGGCTTCGATGCGATCGGGCAGGTCATCGGGGATGGACAGCGGCGCACCCTTGAAAGCACGCGCCAGCGCAGCCTTTAGTTTGCCCTTCGCGATCGCGATTTCAAGATCACGGCGCGAAACGCCGATCCAGGCGCCGCGTCCCGGCGCGCGCGCCAGCACATCGGGCAGCACATCGCCGTCCGGCGAAATCGCCAGGCGGATCAGCGCGTCGCGCGCGCCTCCAGCCCCGGACAAGACACAGCGTCTTTCCGGGCCAGAGTCGGCAATGTCGGGGCCTAAGCGCTCATTGCGAGGAGTCCGCATCGGCGGCCTCCTCGGCTGCGGGGGCTGCTGCCCCCTCGGCGGCGTCTTCGTCCTCGAACCAGTGGGCGCGGGCCGCCATGATGATCTCGTTACCCTGTTCCTCGTTGAGGCCATATTCGGCCAGCACGCCGCCCTTGTCTTCGGTGCGGGCGTTCTCGCGGCGCGCTCCGCCACCGTCGCGGCGGCGCTGCTCGGTGCGCTTCTTGGCGATCAGTTCGTCGGTCGAAAGATCGGCCAGGTCGTCCAGCGTCCGGATCCCGGCCTTGCCCAGCGTGACCAGCATCGCTTCGGTCAGGTGCGGCAGTTCGGCCAGCGCATCTTCCACGCCCAACGCCTGACGCGCCTGGCGCGAGGCTTCCTCGCGGCGTTCCAGCGCTTCGAGCGCGCGGTTCTGGAGTTCTTCGGCCAGTTCGTCGTCGAAGCCTTCGATCGCGGCCAGTTCGCTCAGTTCGATATAGCCGACTTCCTCAAGCTCGCTGAAGCCTTCGGCGACGAGAAGCTGCGACAGCGTCTCGTCGACATCGAGTTCCTCCTCGAACATCTTCGAACGCTCGGCGAATTCCTTCTGGCGCTTCTCCGAAGCCTCGGCCTCGGTCATGATGTCGATCTGGCTGCCGGTAAGCTGGCTGGCCAGCCGCACGTTCTGGCCGCGACGGCCGATCGCCAGCGAAAGCTGGTCGTCGGGCACCACCACTTCGATGCGGCTTTCTTCCTCGTCGATCACCACGCGGCTGACGGTAGCCGGCTGCAGCGCGTTGACCACGAAAGTCGCGGTGTCTTCGCTCCAGGGAATGATGTCGATCTTTTCGCCCTGCATTTCCTGCACGACGGCCTGAACGCGGCTGCCCTTCATCCCGACGCAAGCGCCGACCGGGTCGATGCTGGAATCACGGCTGATCACGCCGATCTTGGCGCGGCTGCCGGGATCGCGGGCAGCAGCCATGATGGTGATGATGTTGTCATAGATTTCGGGCACTTCCTGCGCGAACAGGGCCTTCATGAAGTCCGGGTGCGCGCGGCTGAGGAAAATCTGGGGGCCACGGTTCTGGCGTTCCACCTTCAGGATCAGCGCGCGGACGCGTTCGCCGACCCGGGCCACTTCGCGCGGGATCTGCTGATCGCGGCGGATCACGCCTTCGGCGCGGCCCA
>JADLHU010000009.1 GCA_020848655.1 Novosphingobium sp.
CACGGCGGCGGATCCATTCCTCGGTCTCGATCCCCTCCTTCTTCGCGCCGAGCGCCGCGGTTTCCAGGCTGCGGTCGGTGCGGATGGCGCCGGGCGCCAGCACGTTCACCGTGACGCCGTCGGCCGCCACCTCGTTCGACAGCGTCTTGGCCCAGCCGACGATCGCGGCGCGCAGCGTGTTGCTGATGGCAAGGTTCGGGATCGGCTGGATCATGCCGGCCGACCCGACCGCGATGATCCGCCCGAACTTCTGCGCCCGCATCGGCGGCAGCAGGCGCATCGCGGCGCGGATGGGGTGCGCCACGATCCGGCGGTACCAGGTATCCAGCTGCTCGGCCGTCATCTCCAGCGCCGAACAGGGCGGCGGGCCGCCGGGGTTCAGGATCACGATGTCGATGCCGCCCAGCGTCGCCTCGGCCGCGTCGGTCATCGCGTCGATCGCCGCCGCGCTGTCGACGTCGACCTTGATCGGGTGCACGGCAACACCCGCCTTTGCCGCCAGCGCCGCCGCCGCCGCCGTCGGATCGCGGGACGCGAGTGCCACCGCACAGCCCTCGGCCGCGAGCGCGGTGGCCGAGGCAAGCCCTAACCCCTTCGATCCGCCCATCACCAGCGCGCGCTTGCCGCGCAATTGCAGGTCCATGCCAAAACCCTTCTCCGGTCGGGGGCGATCGTGGCGCGCAGGGCACGCCAGGGCAAGCCTAGGCGGCGGCGCCGGGCCGGGCCATGATCGGCGCCAGAATGGCCCAGCCGGAATGAATCCAGGAGGAAACGAAGTGCCCGGACGGATCGTCGTCGCCCGCAAATACCCGCCCAACGTGGTGGCCCGCGCCAAGGCCGAGTTCGATGCCCTGGTGTTCGACAAGGCCATCCCCATGCCCGAGCTGTTCCAGGCATGCCGCGACCACAAGGCGGAAGCCTTTTTGTTCTCGGGCGGCAACAACCAGTTCCTGGATGCAACGAACATCGCCGAGGTCCCGCCCTCGGTGAAGATCGCGGCCACCATCAGCGTCGGCTTCGACCATATCGACGTCGCCGCCTGCCGGGCGAAGGGCCTGATCGTCACCAACACGCCGGAAATCCTGACCGGCTGCACGGCCGATACCGCCTTCACCCTGCTGCTGTGCGCGGCCCGCCGCTTTGGCGAGTATTTCCGCGTGATGCACGAACAGGGCGGCTGGAAGGCGATGGGCGGCGCGCCGCTTGGCACCCGCGTGCACGGCAAGCGCCTGGGCATTCTTGGCTTCGGCCGCATCGGCCAGGCCGTGGCCGACCGCGGGCGCGGCTTTGGCATGCGCATCCTGTATCACGACGTGGCGCGCAAGATTCCGGAACAGGAACGCGGCGCGGAATATTTCGCGAGCTTCGAGGAGATGCTGCCGCATTGCGACTTCCTGTCGCTGCATGCCGACTTCAACCCGCGCACGGCAAAGATCATCAACGCGCGCACCCTGGCGCTGCTGCCGAAAGGTGCCGTGTTCGTCAACGCCGCGCGCGGCGGCCTGGTGGACGAGGACGCGCTGTACGACGCCCTGACCAGCGGCCACCTGGCGGCGGCGGGCCTCGACGTGTTCCAGCAGGAGCCCGACTTCGACACGCGCTTCGCCGGCCTCTCGAACGTGTTCATCACGCCGCACGCCGGCAGCGCCACGCACGAGACGCGCGACGCCATGGGCTTTCGCGCGCTGGACAACGTGGCCGCCGTGCTGGGCGGCCGTGCGCCCATCGACCCCCTCTGGCGCTGAAGGAAGGCACCAATGCCCAAGCCAAAACTGCTCGTCACCCGCAAGCTGCCGCCGGCCGTGGAAGCCCGCATCGCGCGCGACTACGAAGCGACCTTCAACTCGACCGACGTGATGCGCGACGGGCCGGCGCTGGCCGCGGCCGCATCGGGCCACGACGCCGTGCTGCTGGCCGCCGGCGACCCGTTCAATGCCGCCACCATCAACGCGCTGCCGAAGTCGGTGAAGGCACTGGCGACCTTCAGCGTCGGCTTCGACCATATCGACATCGCCGCCGCCAAGGCGCGCGGGCTGATCGTGACCAACACGCCCGACGTGCTGACCGACGCCACAGCCGAGATCGCGATGCTGCTGATCATGACCGCCATGCGCCGCAGCGGCGAAGCCGAGCGCATGGTGCGCGCGCGCGAATGGAAAGGCTGGGCGCCCACCCAGCTGCTGGGCCTGTCGGTCAGCCACAAGCGGCTTGGCATCTTTGGCTTCGGCCGCATCGGCCGGCGGCTGGCCGAGATGGCGCGCGGATTCAAGATGGAAATCCACTATCACGACATCCAGCGCGCGCCGGCGGAGCTGGAACAGGGCGCGACCTTTCACGCCGACGAGGGCAAGTTCCTGGCCATCTGCCAGGTGCTGTCGCTGAACGCGCCAGGGGGTGCGGCGACGCAAAAGTGGCTGAACGCGGGGCGCATCGCACAACTGCCCGAGAATGCCGTGGTGGTGAATTCCGGCCGCGGCACGCTGGTGGACGATTCTGCGCTGATCGCGGCTCTGCATTCCGGCAAGATCGCCTATGCAGGGCTGGACGTGTACGCCGGCGAGCCGAATTTTCATCAGGGCTACTACACCGCGCCCAACGTCGTGTTGCTGCCGCACCTGGGCAGCGCCACGGTGGAAACCCGCGATGCGATGGGCTTCCGGGCGCTCGACAATCTCGACGCC
>JADLHU010000010.1 GCA_020848655.1 Novosphingobium sp.
TCCGCCGGTTCGAAAAGATCCAGGCGGAACGGCTGGTCGCCATGGGCGTGGGCAACGATTTTCCGCACGCCAAGGAAAAGCAGTACCAGCAACTGCGCGAAGACCTGACCGCGCAAGTCGAACGCGTGCAGTTCCACGCGACCAAGATCGAATATCTGGTCGACAACCTCTATGCCTTCAACCGCCGGCTGACCGCGCTGGGCGGCCAGATGCTGCGCCTGGCCGAACGCCACAAGGTGCCGCGCAAGGACTTCCTGGAAAGCTATGTCGGCCGCGAACTGGACGACAACTGGCTGCAGGACATGTCCAAGAAGGACAAGAAGTGGGCCGCCTTCGCGCTGAACGAAGCCGAGGCGGTGGAGCGTATCCGCGCCGAGGTTTCGGACATCGCGTCCGCCACGGGCATGTCGCTTCCCGAGTTCCGCCGCATCGTCAACATGGTGCAGAAGGGCGAACGCGAGGCGCGCATCGCCAAGAAGGAAATGGTCGAGGCGAACTTGCGCCTGGTGATTTCCATCGCCAAGAAATACACCAACCGCGGCTTGCAATTCCTTGATCTTATTCAGGAAGGCAACATCGGGCTGATGAAGGCGGTCGACAAGTTCGAATATCGCCGCGGCTACAAGTTCAGCACTTATGCCACCTGGTGGATCCGGCAGGCCATCACGCGATCGATCGCCGACCAGGCGCGCACGATCCGCATCCCGGTCCACATGATCGAGACGATCAACAAGCTGGTGCGCACATCGCGCCAGTTCCTGCACGAGCAGGGCCGCGAGCCGACGCCCGAGGAAATGGCCGAACGGCTGTCGATGCCGCTCGAAAAGGTCCGCAAGGTGATGAAGATCGCCAAGGAGCCGATTTCCCTCGAAACGCCGATCGGCGACGAGGAGGATTCGCACCTGGGCGATTTCATCGAGGACAAGAACGCGATCATCCCGGTCGATGCGGCGATCCAGGCCAACCTCAAGGAAACGGTCACCCGCGTCCTGGCCAGCCTGACCCCGCGCGAAGAACGCGTGCTGCGCATGCGCTTCGGCATCGGCATGAACACCGATCACACGCTGGAAGAAGTCGGCCAGCAGTTTTCGGTGACGCGCGAACGCATCCGCCAGATCGAGGCCAAGGCGCTGCGCAAGCTCAAGCACCCGAGCCGGTCGCGCAAGATGCGCTCGTTCCTCGATCAGTAAATTTTTTTCACAGGGCCGGGAACCAACGGCGCGAAGCCACGTTTCCCCTATATCCCTGAGCAATCCCGAGTGAGGATGCCCTCCCCCAAGGAAGGCAACCCTGGAACCCCGCCGCGGCCATGCGACGGGGTTCCTCTCGTTTGGGGCGCGTCGTTTGGGGCTGGCGGTTGGGTCCGGGCGGTGCGGGCACGCCTGCCTTATGGGGCACTGGCATTCTCGGACTTGCACGCCTATGGGGGCGTTCGAACCGAGTCACCCACAATCCCTAGCAAGAGCCGCACGCCATGCGCATCGCCATCGCATCCGATCACGCCGCATTCGCGCTCAAGGCCGAACTTTCGGCCTGGCTTGCCGATCTCGGCCACGAAGTCGCCGATCTCGGCCCCGACAGCGCGGCTTCGGTCGATTATCCCGATTATGGCTACAAGCTGGCCGAACACATCGCCGCCGGCCTGTCGGATCGCGGCGTGGCGCTGTGCGGATCGGGCATCGGCATCTCGATCGCGGTGAACCGCAACCCGGCGGTGCGCTGCGCGCTGGTGTCCGAACCGCTTTCGGCCAGCCTCTCGCGCCAGCACAACGATGCCAACGTGATCGCGCTGGGCGCACGGCTGACCGGCATCGAAATGGCCAGGGCCTGCATCGAGACCTTCCTGTCCACGCCCTTCGCCGGTGATCGCCACCAGCGGCGCGTCGACAAGCTTTCCAACCCCGTAATCAGGCAGCCCGCATGAGCATCTCCGCCGAACAGATCGCCGTCACCCCCACAGGCTTCTTCACCAAGGGCCTGGCCGAGAGCGATCCCGCGATCGCCGGCTGGATCGGCAAGGAACTGGGCCGCCAGCGCGACAAGATCGAACTGATCGCCAGCGAGAACATCTGCTCGAAGGCGGTGCTCGAAGCCACCGGCTCGATCCTGACGAACAAGTATGCCGAAGGCTATCCGGGCAAGCGCTATTACGGCGGCTGCGAATATGTCGACGAGATCGAGACGCTGGCGATCGAGCGCGCCAAGCAGTTGTTCGGCGCCGGCTTCGCCAACGTCCAGCCCAATTCGGGTAGCCAGATGAACCAGGCGGTGTTCCTGGCGCTGTTGCAGCCGGGCGATACGTTCATGGGGCTGGACCTCAACGCCGGCGGCCACCTGACGCACGGTTCGCCCGTGAACATGAGCGGCAAGTGGTTCCATCCGGTGCCCTACACCGTGCGCCCCGACGATCACCTGATCGACATGGACGAAGTCGCCCGCATCGCGCGCGAAAGCAAGCCCCGGCTGATCATCTGCGGCGCCACCGCCTATTCGCGCACCTGGGACTTCAAGCGCTTCCGCGAGATCGCCGATGAAGTGGGCGCCTATCTGCTGGCCGACATGTCGCACTTCTCAGGCCTTGTCGCGGGCGGCGTCCACCCCTCGCCCGTGCCTTACGCGCATGTCACCACCACCACCACGCACAAGTCGCTGCGCGGCCCGCGTTCGGGCATCATCCTTTCGAACGACGAGGACATCGCCCGGAAGATCAACAGCGCGATCTTCCCCGGCATGCAGGGCGGACCGCTGATGCACATCATCGCGGCCAAGGCCGTGGCCTTCGCCGAAGCGCTCCAGCCGGAATTCAAGGCCTATGCCCGCGCCGTGGCCGAGAACGCCAAGGCGCTGGCCGCCAGCCTGCAGGAACAGGGGCTGGACATCGTTTCGGGCGGCACCGACAACCACCTGATGCTGGTCGATCTGCGGCCCTACAACGCCAAGGGCAAGCACGCCGAAAAGGCGCTCGATCGCGCGTCGATCACCTGCAACAAGAACGGCATCCCGAACGACCCGGAAAAGCCCTTCATCACGTCGGGCATTCGCCTCGGCACACCGGCCGGCACCACGCGCGGCTTCGGCGTCGAGGAATTCCGCCTGATCGGCAAGCTGATCGCCGAAGTGGTCGAAGGCCTGCGCCGGAACGGCGAAGCGGGCGATGCCCAGATCGAGGCATCGGTCGCGCGCCGCGTCGAGGAACTCTGCGCGCGCTTCCCGATCTACCAGGGGCTTTGACGGTTGCGCTGTCCTTTCTGCGCGCATGACAACAGCCAGGTGAAGGACAGCCGTCCCACCGAGGACAACACCGCGATCCGCCGCCGCCGCCAGTGCGAGGGCTGCGGTGCGCGCTTCACCACGTTCGAGCGCGTGCAACTGCGCGAAATCGCGGTGATCAAGAGCGACGACAGCCGCCAGCACTTTGAACGCGCCAAGATCGAGCAATCGGTCTCGCTCGCCTGCCGCAAGCGCGGCATCTCGCAGGAACGGATCGACCAGCTCGTGTCGGGCGTGCAGCGCCAGATCGAGGTTTCGGGCGAGGCCGAAGTGACGTCCAAGGCCATCGGCGAAATGGTCATGGACGGGCTGCGCCAGCTCGACAGCGTGGCCTATATCCGCTTCGCCAGCGTCTACCGCGAATTCTGCGACGCCCGCGACTTCGAGGAATTCGCCGGCACCGTGCGCGACGTGGCGCAGGGATAGGGGAACCCGCGCGTGGCCCCACCCGTCATCGTCCTCGTGCGTCCGCAGCTTGGCGAGAATATCGGCAAGGCGGCGCGCGCCATGCTCAATTTCGGGCTGACCGAGATGCGCCTCGTCACCCCGCGCGATGGCTGGCCCAATCCCGCCGCCGGACCGGCTGCCGCCGGTGCGGACCTGGTGCTGGAACGGGCACAGGTGTTCGCGTCGCTGGCCGATGCCGTGGCAGACTGCACGCACGTCTATGCCACCACGGTGCGCAAGCGCGGCGTCACCAAGCCGGTGCTGACGCCCGAGCAGGCCGCGCTGGCCATCCACCGCGAGCCGGGGCGATCTGCCTTCGTGTTCGGGCCGGAACGGTCGGGGCTTGAAACGGACGACGTCGCGCTCGCCCGCGCCATCGTGACCGTACCGATCAATCCCGAATTCGGCTCGCTGAACCTTGCCCAGGCGGTAATCCTGTGCGCCTATGAATGGTCGAAGACCATGTCGCTCGAACAGCCGACGGTGGAGGATGAACTGCCCCCCGCGCCGCAGGCCGAACTGGAAGGCATGATCGCCCATTTCGAACGGCTGCTGGAACCGCGCGACTATTTCTTCCCGTACAGCCGCGCCGTCGCCACGCGGCGCACCTTGCGCACGATGCTGACCAAGCCGGGCTGGAACCACCTGGAAGTGCGCACGATGCGCGGGGTTCTTTCAGCGCTGGAACGCGAGCCGGGCCGCCGGGACTGAGCCCACATCCATTCGGGTAGAGCGAATAGTTCCCCCGCTACTGGCCTCCGCGCGCCTTGTCCCAGGCGGCGAGTTCATAGGCAATCGAGCCTTCGACCAGGCGTTGCCACATGGCCTCGATCACATCCGCCGGCAGCCCCAGCGCATCGGCGAGAGCGGTGGCATTGGCGATGACCTCGGCCTTGCGCGCTTCGTCGCGCACGTGTCCGCGGTCGGTCTTGATCCGGGCGGCGGCGCGCATATAGCCGAAGCGACGGGCCAAGAGGCGCACCAGATCAGCGTCGAGCGCGTCGATCGCGGCGCGCACCTGGGCCATGGTCTGACAATGTTCGGGGGCGAGCGGCGCGGTTTCGGGCATGTCCCCGCCCCTACCCTTGCCCGCCGGGCGCGTCGAGAGGCGGTTGCAGCTTGACTTTGCGGACCTGCCCGGCCATGGGCGCGCCTCCACATGGCGCCCCGCCGATCCTCTTGATCGTGCGGGATGTCCGATTGGCCCCGCACCCCGGTGAAGCGGCGGCCACGTCCGGCAACAGGCCGGACGGTGCGTTCCGGGCTGGAAGCACGGGCGATCGTCGCCCGTCGCAGCAAGTTGGAGAAGACGCGCATGTCGAAGCGCAATTCGTCGAAGTACAAGATTGACCGCCGCCTTGGCGAAAACATCTGGGGCCGTCCGAAAAGCTCGGTCAACCGCCGCAGCTATGGTCCCGGCCAGCACGGCCAGCGCCGCAAGAGCAAGGTTTCCGACTACGGCATCCAGCTCCGCGCCAAGCAGAAGCTCAAGGGCTACTACGGCGACGTGACGGAAAAGCAGTTCAAGCGCACCTACCAGGAAGCCGCCCGTCTCAAGGGCGATACCGGTCAGAACCTGATCGGCCTGCTGGAGCAGCGTCTCGACATGGTCGTTTATCGCGCCAAGTTCGCGCCGACGATCTTCTCGGCCCGCCAGGTCGTCAGCCACGGCCACATCCTGGTCAACGGCGTGAAGTGCAACATCGCCTCGCGCCGCGTTCGCCCCGGCGACGTCATCACGCTCGGCAAGAAGGCCAAGGAAATGGCCCTCATCGCCGAAGCGCTGACCCTGCCCGAGCGTGAGGTTCCCGATTACGTCGCTCCCGACGGCACCGACAAGGTGACTTTCGTTCGCGTTCCGACGCTGGACGAAGTGCCCTATCCGGTCCGCATGGAACCGAATCTGGTCGTCGAGTTCTACTCGCGCTGATCCGTCAGGATCGCACCGGAACAAAGGGCGGCCCCTGTGGCCGCCCTTTTTCGTTTGCCGATCGCCGCATCGCCGGCGAATCGTTTCCGAAATGTTTCCTATAAAATCAGCGGGATGGCGGGAACCATTTGCCGGTCTTCGGCATTAATCCGATATGTTCCGCTATCGCTTCATCACTCCGCACCGCCGGGGCAAGTGGTATCCAGACCTCGCCACTGCCCAACATTTCGCCGTCCAGATCGGCGCAGGCTTTCTCGAACGCCGCAGCGGCCGCTTCTTCGCCTATCGCGATACGCTGCTGGAAATGGAACCGGCGCCGGCATAGGCCGGGCCAAGGTCAGCCCCGCAGGTAATCGCGCCGGAAATCGGCGGCGAAGCCGGCGAACCGGCCTGCCGCGATCGCATCGCGCATCCCCTGCATCAGTTGCTGGTAGAACGAGAGGTTGTGCTCGGTCATCAGCATCGCGCCCAGGATTTCGCCGGCCTTGATCAGGTGGTGGAGATAGGCGCGCGAATAGGTGCCGCACGTCGCGCAGGTGCAGCGTTCGTCCAGCGGGCCGGTGTCTTCGGCGAAACGGGCGTTGCGCAAGTTGATCGGGCCGGTCCAGGTGAACGCCTGGCCATTGCGGCCCGAACGGCTGGGCAGCACGCAATCGAACATGTCGACCCCGCGCTCCACCGCGCCGACGAGATCGTCGGGCTTGCCCACGCCCATCAGATAGCGCGGACGATCCTGCGGCAATTGTTCGGGCGCGAAATCGAGCGTGGCGAACATCGCCTCCTGCCCCTCGCCCACCGCCAGCCCGCCGATGGCATAGCCATCGAACCCGATGGCCCGCAGCGCGTCGGCGCTGTGCCGGCGCAGGCCTTCGTCCAGCGCGCCCTGCTGGATGCCGAACAGCGCCACGCCTTCGGCATGGGCGCCGCCGGCATCGAAGCCATCGCGGCTGCGCTGCGCCCAGCGCATGCTCATTTCCATCGACCGCGCGATCACATCGCGCGGCTGATCGGCGCGCGGGCATTCGTCGAAGGCCATGACGATATCGGAACCAAGCAGGCGCTGGATTTCCATCGAGCGCTCGGGCGTCAGCAAGTGGCGCGATCCATCGAGGTGGCTGGCGAACGTCACGCCTTCCTCGGTAATCTTGCGCAAGTCCGAAAGGCTCATCACCTGATAGCCGCCGCTGTCGGTCAGGATCGGGCGCGGCCAGTTCATGAAGGCGTGCAAGCCGCCCAGCCGCGCCACGCGCTCCGCACCTGGGCGCAGCATCAGGTGATAGGTGTTGCCCAGGATAATGTCCGCGCCCGTGGCGCGCACGGTTTCGGGCTTCATCGCCTTGACCGTGGCGGCCGTGCCCACCGGCATGAACGCGGGCGTACGGATATCGCCCCGGCGCATGACGATCGTACCGGTGCGGGCCTTGCCCTCGGTGGCGTGGATGGTGAAGGCAAAGCGGGTCATCGCCGCCGCCTATAGAGCCAAATCCGCCCGGCGCCACTACCCTAGGTTCAGGACCTACAACAGCGCGGCGATATCGCGTTCCAGTGCCTCGGGCTTGATCGTGGGGGCGTAGCGGCGCACGACCGTGCCATCGCGCCCGATCAGGAACTTGGTGAAGTTCCACTTGATGCCGCGCGTGCCCAGCAGGCCGGGCGCCTGTTGCTTGAGCCAGTGGTACAGCGGCGTTTCGTTCGGGCCGTTGACATCCACTTTCGCCATCAGCGGGAAACTGACGCCGAACGTGAGATCGCAGAAGCTGGCGATCGCGGCGGCGTCACCGGGTTCCTGGTGGCCGAACTGGTTGCAGGGAAAGGCCACGACTTCGAACCCGCGATCGCGGTATTTGCGCCACAGCGCTTCCAGCCCCGCATATTGCGGCGTGAAACCGCATTTCGAGGCGGTGTTGACCACCAGCAGCACTTTGCCGGCCTTGTCCGCCAGGCTGATCCGCTCCCCATTGGGAAGCAGCGCGTCGAAGTCGGCAATCGTGCGGGCGTCGGTCATCGGGGTCTCATCGCTCAGGCGGCGGGAAAATCCGGCCGCTTTGCCAGCTTCAGGATCTCGCCGATGGCAAGGCGGTGATCGCCGGACTTCTCTATCTCGTAGTCGGCGCGATCGGCTTCGGGAAGCGTCAGGATGAAGCGGATCAGCTCAGCCAGCGTGCCGTGGCGCACCGCCTTCAGCCCCGCAAGCACCCCGCCACCATCGTTGCGCCGATGCAGGGCGGACGCATCGTTCCAGCCCGCATCGCCGACGCCCGACGATTCGCCCCGAAACGTGGTGGGAGATTGGCTCATCGCTGTATCCTTTCGAACCGCGCAAAGCGCCCGTCCGTTCGATGTGGGCACTTGGCGACACTACAACGCGGCGGCCCCGGCAACGTTCCAGCAATATCAGGCGAGCTTGCCTTCGTGCAGGCGGACGACGCGGTCCATGGCGCTGGCCAGGCGCTCGTTGTGCGTGGCGACGAGCGCGGCGCTGCCTTCGCCGCGCACCAGCTTGAGGAACTGGTCGAACACACGGTCGGCGGTGGCTTCGTCAAGATTGCCGGTGGGTTCATCGGCCAGCACGAGGTGCGGCTTGTTGGCCAGCGCACGGGCCACGGCGACGCGCTGCTGCTCGCCCCCCGAAAGCTGGCTGGGCCGGTGATCGAGCCGCTGGCCAAGACCGAGCGCTTCAAGCAGTTCGATGGCGCGGGCGCGCCCCTCCGCCTCGGTCCGCCCGGCGATAAGCTGGGGCAACAGCACGTTCTCGATCGCCGAGAAATCGGGCAGCAGGTGGTGGAACTGGTAGACGAAGCCCAGGTGATCGCGGCGCAGCGCGGTGCGATCATCGCCGTTCAGCGCGCTGGCGTCGGTGCCGGCGATCTCGATCCGGCCGCCGAAGCCGCCTTCAAGCAGGCCGATCGCCTGAAGCATGGTCGACTTGCCCGAACCCGAAGGCCCCAGCAGGCCGACGATCTCGCCCGGCTGGATGGCCAGGTCCACGCCGCGCAGCACGTCGATGCGCACGCCGCCCTGTTCGAAGCTGCGCGTCAGGCCGGTGATGCGCACCACGGTGGCGTTTACATCATTCATAGCGCAGCACCTGCACCGGATCGGTGCTCGCCGCCTTGAGCGCGGGATAAAGCGTCGCCACGAAGCTGAACACCAGCGCCATCACGCTGATGACGGTGATTTCCACCGGATCGTTGCGGCTGGGCAGTTCGGTAAGAAAGCGGATCGAAGGGTCCCACAGGTTCTGCCCGGTCACAAGTTCCACCAGGCGCACGATGGGCTGGCGGAAATAGAGGAACACGAAGCCCAGGATCAGCCCGGCGCCGGTGCCCAGCGCGCCGATCAGGAACCCGGTGGTGACGAAGATCTTGAGCAGCGAGCGCCGCGTCGCCCCCATCGTGCGCAGGATGGCGATATCGCGCGTCTTGGCGCGCACCAGCATGATCAGCGACGAAAGGATGTTGAACACCGCCACCAGCACGATGATAGACAGCACCACGAACATGGCCACCCGCTCCACCGCCAGCGCCTCGAACAACGAGGCGTTGATGGTCTTCCAGTCGGTGACGACCGCCTGCCCGGCCAGTTGACGGGTCAGCGGGGCGAGCATTTCGGACACCCTGTCGGGATCGTTGGTGGTCACTTCGATCATGCCCACCGCATCGCCGGTCAGCAGCAGCGTCTGCGCGTCCTGCATCGGCATGACAACGAAGGCCTGGTCATAATCATAGACGCCGATCTCGAAAATCGCGGCGACGCGATAGGCGATCTGGCGCGGCACCGTGCCGAACGGGGTGGAGCGCCCTTGCGGGTTGATGATGGTGATCGTGTCGCCCACCTGGGCGCCCAGGTTCTCGGCCAGTCGCGCGCCGATGGCGACGTTGCTGGCGCCCGCGCGCAGTTCGGCCAGGCTGCCGGCCTTCACTTGCGGCTGGATGCGGCGGATATCCTCGGCCGTGTTGCCGCGCACGAGGATCGCCTCGACCCGGCCGTTGAGGCTGGCCAGCAGCGGTTGTTCGATCAGCGGTGAAGCGCGGGTGACGCCGGGCGTCTTGCGGGCCTGTTCCAGCACCGATTGCCAGTTTTCCAGCCGCCCGCCGTATCCCTGGATGATCGCATGGCCGTTCAGCCCCACGATCTTGTCGAAAAGTTCGGCGCGAAAGCCGTTCATCACGCTCATCACGATGACCAGCGCGGCAACGCCCAGCATCACCGCGACAAGGCTGATGCCCGCGACCAGCGCGATAAACGCCTCGCCACGCCCGGGCAGCATATAGCGCTTGGCGATGGTCCATTCGAAAGGGGAGAGGATCAAGCGGCGGGCCTGTGCGGATGCGGAGGGAGGCCGGGATTTAGGGGGACGATGCCGGACTGGCAAGCAGCGCGGTGGAATAGTGCGAGACGACCTGAAATGGCATCCCCTTCAAGCGCCGCCGGCCGGGCAGCATGGACCGCAAGTATTCCGTCAGGTCGCTCCAGGCTTCCTTGATCCTTTCAAAAAAACCTTTCGACTGCGGGCATTCGTCCCCGGTTTCGGTCTCCTGCAGTTCGCGGAGCAGTTCTTTCTGGCGGGCGGTGAGCTTGGTGGGCGTTTCCACCCCGATCTCGATGACGAGGTCGCCGCGTCCGCGCCCTTGCAGCACCGGCATGCCGGCGCCGCGCTTGCGCAACTGCTTGCCCGATTGGATGCCGGCAGGAATGGTGATCGCCAACCGTTCGCCGTCCAGCCCCGGAATCTCGATCTCGCCGCCCAAAGCCGCCGTGGTGAAGCTGATCGGCACGCGGGTGATCAGCGTCGTGCCGTCTCGCTCGAACACCTTGTGCCGGCGAATGTGGAGGAAGATGTAAAGATCGCCCGGCGGTGCGCCGAACGGCCCCGCCTCGCCCTTGCCCGACAGGCGGATGCGATTGCCGTCATCGACGCCGGCGGGAATGGTGACTTCCAGCGTCTGCGGCTTGTCGACCCGACCCTCGCCGCCGCACGAACGGCACGGCTTTTCGATAACCTCGCCGCGGCCATGGCAGGTCGGGCAGGTGCGCTCGACCAGGACGAAGCCCTGCTGCGCGCGGACCTTGCCGTGGCCGCCGCACAGCGTGCAGCGCCGCGTGCCGGTGCCCGGCTCCGCGCCCGAACCCGCGCAGGGATCGCAGGTCTGCGAAACATCGATGCGGATTTCGGCGGTCTTGCCATGGAATGCCTCGTCGAGGCCGATTTCCATGTCGTAGCGCAAGTCCGCGCCGCGCCGCGCCTGCTGGCGGCCACCGCCGCCGCCAAAGCCGCTGCCGAAGATCGATTCGAAGATATCCCCGATATCGCTGAAGCCGCCGCCCTGCCCGCCCCCGCCGCCCATGCCGCCGTTATGGAAAGCCTCGTGGCCGGACCGGTCATAGGCGGCGCGCTTCTGCGGGTCTTTCAGGCAGTCATAGGCCTGGCTGATCGCCTTGAAGCGCGCTTCGGAATCGCCACAGCCGGGGTTCTTGTCGGGGTGATAGCGCATGGCCAGCTTGCGGTACGACGACTTGATCGTCGCATCGTCCGCCGTGCGCTCCACTTCCAGGAGTTCGTAGTAATCGACTTCGGCCGTCATCAAATTAGCCCTTCGCCCGACATGGGAAGGCGGTGGAAAGCGGGTGGGGCAGTTCGCCTGTCCTCACCCGCTTCGCCGCATTCCACGCCCCCTCCCGCGATGGGGAGGGGGAGGGTTTCATCCGATCGTCAGCCCTTGTTCTCATCGACTTCCGAGAACTCGGCATCCACGACGTCATCGCCTTCACCGGCCGCCGCACCCGCGCCGCCCGGAGCGGCAGCACCGGCCTGCTCCTTCTCGTAGATCGCCTGGCCCATCTTCATGGCCTTTTCCGTCAGCGCCTGGATCTTGGCGTTGATCGCGTCGACGTCGCCGCTTTCGATCGCGGTCTTGGTCTCGGCGATCGCGGCTTCGACTTCGGCCTTGAGGTCAGCGTCGATCTTGTCGCCGTTCTCTTCGATCTGGCGTTCGGTGGCGTGGACAAGGCTGTCGGCGTTGTTGCGCGCCTCGGCCGATTCGCGCCGCTTCTTGTCCTCTTCGGCGAACTTTTCGGCATCGCGGACCATCTGGTCGATGTCTGCGTCCGAAAGACCGCCCGAGGCCTGGATGCGGATCTGCTGTTCCTTGCCGGTGCCCTTGTCCTTGGCTGAGACGTTGACA
>JADLHU010000011.1 GCA_020848655.1 Novosphingobium sp.
AACTGTTGTTCTTCGAACGGCTGCGGCGCGCGATGTTCCTTGGCGCAACGCTGTTCGCCACGTTCGCGGGGACGGGGCTGCTGCTGATGCTTGCGGCGCTGCCCATCGTGTTCATCCGCATGCGCACGCGCACGTTCATCATGGTGCTGGGCACCGTGATCGTTGCGGTTGTCGTGGCCTGGCAGCTCAGTTGGTTCGAACTGGTGATGAATCGGGTCGACGCGTTCCAGAAGGTCGGTTCCAGCGCCAATTCCCGCTTCATCGAGCCGCTCTATCGCATGGCGCGTGCGCTTGGGGCGGAACGCGGGGTCTATTCGGGCATCGGGGCCGGCCAGATCGAAAGTGGCGGCAATACCTTCTGGTGGCCGATCACCAAGGCGGCGGTCGAATACGGGCTGATCCAGGCGCTGCTGTTCTATGGCTTTTTCCTCTATTGCCTGCTCGATCGCACGCCCAGCCGGCGCTTCGCCTTCGTGATCGTGCTGTGGTATTCGTTCGAGGGCAATCTGCTGACCGCCTACAACCCGCTGGCCTGCGTCATGCTGATGACCATGTTCGTGACCGTCGCCGCGCGCCGCCCGGCGCCCGCGCCCCTGGCACGGACTCGCGCCGCCGGCCCGGCAGAAGCCCCCGCATGATGCTGATGCAATCGGGCGAGGGGGGCTTCGCGCCCGATCGGATCGTCTATGCCGTTGGCGATATTCACGGGCGCGCCGACCTGCTGGAACGTCTGCTCGGGCGCATTCGCAAGGATCGGGACCAGCGCGAACCCGGCGCCGGCGATGCCCCGCCGCTTCTCGTGTTCCTGGGCGATTACGTCGATCGCGGCGCTGAGTCGCGCCGGGCGATCGATCTCCTGCTCGAACTGGCAGGTGATCCGGGGTTCGAATGCCGGTTTCTTGCCGGCAATCACGAAGACGCGATGCTCGATTTCCTCGATGGCAAGATCGTCGGGCAGCGCTGGGCTGAACATGGCGGTGACGCCACGTTGCGCGCCTATGGCGTGACGGTGCCCTATGCGGCCGCTCCGCCGGAAGCCTGGGCGCAGGCGCAGGCCCGGTTCATGGATGCGGTGCCCGCCGAACATATCGCCTTCCTGCGCGGGCTTGAACTGATGGTCACCGTGGGCAAACTGGCCTTCGTTCATGCCGGCATACGGCCGGGCATTCCCCTGGCGGACCAGACCCGCCGCGATTTGCTGTGGATTCGATCGCAGTTCCTGGATGTCCCCCATTCCGGCGATGGGCTGATCGTGCACGGGCATACGCCGGGAGAGGAAGTCTACGGCGCGCCGGGCCGGCTTTGCCTGGATACCGGGGCCTACATGTCCGGGCGGCTCAGCGCCGCCGTTTTCGCCGGCGAGACGATCGACCTGATCGATACCTTCTCGCTTGGCGCAAGGCCGCTGGAGCGCGCCATGTTCAGCCGGGCCGATTGATCCTGGCGGGCAGTTCGCGCGCCGGCACGCCGACCGCGACCGCGCCCGCCGACACATCCTTCAGGACAACGCTGTTCGCGCCCACGATGGCGCCTTTGCCGATCGTGATGTCCCCCAGCACGCAGGCGCCGACGCCGATTTCCACGTCGTCGCCGATGCGCGGCGTTTCGCCGGTGCCACGGTGCGCCTGGCCCAGCGTGGCGTTCTGGAGAATGGTGACGTTGCGCCCCAGGCGGCTGCCGCCGCCCATCACGATACCGGTGGGATGGGGCACGTGCAGGCCGGGGCCGATCCGCACGCTGGGATCGATATCGGATGCGAAGGCCATGTTGGTGATGTACCAGGCGATGCGCGAAAGCCCGCCGCCGACCAGCGGGATCTTGCGCAAGGCCCTTTGCAGCCGCAGCCAGAACACGAACTGGAAGCCGGGCGTAAGCAGCAGCAACCGCATCCACAGGATGAAGTCCGGCTTGCGGGTCAGCTTGCGCCAGCCCGGCAGATAGCGTTCGGCATCGGCGCGCAG
Organism: Novosphingobium sp.; assembly: GCA_020848655.1. Taxonomy (GTDB): domain Bacteria; phylum Pseudomonadota; class Alphaproteobacteria; order Sphingomonadales; family Sphingomonadaceae; genus Novosphingobium. The sequence goes on from JADLHU010000011.1 coordinate 1,962, forward strand.
ATAGCCTGCGAACGACAGCGGCGGCGGATCGGCGAAGGCCATGGGCGCGCCATGACCCTGCTCATCCATCGGCTGTGACGACACCGGTCAATCTCTTTTTCTGCAGGAGCGCTGCATTCGGCGAGCGCCCGGCGCCCTTATCCGAAGGCGCGACAGCGGCTCAATACGAGCCGCGCTGGAACAACACGCACGGCACGGTGAACGCCAGGATCTTGACGTTCAGGCCCAGTGAGCACAGCCGGCTGTAGGTTACGTCGAGCGCGACGCGCCGGCGATAGCTGACATCGTTGCGTCCGCTGATCTGCCACAACCCGGTGATGCCGGGGCGAACATTGCAGTAATGTTCGAAATAGCGGCCATAGCGGATCACTTCGGCGCGCACGATCGGCCGCGGGCCGACAAGGCTCATCTCACCGCGCAGCACGTTGAACAACTGGGGGAATTCATCGAAGCTGCTCTTGCGCAGGAACTGGCCGAGCGGCGTGATCCGGGGATCGTGGCGCAGCTTCTGGTCCTGTTCCCATTCCTTGCGCGCCTGCGGATCGCTGGCGAGCAGCGCCTGAAGGCGTGCATCGGCATCCACCGTCATGCTGCGGAACTTGAAGCAGTAGAATTCCCGCCCGCCCAGGCCGATGCGCTTGTGCGCGAAAATCACGGGGCCGGGATCGAAGATCACGATCAGGATCGCGATCACCAGCAGCAGCGGGGCTAGCAGGACCAGCGCGATGCTGGCGACCAGAAGATCGAGCACGCGGAGCATGCTTGCGGATGGCAATGCGCCAGTTCCAACCATGTTAAGGCTGCTGTGCGGCGGCTGGCCGGGCCAGTCGGCAATAGCTTCTCGTCTCATCGAAACACCTCAACCTGAACGAATCGCTGCGGCGCAGCATACGCAAAGGCCAAGGAAGCGCAAAACGCTTATCGGATGAAATGCGGATTTACGAGACGAAGCGAGGAACTCGTCTATCCGGCGAGGGTATGGTTAATAGACTGAAAAACCAGTATTCGCGGCTTCAAAGCACTCCGAACATCCAGAGGAGCACCAGCCACGGAACGGCGATGCCGGTCAGGACAAGGGCCATTCGCAGCGCGCCCGAAAACCGTTTGACCGGCGCCGGCTCAGCGTCCGATACTGCGATTGCGAAGGATTTCAGCTTATTCCACCAGTTATGATGCTGCATCGTCGAGCGCATGCCCAAGTCGCCATCAAGCACATGAAATGGCTTTGTTTTATTGGTAAAAGTCATTTGCGCTCCCAGAGCAAATCGTGGCGGCAGGGTTAATTTGTTTTACCGCCGGTATTCCAACAAACTCGAAACAACCCTGGTTAACAAACTGTCTACAAAATGTCACGGTTTATCGCGGACGGATGGCCATTCGACCCGCATTGTCGGGGATTCCGCTTGCCGACCGGCTCGTCACGCCATCGGGCATGGTGCCGGAATCGGCAGAAAAGCGTTATTGCTGCTCGCGTGTTAACAATTGCTTTTGGCAAGACGATGAACTTGCGAACAAGGCGCGACTGTCCCGAAGCGGGACGAATTTCGGGCCGATCTGGTGGTGCCGGTGGCTGGGTCGGAGCGACTCGGCCTGTTCACGAGTCGCTATCATCGCGATGCCAGGGTCGCTACAAGCGATGACGCATTGCACAAAATTCTTGCCGCGGGAGCCATTTGCCGAAATTCTCGTTTGAAGGGCTGGCGGGGCGCGATGTGTTTTTTCAGGGTCATCAGGGTTAGGAGATTGTGTGCAGGCTGATCCGACATTGATCACGCCGGTCATTCTGTGCGGCGGCAGCGGGACCAGACTGTGGCCGCGAAGCCGGGCCGGCCGACCCAAACCGTTCCTGCCGCTGATCGGCGATGGAACGCTGTTCGAAGCGACGCTGGCACGGTGTTCGGCGCAGGCCGGCTTCTGTTCCCCGGTGGTGGTTACGGGCGATGCCCATTTGCCCCATGTCGAAGCGCAACTGGGCGCCGATCCGGCCGCCACGGTCATCGTCGAGCCATCGGCCCGCAACACCGCCGCCGCGATCGCGCTGGCGGCGCTGCGGCTGCCCGACGATGCGGTGATGCTGGTCTGTCCCAGCGATCATCATATCGGCGATTGTGATGCCTTTGCGGCCGCGGCCAGCGCTGCCGCCCGGCTTGCCAGCGAAGGCTGGCTGGTGGCGTTCGGCATCGATGCGAAGTCTCCCGAGACGGGCTTTGGCTATCTGAAGCGCGGCGAGCCGGTGGGCGACGCCGGCTTTCGCGTCGCCGCCTTCGTCGAAAAGCCCGATCTGGCGCGGGCCAGCGTGTTCCTGGCCGATGGCGGCTATTCCTGGAACGGCGGAATATTCGCGTTCCGGGTGAAGGATTTCCTCGCCGAACTCAGGGCGTTTCGCCCGGCCATCGCCGAAGCGGCGCAGCGCGCCGTGGCGCAGGGCCATGCCGATGGCCGGCGCTTCTATCCCGATGCCGCCGCATTCGCCGAGATCGAGAGCGAATCGGTGGACTATGCGGTGATGGAAAACACCGCCCGCGCGGCCATGGTGCCGGCCGACATGGATTGGTCCGACATCGGCAACTGGCAGGCGCTGCACGTGGCGCGCGCGCGCGACGCCGATGGCAACAGCACGGCCGGCGCGGTGGAGCTGGTCGATTGCCGCAACGTCCTTGTCGATAGCGACGGCCCGCGCGTTTCGGTGATCGGGCTGGAAAACATCATCGTCGTCGTCGATGGCAATGACGTGCTGGTAACGTCGGCCGATGGCGTCCAGAAAGTCGGCAAGCTGTCGGGCGCGGTCAACCAGTGAGCACGGGGTTGCCCGTGCGCGCGGTGGAAAAGCCGTGGGGCGTGGATCGGCTTCCTGCGCCTTTCGTGTCGCGCGCGGGCAGCCGTATCGGTGAAATCTGGTTCGAACCGCCAGCGCAACTGCCCGATCTGTTGGTGAAGTACATCTTCACCAGCGAGGCGCTTTCGGTGCAGGTCCACCCATCCGACGCGCAGACGCTGGCGGCGGGGCTGGGCCGGCAGGGCAAGGAGGAATGCTGGCTGATCGTGGATGCGCAGCCCGGCGCGGTGCTGGGCATCGGCTTTCGCGAGGTGTTTTCGGTAGAGCAACTGCGCGAAGCGGCGCTTGACGGCAGCATCGAAGCCTTGCTGGAATGGCACCCGGTGCAGGCGGGCGACTTTTTCTACATCCCCGCGAACACCGTTCATGCCATCGGCGCGGGCGTCAGCCTGATCGAAGTGCAGCAAAACAGCGACATCACCTATCGCCTCTATGACTATGGCCGCCCGCGCGAACTCCATCTCGATGAAGGGCTGGCCGTGGCCATGGGCGCGGCCTATCCCGCAAGGCTGCACCAGAAGGTGCCCGATCAGGGCAATGCCACGCTTGTCGAAGGGCCGCTGTTCCGGCTCGACCAGATTACCGGCCCGGCCGGCGATGCTGTCATGGCCCGCTATGGGCAGCGGCCCTTGCTGGTGATCCCCCGCCACGGCACGGCAAGGATCGGGGGCGATACGATCGTCCCCGGCGGATGCGGCATCGCGCCGGCGCTGGATACCGTCACGCTGGATGCGGGCACGACCTGCCTGCTCGCCCAACCACTCGCCGGGGGCTGAGGAGCCGCTGCCGGGCCTTCGTGGCGAACTTGGCCCAGCGCTATGGCGGCGGCGGATTGTCGCGCCGCACGTTTACGGTGATCGCAAGTTCGCTTTCGATGTGATTGCGGCCGCTCAGCGTGAACTGGCTCGTTCGCGCCAGCACGTATCGAATGGGAAGCGGCTTGTCGGCGCCATCATCGAACCACTGCGTCAGCGCACGCCGTGTGCCGTCCATCAGGTCTCGGCGAACATCCAGCGGCAAGGGGCCGCCGCCGTTCGCCGCCGTCGCCTGCATCTTGGCGGTCATGTAGCAGTGGTTGAGAAGCGCCTTTTCCTCCTGGTTGCGCATCCCACCCCAGCCGGCGCGCTCTTCATGGCCGTGCCGGATCGCCGAAACGAAGCGCGCGGGATAGTGCGCCTGGGTCAGCCCGCGCCCGACCAGCCGATAGTACAGATCATCATCCTCGCCGCCCCAGCCCTGGAACACCTGGTCATAGCCGCCGATCGCGGCGAAATCGGCGCTGCGGCAGATCATCGTGCCGTAGCTTTCGGGATCGCGCTTTCCGTCGACATGCTCTGACCGGTAGAAGTGCCCGGGGGCCAGGTGGCCGCGCATCCAGTCACCCCAGCCCGGCGTGGTCAGGATGTCGCCGTCGATCATCACCAGCCATTCCGAACGGGCCTGCGCCGCGCCGGTGTTGCGCGCCCGGGCCAGGCAAAAGCCGGGATCGTCGGTCACGCGGACGACCTTGACACCAGGGTGATTGGCTTCCACCCAATCGCCGCTCGCTTCCGGGCAGCCATAGTCGACAAATATGATCTCGTCCGGGCCTTGCGCCACGATCAGCGGCAGGGTCTGGCGGATGTGGTGCAGCCGCTTCTTGCACGTGGTGACGAACGCGATGGATGACATGTGTCGATGCTTTCGGCGGCGGCCAGGATTATCCGGGGGAAGGGGATACATGGGGTGGGCACAACGGCCAGCCGCAGGAAATGACAGTTGTGCGCGGCTTGTTCAAGGCCGGCGCCGCGATTTCACCTGCAGTGGCGCGGCCTGCCGGGCGCTGTCATGAGGCCCGTGGCCGCGACCCGCGTGGCGATCGTGGGCGCGGGGTTTACCGGCGCGGTGATCGCGCGCACGCTGGCCGATGCGGGCATCGCCAGCGTGGTGATGGACGAGCGCCGCCACGTTGCGGGCAACTGCCATACAGAGCGTGACGCGCGCACCGGCATCATGCTCCATCTCTATGGGCCGCATATCTTCCATACCGATTTGCCGCACGTGTGGAGCTATATCCAGCGTTTCGGCGAAATGATGCCGTTCGTGCTGCGCGTCAAATCGATGGTGCGGGGGCAAGTCTATTCGCTGCCGATCAACCTGCACACGATCAACCAGTTCTTCGGCCGGGCGATGGCGCCGGCCGAGGCGATGGCCTTCCTGGCCGCGCAGGCGCGCGACGACATCGAGGAGCCGCGCAGCTTCGAGGACTACGCGCTGCGCCATCTTGGCGCGCCGCTCTACGAAGCGTTCTTCCGGGGCTATACGCGCAAGCAATGGGGGATAGACCCCGGCGCGTTGCCGGCGGCGATCCTCAGGCGCCTGCCGATCCGGTTCAATTATGACGACAATTACTTCGCGCATCGCTGGCAGGCGATTCCCCGCGATGGCTATGGCGCGATCGTCGCCAGGATGCTCGACCATCCGAAGATCGAAGTGCGGCTGGGATGCCGGTTCGAAGATGCCGCGTCCGAAGCCTTCGCCCATCTGTTCTATTCGGGAAGCGTGGATCGCTATTACCGCTACGACATCGGGCGGCTGACCTATCGGACGCTCGATTTCGAGCGGAGCTATCATGCCGGCGATTACCAGGGCACCGCCCTGATGAACCATCCCGACGAGGACATCGCCCATACGCGCGTGACCGAGCATCGCCACTTCGCGCCGTGGGAGCAGCCGCCAACGAATGAAACCGTGGTTTTCCATGAATTCAGCCGCGATTGCGGCCCGAACGACATTCCGTTCTATCCGGTCGATCTTGCCGCCGGCGCGCGGCTGCTGGCCACGTACCGCGAACGCGCCGCGAACGAGCGCGGCGTGACCTTCGTCGGGCGGCTGGGCCGCTTCGCCTATCTCGACATGGACCGCGCGATCGATCAGGCGATGACGGCCGCCGCCGAATACCTGCGCGGCCTGGGCCGATAGGGTTGGCTAGATGCCGAAGTATTCGCGATACCAGGCGACGAAGCGGCGCACCCCTTCGCGCACATCCGTTTGCGGGGCATAGCCGGTCAGGTTCCTGAGGATCGTGGCGTCGGCCCAGGTGGCGGGAACGTCGCCCTTCTGCATATCCATATAGTTGCGGATCGCCGGGCGGCCGCATTCGGCCTCGATCGCATCGACGAAATCGGTGAGCTTCACTTTGTCCGAATTGCCGATGTTGACCACGCGCCACGGTGCGGCGGTGCTCAGCGAATCCCATTCGGGAATGTCGTCGGGGCTGTCGGGGCGGACCGGCGGCGTATCGATCAGCAGGCGGATCCCGCGCACCAGATCGGTGACATAGGTGAAATCGCGGTACATCTCGCCGTGGTTGTAGACGTCGATCGGCGTCCCATCGAGAATGCCCTTGGTGAACTTGTAGAGCGCCATGTCGGGCCGGCCCCAGGTGCCGTAGACGGTGAAGAACCGGAACATCGTCGTCGGCAGGTTCCACAAGTGGGCATAGCTGTGGCTCATCGCCTCGTTCGCCTTCTTGGTGGCGGCGTAGAACGTCAGCGGGCTGTCCGACTTGTGCAGTTCGGAATAGGGCATGTGCGTGTTGGCGCCATAGACCGACGATGTGGACGCCATCAGCAGGTGATCGACCGCCAGTTCGCGCGCGCATTCCATCACGTTGAACGTGCCGGTGAGATTGCTGTCGAGGTAGGCCCGGGGATTTTCCAGGCTGTAGCGCACCCCCGCCTGCGCGGCGAGGTGGACGATCACATCGGGCCGCTGGGCCAGGCACAGCGCATGGAGCGTATCGAAATCCTCCAGCATGCCTTCGGTGGCGCTGAAGTGCTGGTTCTGGAGCAGCATCTGGTGCCGACGCTGCTTCAGGGCAACGTCGTAATAATCGGTCATGCCATCATAGCCGACCACCGCGAAGCCTTCCGCCAGCAGCAACTGGCTGAGATGAAAGCCGATGAACCCCGCGGAACCCGTAACCAGAACCTTGCGCAAATCGGTAACTCCCTGTCAGTGTCGCGTCGGTGCCGGGCCTGCACCTGCACCCGAAAGGTTGACAACGGGTGCAGATGGGGGGTGCAGATGCGCGCGCGCCGATGATGGCGGCTGTCAGCGCCCGATGGCGTAATAGGTGAAGCCGGCGCCTTCCGCGAATTCGCGCGGATAGATGTTGCGCAAGTCCAGCAGCACGGGGGATTTCAGCAGCTTGCTGGCCCGCTGGAGGTCAAGCGCGCGGAACGCGTCCCACTCGGTCACGATCACGAGCGCGTCGGCGCCTTCCATGGCTTCGTAGGGGCCTTCGCAATAGGTGACGTTTTCCAGCACCTTGCGCGCCTGGTCGGTGCCTTCGGGATCGTGCGCGCGAACGGCGGCGCCGGCATCCTGCAAGGTCTGGATGATGGCGATCGCCGGCGAATCGCGCATGTCGTCGGTGTTGGGCTTGAAGGTCAGGCCCAGGATGGCCACGGTCTTGCCGCGCGCATCGCCGCCGATCGCCTGGATGACCTTGCGGCCCATGGCGCGCTTGCGGTTGTCGTTCACCGCCACCACCGCCTCGACGATGCGCTGCGGCGCTTCATAGTCCTGCGCGGTCTTCAAAAGGGCCAGCGTATCCTTGGGGAAGCACGATCCGCCATAGCCGGGGCCGGCGTGCAGGAACTTGGAACCGATGCGGTTGTCGAGGCCGATGCCCCGCGCCACGTCCTGCACGTCCGCGCCGACTTTCTCGCACAAGTCGGCGATTTCGTTGATGAAGGTGATCTTGGTGGCAAGAAAGGCGTTGCCCGCATACTTGGTCAGTTCCGCGCCGCGGCGGCTCATCTCGATGATCGGCGAACGGCCCAGCGTGAGCGGGCGGTAGATCGATCGCATCACTTCGAGCGCGCGGGGATCGTCACCGCCGATGACGACGCGGTCGGGGCGTTTGAAATCCTCGATCGCGGCGCCTTCGCGCAGGAATTCGGGATTGGAAACCACCGCGAAATCGGCATCCGGGTTGGTTTCGCGGATGATGCGTTCCACTTCGTCGCCGGTGCCCACCGGCACGGTCGACTTGTCGACGATCACGGTGAAGCCGGTCAGCGCCTTGGCGATTTCCTCGGACGCGGCATAGACGTAGCTGAGGTCGGCATGGCCATCGCCGCGCCGCGAAGGCGTGCCCACGGCGATGACCACCGCGTCGGCTTCGGCCACACCCGCCGCCAGATCGGTGGAGAACGACAGGCGGCCTGCGCTGACGTTGCTTTCCACCAGCCGGTCAAGCCCCGGCTCGAAGATGGGGATGCGGCCGGCCAGCAAGGCCGCGATCTTGCTTTCGTCCTTGTCGATGCACTTAACCGTGTGGCCGAAATCGGCGAAACACGCCCCCGAGACAAGCCCGACATATCCTGAGCCGATCATCGTTATCCGCATGAAATAGTTCCATTTAATGGGGGAAGGACAGGCCTGACGAGGCGTGGTTTGGTTATTCTCCCCGGCTTTGTAAAGCCTTTATTGCGGTGCAGCAAGGCTCCCGCCGTGCACGGCTTCGGGACAGCCGGGGGTGCTGCGACGACACGCCGTGGGCGTGCGCCGCGCCGCTTTCGTCAGCCGCGCAGCAGGGGCGCCGGGGTATGTTGCGCGGCCTTGCGCCGCCGTTCGCGCTGCTGCCACCGCCAGCGCCGGATCTTGCTGACCGCGACGCAGGCGCTGGGCCAGAGCAGCGTCAGCACGATGTCCTGCACGGTATCGGCCCAGCGCCACGACCCATGGAACAGGCGGTTCATCGCCTCGTTCAGCAGTTCGATTTCCAGAACGATCAGAAGCGCGGCCAGCGATCCCCGGCGCGAGCCGAGCAGCAATTGCGCCAGAAGAAAGATGCCCATCCCGAAATGCACATGCAGCATCGGGCTGGAAGCCCCGGTGACAGACCGGATGGCTTCGATCAGATCGTGATAGGCAAGGACGGGATCCATCGCGCCACACGTAGCGCGCAAGCGTTAAACGCCCGCTAAGATGGATTATCCGGCAAGATTGGCGAGTTCACCCTGGTTGATCGCGGCGACGGCGGCCTTCAGTTCGTCGATGCTGGCCGCCGAACCTTCGGCCTCGATCAGGAAGCGGTTCTTCACGGTCACGCCGAACTTGCCGCTGCTGCTGGACTTGTTCCAGGCTTCGGATTGGAGTTCGCCGTTGACGGTGGTGGTGCGGTCATAGCCGTTGGCGTCCTCGCGGCTCTGCTGGACCCCCATGGCCGCGCCCAGCCCGGACAAGGCGCCCAGCGCCGACATATCGGCGATCTTCAGCGTGAAGCTCTTGTCGCCGGCGGTATACGTGCCCTGCGCGCTGCTGCCGACCGCGCCCATCGCCATGCTTTCGGTGGCGCTGCGCTGGTAGGCGCCGACGCTGGCGGGCAGCAGCGCCTGGATTTTGGCGATGTCGATCGGCGGCACCTTGCCGTTGGCGACGTCTTCCATGCGCTTCGATGCTTCCTGCGCCTTGTCGAGATCGATCGAGCCGATGCCCGGCACGGTGACGGTGCCCGAAACCTCGCCGCTATCGGTCGAACCGGCGGCCATCATCGGCCCGGCGGTGAGCAGTCCGGTGACGGCGGCGGTGATCGGCGCCACGATCAGCGCCAGGACGATGGCGCAGACGATCGTCACGGCGGTGTAGCCACCGGCCTTTTCCGCCGGCACTTTCATCAGCGGCGTGGCGCCGATGTAGATCAGGTAGATGCTGTAGAGGCCCAGCAGGCCGAAGAAGCCGAGCGAGGGGATCAGCCCGAACACGCCGGCCAGCCAGCTTGCCGTCGATCCATAGGCGACAAGCTTGAACGCCTGCGCGCGGTTCGATTCGCCTTGGAACTTGGGGGCCAGGAAATCGGCGATGAAGGTCAGCACGAACACGCCGACGATGGCCAGCGCGAAGCTGATCAGCGCCGAAGACAGCGAGAACACCAGGCTGGGACGATAGGAAAAGCCCAGCGCGCCATAACCGAACACCTGCCCGCCGATGAACGCGGCGACCGGCCCGATGGCGGCCAGCGGCAGCACATAGCCTTTCAGGATATCGCCCTGCGATGTGGTTTCGGTCGCGATCCTGGGCCATTCGTCCTTGGGTGTCAGGATGATGGCTTTTGCTCTTTCGACGATGGACTTGTGATCAACACCGGATAGATCGACCATGACTTCCTCCCTCCATGGAACATGCGCGATAGGACCATATCTGGCCCATATTGCAAGAAAACGCGCGTTCTTTCTTTCCCCAGGCGATTTGCCCCCAGACGATTTGCCGGGAAACTTGAAGAAAGGCACCGTCGCGCATTAGCTTGGGGGCATGTCCTTCGCTCCGTTCGTGCCGCTTCGCGTCTTTTCCAGCTATACCATGCTCGATGGCGCGATCGATCCCAAGGCGATCGCCAAGCTGGCGCGCGAACGCGGCTTTCCCGCCATCGCCATCGCCGATCGCAACGGGCTTTACGCCGCGCAGGCCTTTGCCGGCGCCTGCCGCGATGCCGGCATCCAGCCGGTCATCGGCACGTGCCTGGCCGTGGCCCGCCCGGCCGACCTGCCTGGGCCGGGCGGCGCGATCGACTGGCTGGCGCTTTATGCCCAGAACGACGCCGGCTGGCTGAACTTGTGCCACCTCGTCAGCCGCGCGCACCTTGACCGGCCGCTGGAACTGGAACCGCACGTCGCCTTCGCCGATCTGGCCGGCCACACCGACGGGCTGATCGCGCTGACCGGCGCGGGCGAGGGCGGGCTGGCCCGCCTGTGCGCCGATGGCCGCGCGGAAGGCGCCGATGTGCTGGCAGAGCGGCTGGAAGCGCTGTTCCCCGGCCGCCTGTATATAGAGATTGCGCGGCGCGGCGATGCGGTGGAGGAAGCGGCCGAAGACGCGCTGATCGAACTGGCCTATCGCCGCGATCTGCCGCTGGTCGCCACCAACCCGGCCAATTTCGCCGAAGCATCGTTCCACGCCGCGCACGATGCCATGCTGTGCATCGCCCATTCGACGCATATCGACGCGCCCGACCGGCCGCGCTCCAGCGCCCAGAACTGGGTCAAGCCGATCGAGGCGATGACCGGGCTGTTCGACGACCTGCCCGAAGCCATGGCCAACACGCTGGTCGTGGCGCAGCGCTGCGCCTGCGCGCCGCCCAAGCGCAAGCCGATCCTGCCCAGCCTTGCCGGCGACAAGGAAGGCGAGGCGCGGATGATGGCCGAGGACGCGCGCCGGGGCCTGGCGCGGCGGCTCGCGCCCTATTACCCCGACGCGGGAGAGGCCGACCTTGCCGAATCGCTTGCCGCGCTGGCGGCGATCGAAGGCATCGAGGCGCGCCGCGCCGCTTTCGAAGGGTTGCGCCCGGCGGGGGTGGACGACCAGTTCCTCGTCTATGCCGAGCGGCTGGAATTCGAGATCACGATCATCAACCGCATGGGGTTCGGCGGTTACTTCCTGATCGTTGCCGATTTCATCAAGTGGGCCAAGGACCAGGGCATCCCGGTGGGGCCAGGGCGCGGTTCGGGTGCGGGTTCGCTCGTCGCCTGGTCGCTCACCATCACCGATCTCGATCCGATCCGGCTGGGGCTGCTGTTCGAACGCTTCCTCAACCCCGAACGCGTTTCGATGCCGGACTTCGATATCGATTTCTGCGAAACGCGGCGCGGCGAAGTGATCCGCTATGTGCAGCGCAAGTACGGGCACGATCACGTCGCCCAGATCATCACCTTCGGCAAGATGAAGGCCCGCGCGGTGCTGCGCGATTGCGGCCGCATCCTGCAGATGAGCTATGGCCAGGTCGATCGCCTGTGCAAGATGGTGCCCAACCATCCCACCGATCCCTGGCCGCTGCCGCGCGCGCTGAACGGCGTGGCCGAATTCCGGCGCGAATACGATACCAACGACGAAGTGCGGCGGCTGATCGACCTGGCGCTCCAGCTTGAAGGATTGCCGCGCAACAGTTCCACGCACGCGGCCGGCGTGGTCATCGGCGATCGTCCGCTGGCGCAACTGGTGCCGCT
>JADLHU010000012.1 GCA_020848655.1 Novosphingobium sp.
AATCTCAGCGAGTGGGCCAATTTCAGGTCTGGCTCATCCACGTCAGGCTGGAGCGCAGTCGGCGGGCAGACCCGCAATCCGCATGTTCTCGACCGAAATCCGTGCGGATCCTCCGCCGGTTCGGGCGCGGCGATGGCGGCAGGCCTTGCGGCGGCCACCATCGGGACGGAGACGGATGGGTCGATCGTCTGCCCGTCCTCCGCCAACGGGATTGTGGGGCTGAAGCCCACTGTCGGTCTTGTGTCACGCACACACATCGTGCCGATCAGCACAACGCAGGATACGGCTGGGCCCATGGTGTTGAGCGTTGCGGACGCCGCGCTGCTGCTGTCCGTGATTGCGGGGTCTGACCCGGCCGATGCGGCAACGGCGGAGGCAGACGCCCGCAAGCAGGACTATGTCGCCGCCCTGGATGCCGGGGCGCTGGCCGGCAAGCGGATCGGCGTTGCCCGGTTCGAGGCGGGCTATCATACGGCGACCGATGCAGCGTTCGCCGAGGCGCTGGAGGTTCTCAAGGAGGCCGGGGCGATCCTGGTCGAGATCGATGCATTCGGCGGCGATACGCGCGCCATGGGGGCGGCTGAATTCACCGTGCTGTTGGCGGAGTTTCGCGCGGGATTAGACGCCTATCTCGCCACGACGCCGGCCGCCGTGAAGGCGCGTACGCTGGCTGACCTGATCGCGTTCAATGCCGCGACGCCCGCCGAGCTGGAGTTCTTCGGGCAGGACACGTTCGAGCAGGCCGCCAAGGCGCCGCTGCTGACCGACAGGGCCTATCTCGACGCGAAGGCCACGGCTGCGCGCCTGGCGGGGCCAGAGGGAATCGACCGGCTGCTTGCGACCAACAATGTGGTCGCGCTTGTCGCGCCGACGGGAGGACCGGCATGGCCTACCGATCCCGTGACCGGTGATCATTTCCTCGGATCGTCATCAGGCCTTGCCGCCGTTTCCGGCTATCCGCACATCACCGTGCCGATGGGCGAAGTGCGCGACCTTCCTGTGGGGTTGTCATTCTTCGGCGCCAAATGGTCAGAGGCCACGCTGCTCGGTCTCGCCTATGCCTATGAGCAGAAGTCGCAAGCGCGCGCGGCTCCGGAATTCTTCCGCACGCTGCCGTGAGTGCTGGAACCTGTATGCAACCACGACGTAATGTGCCGTTGGACCCAACACCGGAGACAGACATGAAGAAGCTGATCGTCGCGTTCGCCGTCATGGCTGCATCGGCATGCTCGTCGATGCCGGGCGGGCAGTCGCTTGCGGGCTTCACGGAAGAGCCGATGTCGGGCGGGCGCTATCGTATCGCCTATGCCGCGCAGGACGAGGCGTCCGCCAAGGTGGTCGCCGACCGGGCGCTGGCCCGCGCGGCGCAGGTCACACTGGATGCCGGCAACGACTGGTTCGAGGTGCAGAGCAAGATCGACGGCAAGCTCGATGGCCACAACACGCAGACTCTGGTGATCGTGATGGGCAAGGGTGAATCGCTGGCGGGCGGCCCCAAGCAGTATGACGCCAAGCAGACGCTAGCGTCCCTGCGCGACAAGATCAGCTAACCGGGCATCGGTAGCCGGCTTCGCACGTATGACGGCGCAAAGCCTGCAGGCGAGCCGAACGCCTGCAGCGCGCAGGACACCTTCAGCACACTGCGCGCGCGCCTGACCTAGTCCACGCGTTTCAACTCCACGCGTTTCAACGCTTCACTTGACGCTGTCTGGGAACTGACGGAGCCTTCCCCCTGTCCTGCTGGGGAGACGTCTATGTCGACACGCGTTCTGGTGACCGGCGCCTCCGGCTTCCTGGCGCAACACCTCATCCTGCAGCTACTCGCAAAGGGCTATCACGTGCGCGGGACGCTGCGCGCGATGAAGCGTGCAGACGAAGTGCGCCGCGTGCTTGCGACGTTCGATCCGCGAGCGAAGGATATCGAGTTTGTTGAAGCCGATCTTGGCGCGGACGCAGGCTGGGCCGAGGCGGTGAAGGATTGCACCTATGTGCAGCACATAGCCTCGCCTTTTCCGGCTGTGCATCCGAAGGACGAGAACGATCTTATCCGCCCTGCGCGCGAGGGCGCGCTGCGTGTGCTGAAGGCGGCGAAGGCAGCGGGCGTGAAGCGCGTGGTGATGACGTCATCGATGGCCGCGATTGCCTATGGTCATGGCGACAAACGCGCCGAGGTTTCCGACGAGACCATGTGGTCGAACCCCGACGGGCCGGACAATACGCCCTATACAAAATCCAAAACGCTCGCCGAGCGCGCGGCCTGGGACTATGTGAGCGGCGCGGGCAAGGGGCTGGAACTTGCCACCATCAATCCGACCGGCATCATGGGCCCCGCCCTGTCAGCGGATGTGTCCACATCGCTCGAGATCCCGATCCGGCTGATGAACGGCAAGACGCCTGGCATTCCGCGCATCGGCTTTTCGATGGTGGATGTCCGCGACGTCGCAGAGTGCCACATCAAGGCGATGGAGATCCCCGAGGCGGCAGGCGAGCGTTTCCTCGCCACCGAGGGCTTCCTGTGGTTTCACGAGGCGGCCGAGATCCTGCGGCGGAAATTCCCGGCCTATGACAGCAAGATTCCAAAGATGAAGGTCCCCGACTTCGTGCTCAAGCTGATGGCGATTTTCCAGCCGATCTATCGGCAAACCGTCACCGAACTGGGCCGGACCCGGAAGGCCAGCAACGCAAAGGCTTCCCGCGTTCTGGGCGTCAAATTCAGGACCGCAGAGGAAGCGCTGGTCGCGTCGGCCGAATCCTTGATCCAGCTCAAGGTTATCTGAAAACTTTCCCGGGTCGATCACGGGGCTTTGTGCCGCATACCTCCCCGGGGAGCTTCGCAGCGGGCCGCAGGATAGGCTAAAGCCAGTCACCGATCGGCGAACCACGCCGGCAGACAAGACGTTCCGGGAGGATTTGATGGCTATCTCGAAATCGATGCTGGCTTCTGTTGCCTTGCTTGCCGCGCTTGGCGCGTGCGCGACGGCGGCAGATGCGCCGCCCGCCGCGGTGGCCGATGCGGGCGTCTACGCCGGCAAGAGCGTGCTCGACGCAGGCATCGAGGCGGCAGGCGGCGAAGCCGCCCTCTCGAAGGTCAAGGAGATCTACATCACCGGCACGGCGAAAGTGACGGTTGAGGGCGCCACGACCGAGCAGAACATCGCCATGCTGGTCCGCCCCTTTGGCTTCTATCGCCTG
>JADLHU010000013.1 GCA_020848655.1 Novosphingobium sp.
AAGGCCACGTGCTCGACGGGGTTGGCCACTGGACCCAGCAGGAACGACCGGAACAGGTCAACGCCCTGCTGATCGACTGGTTGAAGCGGCTGTGAGGCGCGCCTATAGCCCCCGCCAGTCATGACCACGCTTTCCGCCCCTGCCGCCCACCCGCTGCCCGCCGACTGGCGCGACTTCTTCGCGCTGACCAAGCCGCGCGTGATGAGCCTGGTGATCTTCACCGGCCTGTGCGGCATGCTGGCCGCGCCCGTGGCGATCCAGCCGGTGCTGGGCTTCACCGCGATCCTGTGCATCGCGATGGGCGCGGGCGGCGCCGCCGCGCTCAACCAGTGGTGGGAAGCCGATCTCGATGCGGGCATGAAGCGCACCGCCGCGCGCCCGCTGCCCGCCGGGCGGATGGATCGCACCTCGGCGCGCGATTTCGGGTTCCTGCTCTCGGGCGCCTCGGTGTTCCTGATGGCGTTCGCGGTGGGCTGGCTGGCCGCCGCGATCCTGGCCGTCTCGATCGTCTACTATGCCGTGGTCTATACGATCTGGCTGAAGCCGCGCACGCCGCAGAACATCGTCATCGGCGGCGGGGCGGGCGCGTTCCCGCCGATGATCGGCTGGGTCGCCGCCACCGGCGACATCACGCTGATACCGGTCGTCCTGTTCGCGATCATCTTTTTCTGGACCCCGCCGCACTTCTGGGCGCTCGCGCTGTTCGTGCAAAGCGATTACGCCAAGGTCGGCATTCCGATGCTGCCGGTGGTGGCGGGCGAAGCGGCCACGCGGCGCCAGATCCTGCTCTATTCGCTGCTGCTGCTGCCCCTCACGCTGGTGCCCTGGTGGATCGGCGGCGCGGGCACGGTCTACGGCATTTGCGCAGGCCTGTTGTCCAGCCTGTTCGTGGCGCTGGCGATTCGCGTCGGCCTGCGCCGCCGCACCGGCGAGGACGACGCGATGAAGCCCGAGAAGCAGCTTTTCGCCTATTCGGTGCTCTATCTTTTCGTGCTCTTCGCGGCGCTGGTTGCGGATCGCTGGCTGGTGGTGCAGGGGATTACGTCATGACCGAACAGCTCGATCCCAACGCCGCGCGCAAGCGCATCCAGCGCAGCCGCAACCGCGTCGTCGCGCTGCTGCTGGCCGCCTTCGTGGTGCTGGTCTACGCGATCTCGATCGTCAGGATGGATTGAGCGCGATGGCCGCCACCGTTCCCGAACTGCGCCATCGCAACCGCAAGGTCGGGCTGATTGCACTGGGTTCTGCGCTGGCTATGCTGGGCCTAGGCTATGCCTCTGTGCCGCTCTACCGCATGTTTTGCCAGGTTACCGGCTTCGGCGGCACGACCCAGCGCGTCAGCGAGGCGCAGGCCGCCGGCGTGAAAGTGGTCAACAACACCGTGGTCATCCGCTTCGATGCCAATGTCGAACGCGGTATGCCCTGGGATTTCAAGCCCTTGCAGGTGACCGATACCGTTTCGATCGGCGCGCGCGACATGGCGATCTTCACCGCGAAGAACCTGTCGGACAAGCCGATCACCGGCCGCGCCAGCTTCAACGTGGAACCCGAGCAGGCCGGGCGCTACTTCAACAAGGTGCAGTGTTTCTGCTTTACGGAACAGACACTTAAGCCCGGCGAGGAAGTGCGCATGCCGGTGATCTACTATGTCGACCCGGCGATTCTCCAGGACCCGGAAGCCCAGGACATCGAGCAGATCACGCTCAGCTACACCTTCCACCCCGATGCCGGACAGGACATCGGCGCCACCGGCGCCGGCGCCGTGATTGCCGAAGGCACGAAGGCACTGGACCGCGCCGGGACGGGCGGTTAAGGCGCACTGATATTCTTGACGCGGTCGTGGCGGCCGCGCGCTTTGGCAACAGGGACCCGAGGCATCATGGCCGGAACCAAGAACCACGATTATCACATCCTGCCGCCCAGCATCTGGCCGATGTTCGGCTCGCTTTCGGCGCTGACGATGACCAGCGGCGGCGTGCTGTTCATGCACAAGATGGCGGCCGGCAAATACGTGCTGCTGCTGGGCCTGGCGGGCGTGCTGCTCACCATGTACTCGTGGTGGTCAAGCGTCATCAAGGAAGCGCACGCGGGCGATCACACCCCGGTCGTGCAGTTGCACCTGCGTTATGGCATGATCCTGTTCATCGCTTCGGAAGTGATGTTCTTCGTCGGCTGGTTCTGGTCGTTCTTCGATTTCTCGCTGTTCCCTTCGGAACTGGCCGAGCCGGTCATGGGCCAGTGGCCGCCCAAGGCGATCGAAGCGGTGATGGACCCGTTCGACCTGCCGCTGCTCAACACGCTGATCCTGCTGTGTTCGGGCACCACGATCACCTGGGCGCACCACGCGCTGATCCACGGTGATCGCGATGGCCTGAAGAAGGGCCTGTGGGCCACGATCCTGCTGGGCCTGCTGTTCAGCGCGATCCAGGCCTACGAATATATCCATGCGCCCTTCGCCTTCGGCCAGAACACCTATGGTTCCGCCTTCTACATGGCGACCGGGTTCCACGGCTTCCACGTCATCATCGGCACGATCTTCCTGATCGTCTGCCTGAAGCGCACCTACAACGGTGATTTCACGCCGCGCCAGCACTTCGGCTTCGAAGCGGCAGCTTGGTACTGGCACTTCGTCGATGTGGTGTGGCTGTTCCTGTTCGTCGCCATCTACGTGTGGGGCGGCTGGGGCTATCCGATCCACTGATGCAAGGTTTCTGACCCGATGACTGGCGATACCGGCCAGGACACGAAAGGGCAGCCGGGCATTGCCAGGGCTGCCCTTTTCGGTCTTTGCCCACGCTGCGGCGGGCGCACGCTGTTTGCCGGCGTCGCACAGTTCGCGCCGCGCTGCCGCGCCTGCGGGCTGGATCTCGCCCAGTTCAACGTCGGCGACGGGCCGGCCGCGTTCCTCACGCTCATCATCGGGGCGCTGATCACGGGCCTCGCGCTGTGGCTGGAACTGGCTTGGCATCCGCCGTTCTGGCTGCACATCGTGCTGTGGGTGCCGCTGACGGCGGGCGCGGTCGTATGGGGCCTGCGTGCGGGCAAGAGCGCGCTGCTGGCTGCCGAATACCAGCGTCGCGCCGGCGAAGGGCAGCTCAAGGAGTGACCGCGCCCACGGCAGCACGCCGCATTCCGGTGGTGGCGACCTTCGTGGTGCTGGCCGCCGTGGCGGTGATGATCCGTCTGGGGTTCTGGCAGATCGACCGCCTGCACCAGAAGGAGGCGCTGCTCGCGCGCTATGCCCAGGCGCAGAGCCTTTCCGCCGACGTGCCGTTCCCGCAATCGCCGGCCGCTGCCGAACCGCTGCTGTACCGCCACGCCCGCGTCACGTGCGTGCGCGTCACGGGCGTCACCGCGATCGCCGGCAGTTCGGCGGCCGGGCAGTCGGGGCAGGCGCATGTCGCCGATTGCCTGCTGGCCGATGGCGGCAAGGCCCGCATCGTGCTGGGCTGGTCGCGCGATCCGCATGCGCCGGACTGGCGCGGCGGCGTGGCATCGGGCGTGATCGCGCCCGGCCCGCGCCTTGTTTCCGATCCGCCGCTGGCCGGGCTTGGCGCCAACGCCCGGCCAGATCCGGCGGATATTCCCAACAACCACTGGTCCTACGCCGTCCAATGGTTCCTCTTCGCTGCCACGGCACTGGTGATCTATGCACTGGCGCTGTGGAAGCGCGCACGGTCCTGACGCATCCGGTCGTGGCACAGCCGGCGCGCGCCGGAGGTTGTGTATTCCCCCGCACAGCGCTAACCGCCCATTCCCATGGACTACATCAGCACCAGAGGCAGCGCTCCGGCGCTCGATTTCGCGGGAGCGACGCTTGCCGGGCTTGCTTCGGACGGCGGGCTTTACGTGCCGCGCGAATGGCCGCGCTTTTCAGCAGCGGACATCGCCGGTTTCGCCGGCCTGCCCTATGCCGAACTCGCCCAGCGTATCATGCAGCCTTTCGTGGGCGACAGCCTGACGCCTGAACGCCTTCTGGAACTGACCCGCGCCGCCTATGGCCGTTTCGCGCACCAGGCGGTGACGCCGCTGAAGCAGTTTGATGAACAGCAGTGGCTGCTCGAACTGTTCCACGGCCCGACGCTGGCGTTCAAGGACGTGGCGCTGCAACTGCTGGGCCTGCTGTTCGAGGAATTCCTCGGCCGGTCGGGCCAGAACCTGACCATCGTCGGCGCGACTTCGGGCGATACCGGATCGGCGGCAATCGATGCCGTGGCCGGGCGCGCCAAGGTCGATATCTTCATGCTCCATCCGAAGGGCCGGGTAAGCGAGGTGCAGCGCCGGCAGATGACCACGGTGCTGGCCCCCAATGTCACCAACATCGCGATCGAAGGCACGTTCGACGATGCCCAGGCGATGGTGAAGCGCATCTTCAACGACGGCGCGGTGACCAGCCGGTTCAATATCGGCGCGGTCAATTCGATCAACTGGGCGCGGCTGATGGCGCAAGTGGTCTATTACTTCGCCGCCGGCCTGCAACTGGGCGCGCCGCACCGCCCGGTCGCCTTTTCGGTGCCGACGGGCAATTTCGGCGATGTCTTCGCCGGCTACGTCGCGGCGCAGATGGGCCTGCCGATCGCGCGGCTGATCGTGGCCACCAACGTCAACGACATCCTCCACCGCGCGCTGAGCCAGGGCGACTATTCGGCCGGCACGGTCACGCCCACCGCCGCGCCTTCGATGGACATCCAGGTCTCGTCGAACTTCGAACGCCTGCTGTTCGATCTCAATGGTCGCGATGGCGCGGCGCTCTCTGCGCAGATGGCCGGGTTCGAAGCGACCAAGGCGATGCAACTGACCAACGCCCAGCGGGAAGGCGCGTCGGCGTTGTTCACCAGCGCGCGCGCCGATGCGGAAGAGATGGACGCGGCGATTCGCTGGGCCTGGGAGGCCTGCGGCGAACTGATCGATCCGCATACCGCGATCGGCCTCCACGCCGCGCGCGCCTCGGGCCTGCCGCGCGATGTGCCGGTGGTGACGCTGGCGACCGCGCATCCCGCCAAGTTCCCCGAAGCGGTCGAGGCCGCCACGGGGACGCGCCCGGTTCTGCCCGCGCGCGTGGGTGACCTGTTCGAGCGCGAGGAACGGCTGATCGAACTGCCCGGCACGTATGAGGCGGTGGCGGACTATGTCACCACGCACGCCGTGCCCAAGGGCTGATGGCTGACCTGACCGAACAGCCGCTGATCCTCGCCGGAGAGGGCTGGGGCGACTACGGGCTGGTCGATTCGGGCCACGGCCGCAAGCTGGAGCGCTACGGCGCCTATCGCTTCATCCGCCCCGAGCCGCAGGCGCTGTGGACGCCGCGTCTGGACGATTGGGCGGCGCATGGCGAATTCGTGCCCGGATCGGACGAGGACGGCGGTGGACGCTGGCGCTTTGACCGGCCGGTGCCGCGCGATGGCTGGGATCTGGCCTGGGGCGACGTGCGCTTCACCGCGCAATGCACGCCGTTCCGCCACCTGGGGTTCTTTCCCGACATGGCCCCGGTGTGGGGCTGGATGGGGGAGCAACTGGGCGGGCGCGAAGATGCCGCCACGCTCAACCTGTTCGGCTATACCGGCGTCGGCACGCTGGCGCTGTCTGGCTATGGCCCGGTCACGCATGTCGATGCATCCAAGAAGTCGGTGGCGCAGGCGCGCGCCAATGCAGTGGTTTCGGGCATGGAAGCGCGCGCCGTGCGCTGGATCGTGGACGATGCCGCCAAGTTCGCCGCACGCGAAGTGCGGCGCGGCCGGCGCTATGACGGGATCATCCTCGATCCGCCCAAGTTCGGGCGCGGCCCGGATGGCGAAGTCTGGCGGCTTGAGGAACATCTGCCCGGGCTGGTCGCCGATTGCCGGCAGTTGCTCGACGCGCAGAGCCGCTTCCTGTTCCTCACGGTCTATGCGGTGCGCATGTCCTCGCTCGCCATTGCCGGGCTGCTGGCGGAAGTCTTCGCGGACATGCCCGGCACGATCGAACATGGTGATCTGGCCGTGCGCGAGGACGCATCAGCAGCCGGCGCGGCAGGCCGCCTGCTGCCCACCGCGATCTTCGCGCGCTGGCGCCGGGATTGACCGGCGGGCAGCAAGGTGCCATCGCCCGGCCTTCCCAGCCCGGAAAGCGAACCTTGGCCGACAGCCTGATCCTTGAAGTCGCCGATTTCGAAGTCGATGTCCTCACCGGCATCTATTCCGAAGAGACCGGCAATCCGCAGCCGCTGCGCATCACCATTGCCGTGCGGCTGACGCCGATAGACCGCTACGCGCCCGATACGCCGCTCAGCGCCAGCAAGAACTACATGGACCTGAAGTTCGCGGCATCCGAAGCGCTGCCGGCCGGCGTCCACTTCAAGCTGATCGAGGCGCTGGGCGATCACATCTGCGAAACGCTGTTCCTGCAGGACGCGCGGGTGGAGGCCGTGACAGTGAAGATCATCAAGCTGGCGATCAGCGAGGCGGGCGAGAAGATCGGCATCACGCTGACGCGGGAACGCCATTGATGGCGTTGCTGCGGGTCGGCCCGCTTCCGGCTGACGGGCTGGCGGCATCGGCCCGTTTTCATTCACGTGATCTGCCCGGCATCCTGGCCGCGCTGGCGCATGAGGGCGATGGCGATGCCCTGACGCTGGTTTTCGCGCCGGCCGATCACAGCCATCGCGGCTGGCGGCTTTCGGTGGTGCAGGGACTGGCGCGCGAACATGCACGCCGGCGGATCAACGCAGTGGCCAGCGACGACGAGGCGGCCATTGCGGCGGCGGCGCGCTATCTGGCCATGGCCCCTGGCGTGACCGGGCAATACCTTGTGCTTGATGGTTTGGGTGCGGGTGAGGTAGTCTGCGCGAAGCCATGAACAGCCGCGCCCCCCTTGTTGATCAGTTTGCCAGGCGGATCAGCTATCTGCGCCTTTCGGTAACCGATCGGTGCGATCTGCGCTGTGCCTATTGCATGCCCGAACGGCAGGTGTTCCTGCCCCGCGCCGAAGTGCTCAGCCTGGAAGAGCTGCACCGGCTGGCGCTGGGCTTCATCGATCGCGGCATCACCAAGCTGCGCCTGACCGGCGGCGAGCCGCTGGTGCGGCGCGACATGATCGAACTGGTCCGCGCGCTGGGCCGCAAGCTGGGCGCCCCTGATGCGGGCGGGGGGCTGGAGGAACTGACCCTCACCACCAACGGCACGCGGCTGGCCGAATTCGCCGATGACTTGCGTGGCGCGGGCGTGCGCCGGATCAACGTCTCGCTCGACACGCTGGACCGTGCCACCTTCGCGCGGCTGACGCGGCGCGATTCGCTGCCGCAGGTGCTGGAAGGCATCGCCGCCGCCAAGGCCGCCGGGCTGATGGTGAAGATCAACACCGTGGCGCTGAAGGGGCTGAACGCGGCCGAAATTCCCGATCTGATCGCCTGGGCGCATGGCGCGGGCCACGAACTGACGCTGATCGAGGTCATGCCGCTGGGCGAAGTCGAGGAAGATCGCTTCGAACACTACTTGCCGCTGTCCGCCGTGCAGGACGATCTGGAGCGCCGCTGGACGCTGACCCCCAGCGGGCACCGCACGGGCGGGCCGGCGCGCTATTTCGACATTGCCGAAACCGGCGGGCGGCTGGGCCTGATCACCCCGCTGACCAACAATTTCTGCGAAGGCTGCAACCGCATCCGCGTGACCGCGACCGGCCAGCTCTTCGCCTGCCTTGGCGGCAGCGAGCAGGTCGATCTGCGCGCCGCGCTGCGCAGCGCCGATCCCGACGCGGCGATGGCCGATGCGCTTGACCTGGCGATGCGGATCAAGCCGGAACGCCATCACTTCGTGATAGACCGGCCGGGCGGCGCCCCCGCGCTGGCGCGCCACATGTCGATGACCGGCGGCTGACCCATGGCGCTGGCGCTGCTGTTCCTGGGGCGGTTGGAAGATGTCGCCGGCGGGTCGGAGCGTGCGGTGCCTTTCGCGCCGACGCTGGACGCACTGCTGGCCGCGCTGGAACCCGATCTGGCCGAGGCGCTGCGCGGCCCGCGCATCCGGCTGGCGCACAATGGCGGGCTGGTGGCCGATCCGGCGGGGCTGGCGCTGGCCGATGGCGATGAACTGGCCTTCCTGCCGCCGGTAAGCGGGGGCTGACATGGCCAGCGACGTGCGCCTGCTGGCCGGGCCTTTCGATCCCGGCGCGCAGCTTTCGGCGTTCACCCGCAGCCAGCCCTATGCCGGCGGCGTGGTCAGCTTCCTGGGGCAGGTGCGCAGCGGCGGCGGGGTGGAGGCGCTGGAACTGCGCCATTTCGAACCCCTGACCCTGCCCGGCATGAAAGACCTGGCCGCACAAGCGCTGGCCCGCTGGTCGCTGGACGGATTGCTGGCGCTCCACCGTATCGGACTGCTCCATCCCGGCGATCCCATCGTGCTGGTCGCCACCGCCGCGCGCCACCGCCGCGATGCCTTCGCCGCCGCGGAATTCGTCATGGACCACCTCAAGAGCGAAAGCTGGTTCTGGAAGCGTGAGCGGGCGGGCGGGGCGTGGCGCTGGATAGAGCCGCGCGCGGTCGATTTCGCCGATCTGGCCCGCTGGGAAAAAAGCGCGGTCGATTGAGCGCGATTTGATTGAAATCAAGGCACGTCCCTTGCTGCGCGGCGATCATTCGCCAGTCCAGCAGGAGGGATGCCATGACCGAATTCGTCGTTCGCGAGCAGCTTGTCCAGGTCGCCGTCGTGGTCGATGCCCCGAACGCGCATCCGGCCGCCGCGCAACTCCCCGTTATCCGCGAAGCCATCGATCGCAGCTTCGAACTGCCGACCGCGCTTTATGTCGCCACCGTCGCCGCCTATTTCGGCTTTCTGGCGGTGATGGGCGCCGCATTCATGAATCCCGGTCTCGCGCTGCCGATGGTGGCCTTCGTGATCGCGATCGTCGGCGGTTTCGGGCTGGGCGCCAAATGGGTGCGGATGAAGCCGGAAAACCACCAGCGCCCGCTCAGCTATGGCCGGTTCCGCAATCGCGGCATCGAAATCGCCACCGGCCACCTCGATGGCGCTTCGGCGATGGTGCAGGTGCTGATCCTGCCGGTGCTGATCCTGCTGTGGGGAATCGCGGTGGTGGTGATCCACGCTTTCGTCTGAACCGCTGAACAGTCCGGGTCGCGAAAGGCGCGGGATCGACAGGGCGATCCCGCGCCTTTCGCGTTTCAGTTGCGCAAGGCGCCGCGCAAGCCCGCGAGCACGGCGTCTTCTTGGCCGACCAGCCCGGTCACCTGATCGCGCGCGGCGAAAAGCGCGGCCACGTTGGCGGGCGTTTCAGCCGGCGCGCTGCCGCTTTCGGCGGTGATCGATTCGCGCGCGTACAGCCCGTCCAGTTCCGCCAGCGCGATCATCGCGTCGCTACGCGCCGATTCCAGCCCCGAAACCGCGATGGTCGCCACCGACCAAGCCTCGCTCGCCATCGCTGCGCCGCGTGCAGCGCCGACCAGTCGCTGTGTCTCGGCGCGTCGGCCGTCAAAGCGCCGATGCGCCGCTTCGGCCTGCGCGACGAGTTGCGCGGCGCGCGCCGTCACGCTGGCGCTGGGCGGGATCGGGGCCATTATGGGAACAGGCTCGGGCGTGACGGGCTGGGCCGTGCCGGTGATTCGTTCGGCCGGGCGAATCGCCAGCGACGGGTAAGCGGCGGAAGCGCAGCCCGAAAGCGAGAGCGCCAGCGTGGCGGCGAACGCCACGGCGGGCAGAAAAGCGGCGACCGGCGGGAATGCCGGCGCGAACGCGGGCGGGAGCAGGCGGAAAGGGGCGCGTATCATGGCCTTGCCATAGCATGCCGCGCGCTGGCGGGGAGAGGCAATCTGGGAGATTGCGGCGCGGCGCGGCGGCGAATCGGGCGATCCTCGGTTGACAGGCCCAGGGGGTTCGATTAACGGCAGCGCTCTTTCCGGCCCCTCGCCATCCGGCGGGGAGACCGGCGCGTCGCCCGCGCGACGCCGTTGTTCGAAGATCCTTGGGGTTCGCCCCGGTCTTTCGGGGATCGGCAGATAGCGGCCGGGGCGGCTAACGAGTTTTAGACAGGTAAGGGCACCATGTTCGCAGTAGTGCGCACGGGCGGCAAGCAATATCGGGTTGCCGCCGGAGACAAGATCGCGGTCGAGAAGCTGGCGGGTGAAGCCGGCGACAAGATCACTCTGGGCGATGTTCTGCTGGCTGGTGATGCCGGTGAACTGGCCGATGCGGCAAAGGTCGTGGTCTCTGCCGAGATCATCGCCCAGGCCAAGTCGGAAAAGGTCATCGTCTTCAAGAAGCGCCGCCGGCACAACTACCGTCGCCGCAACGGCCACCGTCAGCAGTTGACGCTGCTGCGCATCCTTGCCGTTGGCGGCGAGGAAAAGAAGGCGAAGAAGGCCGCGCCCAAGGCTGAAGAAGCCTCGGCCGAATAAGATTCAGGAGTAGATCGAGATGGCACATAAGAAAGCTGGCGGCTCCTCGCGTAACGGTCGCGATTCGGCCGGTCGTCGCCTCGGCGTGAAGAAGTTCGGTGGCGAGCAGGTCATCGGCGGCAACATTATCGTGCGTCAGCGCGGTACGCGGGTCTATCCGGGCGCCAATGTCGGCATCGGCAAGGACCACACGCTGTTCGCGCTGGCCGAAGGCCGCGTGCGCTTCCACCAGGGCAAGCTTGGCCGCAAGTATGTGTCGGTCGAAGCCATGGCCGTGGCAGCCGAATAAATCGGAGGGTCGCCGAAGGGCCATCCTGACAGGATGGCCCCCGCCGGAGTCTCGCTCCGGCCGAACGAGGGAGAGGGGCCAGCCCCGTCTCCCTTTTTTCATTTCTCCCTCAGTCGTTTGTCGGTGCGGCGCATGTCTGGCGCGCTCCGGCGAAAAGCGTAACCGCGATGTCATGCAGTGCGCCTATGTGCGCTCTCGCGGGGCGTCTGAGTGGAGAGATCGTGCCATGTTCATGCGCAGCGAAAGACTGTTCCTGCGGCCATGCTGGCCGGAGGACTGGTTGGAACTTCTGACCCTGATCGATGACGAGGGCGTGGTGCGCAACCTGGCCAGCGTGCCGTGGCCCTACACGTCCGGCGATGCCAGGGCCTTCGTCGAGCGGCCGCCGGAGCGGATGCTGCCACAGTTCCTTGTCACCTTGCCAACGGCGGACGGCACGCGCCTGATCGGCAGCGTCGGCCTGTCGCGCGATGGCGATGACGTGGAACTGGGCTACTGGATCGCGCGTTCGTACTGGGGACAGGGGTATGCCACCGAAGCGGCGCGCGCGGTGCTCAGCCAGGCGCGGGCGATCGGCCACCGGCACATCGTGGCCGGCCATTTCGTGGACAACCCGTCCTCTGGCCGGGTGCTGCGCAAGGTCGGCTTTCGTCCCACGGGCGAACGGCGGCTGCGCTACAGCGAAGGTCGCAAGGGCGTGGCGCTGACGGAAGGTTATGCCATCGCCTTTGACGAGCGCAACGATTGCGGCTTCGATGGCGGCGAGGAAGCGATGCGCGCCGCCTGAATTTCGTTTCGTCGTTCCGGGGTTTGCCGGCACGGCGTCGGCCCGCTCACCCGCCCGGCCACCCTTCCAGGGTCCCCGGGCGGGGAGCGCGTTGCCCTTCGATCGACGGTTATTCCGCGCGCAGCCAGGCCGGGGCCAGCGCCGGGTCGATATCTTCCACGCGCAAGTGCTCGATGGCGAGGCCGAATTCGGGATAGGCCACCCGCTGGCGCGCCGGGTTCGTCCGATCGAGCGGGACCACGATCAGCCGCCGGTTCACTTTCTGCCGCCAGTTCATCCGCGCGGTGTTTTCCTGCCCGACATAGCACCCTTTGGTGAAGCTGACGCCGTGGAGTTCGGCAGCGTTGCATTCCAGCCAGAGCGTGGCGTCGCTGCCCAGTTCGGCGCGGCCTTCGGGCACGCCCAGCGACAGGCGATGCGCGCGCCATTCCTCGTCGGCGCTTTCGTCGGCGGGATCGACCGGGGCCAGCCAGCGTTCGCCCAGCGCGTGGAGGCGCGGATCGGCGGCCGCGCCATCGCCTTCGTGCGGACGCCAGTGGACGGCCACGGCGTCGTCACGCGTGATCGCGATGCGGCGGCGCAAGCGATAAAGCGACAGCCGCCTGACCAGCGCCTCGGCGGCATCGGCCTCGCAATCGAGCAGCATGTCCTGCCCCGAAGGCCAGACGATGAAATCGAACAGGACCTTGCCCTGCGGTGTCAGCAGCGCCGCCCAGGCCGGCAACATGTGCTGCACGTCGTTGGTGACGAGGCCCTGGAGGAACTCGGCAACGTCCTCGCTTTCGTCAAGCGGGGACAGGCGCACCACGGCGCGGGCGAACAGGCGGGTTGCGGTCATCCCCGGTAGGTGGCGATTGATCGCGCCAATGGCAATCGTCTCATGGGACGGACGATGGCGGGGTCGGAACTGGAGGAGTCGGAACTGGCGGGGTCGGGGGCCGGGGCGGCAATCGCCGCGCGGTGAGGATGCGCACCGGCTTTTCCAGCATCTGCCCTTTCATCACCCCCTGGCCCAGCGTGGCGGAGAGCGGCGCGTCATAAATGCGGCGCACCGTGTCCATGCCCGCCACGACATGCCCGAACGCGGCGAAACCGGCCTGAAGCTCGGGATTGGCGGATGCGGGATCGGCGTCCAGCCCGGTGAGGTCTGACAGCAGGATCGAAAAATCCCCGGCGGCGGTGCCCGGCGCGTTGCGCGCCATCGAAAGCGTGCCGGCGGTGTGGAGGATGCCGGTCTGGCTGGTCGGTTCGTGCGCGATGGGCGGCAGCGCGCGGCGCGGATCGCCGCGCGTCCCGGCCTGGATCAGGCCGTTGGGCGGGGTTCCCCAGGGCAAGCGCATAACGCGATAGAACACGATGCCGTCGAATCGCTTCTGATCGACATAGCGCAGGAAATTGGCGGTGCTGACGGGCGCGTGCTTGCCGTCGAGTTCCACAGTGATCGGCCCGAGTTCGGTGGTCAGCAGCACGTCCACGCGATCGGGTGGCGGCGGCGGCGGCGCGGCTGGGCGCGGGGCGGGCTTGGCGGCGGTCAGCGCCAGCAGCAGCGGCGCGGCGATCAGGGCGAATCGGGAAGCCATGGCGCGATCATGGCGCAACTCGCCCGCCGCGGCCATCGTGTACGATGCGGGCGGCGGATCAGAACTCGACTTCGAGTTCCTCCATCTCCTCCGGTTCGGCCAGCGCGGCGCGGACCCATTCCTGCATCGGTGCCCAGCCATCGATCGTGTCGCAATAGGCGGCGCTTTCGGGCGCGATGGCCACTGCATAAGTGATGAAACGGCGCGTCACGGGCGCGTACATGGCGTCCGCCGTGGTCGGCCTTTCGCCGAACAGGAACGGCCCGCCATAGCGCGACAGGCATTCGCGCCAGATCGTCTCGATCCGTTCGATATCGGGCTTCGCCCCGGAAAACACCGGGAATTTTTCATGCCGGACCTTGAGGTTCATCGGCAGCGCCGACCGCAGGTTGGTGAAGCCCGAATGGATTTCGCCCGAGATCGAGCGGCAGTGGGCGCGGGCGATGCGATCGGCGGGGAGCATGCCGGCATCGGGATAAAGTTCGTTCAGGTATTCGGCGATGGCCAGCGTGTCCCACACGCTGGCGCCTTCGTGGGTGAGGCGCGGCACCAGCACCGATGGCGACAGCAGCAGCAGTTCGGCCCGGTCGCTGGCGTCCTTGGGCGCGGGCAGTTCTTCCACGTCCAGCCCGGCGAGCTTGCACATCAGCCAGCCGCGTAGCGACCACGCCGAATAGGTCTTGCTGGAGATCGTCAGTTGCGCCTTGGTCATTCGCTTACCACCTTGAGCCTCGATCGGGCTTGCATCCTGCCATGATGCAGCGCAGCATGAATACATAAATCTTTGTTTGCGAAAAGCCGAATCGCTTGTCGGGCGTCGCCGACCGGGAACAGACCGAATGCTTTATGCCGGATACCAGGCCTTTTCTGACATGATGGAGCCCGCGCGCATGCTGGCGCGGGCGGCGGTGAAATTCCGCGACAGCGAAAGCACGCTGCAAGACTGGCCGATGGTTCGCCGCCTTTATGCCGTGGCCGATACCTTCGCATCCGCCGCGATCACACACGCCCGCCCGCCCTTCGGCATCACCGAAGTGTTGAGCGGCAATGCGATGACCCCGGTGCGCGAGGAAGTGGTCGCCTCGCGCCCGTTCGGAGATTTGCTGCACTTCGCCAAGGATGACGTGCAGACCCCGCAGCCCAAGATGCTGGTGGTGGCGCCGCTTTCGGGCCATTTCGCCACGCTGCTGCGCAACACCGTGGAAACGCTGCTGCGCGATCACGATGTCTATATCACCGACTGGCGCAACGCGCGCGACGTGCCGCTGGATGCCGGGCATTTCGGTTTTGACGAATATGTCGATTACCTGATCGATTTCATGCACGAGCTTGGCCCGCGCTCGCACGTGCTGGCGGTGTGCCAGCCTTGCGTGCCCACGCTGGTGGCCGTGGCGCTGATGGCCGAGGACAAGGACCCGTGCGAGCCGCGCACGATGACGCTGCTGGGCGGTCCGATCGATGTCAACGCCGCGCCCACCGTGGTCAACGAACTGGCGCATGCCCATCCGGTCGAATGGTTCGAGGACAACCTCATTTCGCGCGTGCCGCTGCGCTATGCGGGCGCGGGACGGCGTGTCTATCCCGGCTTTCTCCAGCTCACCGCGTTCATGTCGATGAACCTGGACCGCCATTTCGACCAGTTCCGCAAGCTCTATCAGGCGCTGGCCGATGCCGAGACGGCCGAGGCCGACAAGATCGGTGATTTCTACGACGAATACCTCGCGGTCCTGGATCTGACGGCGGAATTCTATCTCGAAACGATCGACAAGGTGTTCCAGCGCGCGCTGCTGGCCAAGGGCGAGCTGACCCATCACGGCCGCCCGGTCCGGCCCGAGGCGATCCAGCGCACCGCACTCCTTACGGTAGAGGGGGAGCGTGACGATATCTGCGCGGTCGGCCAGACGGCGGCGGCGCATCTGCTCTGTTCCAGCCTGCGCCCGCACCTGAAACGCCACCACTTGCAGCCCGGCGTCGGCCATTACGGCGTCTTTTCGGGTTCGAAGTGGGAACGGCAGGTCTATCCGCAAGTGCGCAACATGGTCCTCGCGATGAGCTGAGGCCCGGCGGGCATTCGTTCGCGCGGCGTCCTGCTCGCTCTTCCCCGAAAGCCCGGCGCGTGGCATGGCGCGGCGTCCACCACGCCAACCTGCCTCGCGAAAGGGCCTGACCGATGAGCGCCGCCGCACCCCACCCTGCCGTCGAACTCGTGCTGGCCGGCGGCACCGTCCATACGCCCTCGGGCGCGGCGATCGCCGATGTCGCGGTGCGCGACGGGCGGATCGTGGGGATCGGGACCTACCCCGATGCGGCGCGGCGGATCGATTGCACCGGGCTGGACGTGCTGCCGGGCGTGATCGACAGCCAGGTCCATTTCCGCGAGCCGGGGCTGGAGCACAAGGAAGACCTGGAAACCGGCAGCCGCGCGGCGGTTCTGGGCGGCGTGACCGCGGTGTTCGAGATGCCCAATACATCGCCCAACACCGACACGGCGGAGCGCGTGGCCGACAAGCTGAGGCGCGCACGCCATCGCATGTATTGC
Organism: Novosphingobium sp.; assembly: GCA_020848655.1. Taxonomy (GTDB): domain Bacteria; phylum Pseudomonadota; class Alphaproteobacteria; order Sphingomonadales; family Sphingomonadaceae; genus Novosphingobium. The sequence goes on from JADLHU010000013.1 coordinate 15,577, forward strand.
GACCACGCCTTTTATGTCGGCGCCACGGCGGACAACGCCGCCGAACTGGCCGAACTGGAACGCATTCCCGGCACGGCCGGCGTCAAGATCTTCATGGGCGCCTCCACCGGCAGCCTGCTGGTGGCCGAGGACGACGCGCTGGCCCGCGTCCTCGCCAGCGGCAGGCGCCGTGTCGCCATCCATGCCGAGGACGAGGCGCGGATGCAGGACCGGCGCGATTTCCGGGTGGAAGGCGATCCGTCCAGCCACCCCGTCTGGCGCGACGATGAAAGCGCGATGCTGGCCACGCGCCGCATCCTGCGCCTGGCCCGCGCCGCGCGCCGCCCGATCCACGTGCTGCACGTGACCACGCCCGCCGAACTGGAGCTGATCGCGCAGCATCGCGATGTGGCGACTTGCGAAGTCACGCCGCAGCACCTGACGCTGGCGGCAGAGGATGCCTATCCCCGACTTGGCACATATGCGCAGATGAACCCGCCGATCCGCAGCGCCGCGCATCGCGACGGCTTGTGGCACTGGCTGCGCCAGGGCGTGCCAGACGTGCTGGGATCGGACCACGCCCCTCACACGCGCGAGGAAAAGGCCAAGACCTATCCCGCCAGCCCCAGCGGCATGCCCGGCGTGCAGACGCTGCTGCCCCTGATGCTCGATCACGTCGCACAAGGGCGGATGACGCTGGAACGGCTGATCGACATGACCAGCACTTCGGTGCAGCGCGTGTTCGGCCTTGTCGGCAAGGGGCGGATCGCGGCGGGCTATGACGCCGATTTCACCGTGATCGACCGCAAGGGCCGCTTCACCGTGACCGAGGACTGGCTCGACAGCCGCTGCGGCTGGTCGCCGTTCACCGGGATGGAGCTTCAGGGCCGGGTGATCGGCACGATCGTGCGCGGCAACGTGGCGATGTGGGAAGCCCAGCTCGCCAATGCCGCCGAGGGCGAGGCGCTGCGGTTCGCGGGCGCGCTGTAGATCAGGCCTGCTGTAGATCAGGCGCGGGCTGCGCGCCGCGCCAGCAAGTCCCACACGAAGATCGCGATAGCCGCCCAGATCGCCACGAAACAGGCCAGTTGCATTGGGCGCAGCGGTTCGTGGAACACGATCAGCCCGATCAGGAAGACCAGCGTCGGCGCCAGGAACTGGATGAAGCCCAGCGCCGAATAATCCATCCGCCGGGCCGCCACCGCGAACAGCAGTAGCGGCACCGCCGTCACCACGCCCGACAGCGCGATCAGCACGTCGGCGCCCGTGCTGGCGCCCAGCGCCAGATGCCCGTGATCGCGCGCTTGCCAGACGAGAATTCCGATCGCCGGCAGCGCCAGCAGCAGCGTTTCGACGGTCAGGCCCGGCAGCGCCCCCACCGGGGCCAGCTTGCGGACAAGACCATAGCCGGAAAAGGTCAGCGCCAGGCCAAGGCTGATGCCCAGCATCTCGCGCGCGTCCCAGGCCAGCAGCGAAACGCCCGCCGCCGCCAGCGCCACCGCCGCCCATTGCCGCGCCGTCAGTTTTTCGCCCAGGAACAGCGTGCCGGCCAGCACATTGACCAGCGGGTTGATGTAATAGCCAAGGCTGGCCGCGAAGACGTGCCCGGCCTGGATGGCGACGATATAGATCAGCCAGTTGCCGCCGATCAGCAGCGCGCTGGCGATCAGCGCGGCCAGCGTGCGCCGTTCGGTGATGGCGGCCAGAACTTCGCCGCCCTGCCGGCGCAGCGCCACCACCAGCAGGCAGACCGGCAGCGTGAAGATCACGCGCCAGCCGACGAATTCGAACGGCGGAACCTGCCGCACCAGCATGATGTACAGCGGCAGCAAGCCCCACGCCAGGTAGGCACCGATGGCATAGATCAGTCCACTGGGCTGGGTTTCGGGTGCGTCGGGGAACTGGCGTGACATGGAAAATCGCGGTCCTGGGGTTATTCAGCCGGTCCCGCAAAGGTTCAGCCTTGCGGAAGCGGCCTCTAGGGCCGCCGGCCGGCCCCCGCAAGTATCGGCTGGACCGGCACGGAAACTCGCTTCGTCGCATTTGCCGATTCTGACGGCACGGTTGCGCTTCGTTCAGCTTGATGCGCTTAAAGATGAACGCATTCGCTGACAGGCGATTGATCGAATCCAGGCAATCACGCTCAGGAGACGCGCCATGACCAAGCTTTTCAAATCGGCAGCCCTCGCCGCCGCGACCGCCGGTCTGCTGGCGGGCACCGTTCCCGCCACGGCAGCCAGCCTTCCGACCGCTGCCCACGCCGCGACGTATGCCGTGCAGTATGACGATGCCGGGGATAGCTGGCAGCACGGCCGCCGCAACGACTGGGATCGCGGCGATCGCTATCGCGGCCGTTATTCGAACCGCGACTACAACAACTACAACGAACGCGCGCGCTATGACGGCAACCGTAGCTGGCGCGGGCGCGATGGCCGCACATATTGCCGCCGCAGCGATGGCACCACGGGTCTGCTGATCGGTGGCGCGGTGGGCGGCCTGATCGGCAACGGTATCGCCGGCCGGGGTGACAACACGCTGGGCACGATCCTTGGCGTTGCCGGCGGCGCGCTGCTGGGCCGCGAGATCGACCGCGGCGGATCGCGCTGCCGCTGATCCGCGCCGCAACGGGTGAACAGCGAAGGGGTCGTCCGAAAGGGCGGCCCCTTTCGCATGGCCGGCGGCATTAACCCTATCTTGGCGGCGCGGTGATAGGGACCGGCGGCAAGAAGGAGCTTGTCATCGCCATGCCGCTGCCGGTCCGTCCCGCTTTCTTGGCCGCATTCGCCGCTATGCTGGCGCTTGCGGCTTGTGGCGCGGACGAACGCCGCCAGCCCGAAGTGCGGGGCGAAGACGATCCGCTGCTTGCCTCGATCGTGGCCGAACCGATCATGATCGACCGCCAGCTTGCCGATCTGGACCAGTCGAACAGCGCCGTGTCGGCGTCCGGCCCGGCCGCTATCGAACTGCCGCCGCAGCCCGTCGGTGCCGATGCCGCGGGCGCGGCGAAGGACGCGGCGGCGCGGCTGGCCGGCGGCAGTATCCAGCGCTTGCCCGCCGTCACTGCGCCCTTGCCGGCGGATGCCGCCGTGCGCGGCGCGGTGACGGCGGGCCAGCTTGCCGCCGCATCGAGGCTGGCACGGGCCGGTTGTGTTGACCAGATCACATATGGCGCGCGCTGGGCGGCGGCGCTGCCGCCCGCGCTGCCGGTCTATCCGCGCGGCGCGGTGCAGGAAGCGGCCGGCACCGACGCCGGCGGCTGCGCGTTGCGCGCGGTGACGTTTTTGACGCCGGTTTCGCCCGACGATGTGATCGGGTTCTATTACACGCTGGCCGCCCGGGCCGGGGCCGCGCCGCAACGCCGCCAGCAGGATGACAGCCAGCTTCTGGCCGGCGCCAACTGGCTGGTCCACGTGCGCCCTTTGCCCGGCGGCCTCAGCCAGGTCGATCTGGTGGTCGGCGCCCGATAGCCGGCTTCAGTCCGCGTCGCGCAGGCCCGGCCCGAAGGCGGCGCGCGGCTGTTCCATTTCCGCCGACGTTACCGGATAGGCGCAGTAATCGGCGGCGTAGTAGCCGCTGGGCCGGTGGTTGCCCGAAAGCCCGATGCCGCCGAACGGGGCCGATGCGGCCAGCGCCACGGTGGGCCGGTTCCAGTTGACTACGCCGGTGCGGACATTGGCCCAGAAGCGATTGTATTCTTGCGGGGTGCCGCCGATCAGCGAGGCGACAAGGCCATAGCGCGTGCTGTTCGCCTCGGCGATCGCCTCGTCGAAATCGTCGACGCGAATCACCTGGAGGATCGGGCCGAGCATTTCCTCGTCGTCGCGCTCCACCACGCCGGTGATGTCGATGATCGCGGGGGAGAGGAACGGCAGCGTATCGTCGGGGCGCAGCAAGTGCTTGATCGGGCGGCCGCCGGTGCTGAGCAGGCCGACGAAGCGTTCGCTCAGCCGATCGGCGGCGGCATTGTCGATCACCGGACCCATGAACGGCGCGGGATCATCGAACGGCGCGCCGACGATCAGCCGGTCGGCCATGGCTTTCACCTGCGCGATCAGATCGTCGTACAGCGATGCCTTGACGATCAGCCGCCGGGCGGCCGCGCAATGCTGGCCGGCGCTGGCGAAGGCCGATTGCACGATCAGCGCGGCGGCATCGGCCAGCTTGGGCGTGTCCCAGGCGACCATGGCGTTGTTGCCGCCCATTTCCAGCGCCAGGATGCGGTCGGGCCGCGCCGCCAGCAAGCGGTTGAGCGCGATGCCGGTCTGCGCCGAGCCGGTCAGCAGCACGCCGTCCAGCCCGTCGTGCGCGGCCAGCGCCTGGCCTTGCGCCGGGCCGCCCGCCAGGAACTGCACCACGGTGGCGGGAATGCCGGCCTGGTGGAAGCAGCGCACCAGCAGTTCGCCCGTGGCCGGGGCCTTTTCGCTGGGCTTCACGATCACCGCGTTGCCGGCGATCAGCGCGGGCACGATATGCCCGATCGGCGCCAGCGCGGGCAGGTTCCACGGACCCAGCACGGCCAGCACGCCATGCGGCTTGTGTCGCACCGCGCTGACCCCTTGCAGCGCGCCGTCGAGCTTGCGCTGCGCGCTGCGCTCGGCATAGGCGCGGATCGCGGTTTCGACGCGGGCGACGACGGCTTCGACTTCGGCCACCGCTTCCCACAAGGGCTTGCCGGTTTCGCGCGCGATGGTGGTGGCCAGGCGTTCCTGTTCCTTGCGCACTTCGTTGGCGAAGCGGCGGACCAGTTCCATGCGGGTGGATAGCGGCTGCGCCGCCCAATCGGGCCAGATGTGGCGCGCGCGCGCCACGATCCGGTCGATGTCGCCGGTCTTGCCGCGCCACAGTTCCGCGCCGGTGGCCGGCTCGTGGGAAATGATCTCGGTCTGGTTCACGATCCTGATCAGCCCCCCGGTTCCCAGGTTTCTGGCCCCGCCTTAGCGGCAAATGCGGCGACTGTGAAACGCCTATGACACAGGAGCGATCTATATCTTCGCGGCCATGTCCCCATCGCCACACAGCGTAGCGGGCGGCGGACCGAGCGCTGCGCCAAGGTGGCGGATTTGCGCCACTTTATCGGCCAGCGGCTGCCAGTCGTCATGCTGGTCTATGGCCGCCCAGATGCGCTCCACCTCCTCGATCACCAGCGATGGCGGCTCGTCTGCGTCCCAGAACGGGTCATCGGTGGCGCCGGCAACGGGTGCATGGGCGGCCAGCGCGCTGGCCAGGTCGCCCGCCGGCAGGCCGCGCCCGCCGCGATGACGGAAGAAGAACGCATCGGGGCCGACGCCGCTTTCCACCATGTACCGCTCGGCCGCGCCGACCAGTTCCGCGTCGGCGTCTGCCCCCTGCGATGCCACGCCCAGCCGCCACAGGAAGCGGCGCGCCAGCGCCTGCTGGTACAATGGCCCGAAGCGTTCGAGCGCCGCCACCAGCGGCTCGGTGTCGGCCAGCAGTCGCAGCGCCACGGCAAGCTGCCCGCTGTTCCAGTGCATCGCCTCGGGCTGGCGGCCGAAGCGGTAGAGGCCCGAATGGTCGAAATAGGCGGCGGTGAACGATGCGTCCCACTTGGGCAGCCAGCGCCACGGGCCATAGTCGAAGCTCTCGCCCGAAATGTTCATGTTGTCGGTGTTGAGCACGCCGTGGACGAAGCCCGCCACCATGTACGACGCGGCCAGATCGGCCATCCGCGCCACCACCTGGTGCAGCAGCGCCACCGCCGGCTCGTCACGCGCCGGCGCGTCCGCAGGCGGGGGTGGGCCGGGAAAGTTCGCCAGGCAATACTCGACCAGCGCGGCCATGTGCGGCGCATCGTCGGCCAGCAGCAGGCGCTGGAAGCTGCCGATGCGGATGTGGCCGTGGCTCAGGCGCACCAGCACCGCCGAGCGGGTGGGCGAAGGTTCGTCGCCGCGCCACAGGTTTTCGCCGGTTTCGATCACCGAGAAGGTCTTGCTGGTGTTGGCGCCCAGCGCTTCCAGCATTTCGGTGGCCAGAATCTCGCGCATTGCGCCCTTCAGCGTCAGCCGACCGTCGCCGCTGCGGCTGTAGGGGGTCTGCCCCGAACCCTTGGTGCCCAGGTCCAGCAACCGCCCCGCATTGTCGCGAAGCTGCGCGAACAGGAAGCCGCGCCCGTCGCCGATGTCGGGGTTGTACGATCGGAACTGGTGCCCGTGATAGCGCAAGGCCAGCGGCTGCGGCAGATTGCCGGGCAACGGCGTGAAGCGCCCGAAATGGGACACCCAGTCCGCATCGTCCAGGCTTTCCAGACCCACGGCGGGCGCCCAGCGATGGTTGCGGAAACGCAGGACATGGCTGGGAAAGTCCGCCGCCGCCACCGGATCGGCCAGCCACTCTGCCAGGGACAGGATCGGAGTGTCGGCTCGATAGGGTGCCGCTTGCGGTTCGCTTCGCATCCGGCGATAGTGGGGACAACAGGCCCGCCACGCAAGCTGCGTGCGTTGGGCTGTGCGAGCCGGGACGTGGCTCAGGAGCCTTGATGAGCGAATACGCGGATTGCCATTGGTCTAGCCGGGACGGGCTGAGGCTGCATTACCGCGACTATCCGGGGCGGGCGGACCGGCCGACGCTGATCTGCCTGCCCGGGCTGACGCGCAACGCCCGCGATTTCCAGGTGCTGGCGGCGCGGCTGGCGGGCGAATGGCGCGTGATCTGCCCCGACATGCGCGGACGGGGCGACAGCGCCTATGCCAAGGATTCGTCCACCTACAACCCGTTCCAATATGTCGACGACGTGAACCACCTGCTCGATGAGGCGGGGGTCGATCGCTATGTCGCGATCGGCACTTCGCTGGGCGGGCTGATGACGATGATCCTGGCGATGAACGCGCCCGAACGGATCGCCGGGGCCGTGCTCAACGATGTTGGCCCCTGGCTGGAACCCGAAGGGCTGAAGCGGATCACCGGCTATGTCGGGCAGGGCCGCAGCTTTCCCACCTGGATGCACGCGGCGCGCGCGCTGGAGGAATCGCAGGGCATTGCCCACCCCGGTTTCGGCATCGTGGACTGGCTGGACATGGCCAAGCGCCTGATGACGCTGTCCAGCAACGGCCGCATCGTCTTCGATTACGACATGAAGATCGCCGAGCCGCTGGCGCGCTCCGATCCCGCCACCCAGCCGGACTTGTGGCCGGGGGTGGAAAACCTGGCCGGCAAGCCGCTGCTGCTGCTGCGCGGCGCGCTGTCCGACTTGCTGTCCGCCGAAACATTCGCGCAGATGGCCGCGCGTCTGCCCGGCGCGGACGCGATCACCGTGCCCGGCGTTGGCCACACCCCCTTGCTGGCCGAACCCGAAGCCGTGGCCGCGCTCGATCGGCTGCTGGCGCGTGTCGGCACAACCGGCGGAGCATCGCTTGCGTCTTTTGCACCTTCATTCCAGCTTTCACGCCGGCGGCAAGGAATTGCGCGCGGCGCAACTGATCAACGCCTTCGGCAAGGGCGTGGCGCACACGATCGTATCGGCCCAGCCCGATGCGCTGGGCGCGGCCAGCGCGATCGATGCGCGCATGACGGTATCCTATCCGCAGGATTTCCCCGCGCTGGCCGGCCGTCCCACGCTGGGTCGCCTGCTGCGGCTGGCGCGCGCGATGCGCGGTTTCGATCTGGTGCTGACCTATAACTGGGGCGCGATGGACGCGGCCATGGCGCACACGCTGTTCGGCGAATTCCTGTCGCTGCCGCCGCTGGTCCACCACGAAGACGGCTTCAACCAGGACGAAGCGCAGCGGCTGAAGCCGGTGCGCAACTGGTATCGCCGCATTGGCCTTGGCCGCGCGGCGGCGGTGGTGGTGCCCTCGCGCCGGCTGGAAGGCATCGCGCTGGATGCCTGGCACCTGCCGCGCGGCAAAGTACGGCGCATCGTCAACGGCATCGATACCGCCGCCTATGCGCGCAAGCCCAGGCCCGATGCGCTGCCGCGCGTGATCAAGCGGCCGGGCGAAAAGTGGCTGGGCACGCTGGCCGGGCTGCGGCCGGTGAAGAACCTGCCGCGCCTTGTTCGCGCCTTTCACGCGCTGCCCGAAGACTGGCAACTGGTGATTCTGGGCGAAGGGCCGGATCGCGCGGCGATCCAGGCCGAGGCGATGCGGCTGGACGTGGCGCACCGCGTCCATCTGCCCGGCTTCATCGCCGACCCCGCCACGGCTATTGGCCTGTTCGATCTGTTCGCGCTGTCATCCGAAAGCGAACAGTTCCCGATCTCGGTGGTGGAGGCGATGGCGACCGGGCTGGCCGTGGCGGCGCCCGCCGTTGGCGACGTGGCCGCTATGCTGGCCCCCGAAAACGCGGCCTATGTGACCCCGCCCGGCGATGAGGGCGCACTGGCTGACGCGCTGCTGGCCCTGGCCGAAGATGCGCCGCTTCGCGCCGCCATCGGCGCGGCCAACCGTCGGCGCGCGCGCGCCGAATACGATGAGAAGGCGATGATCGCGGCCTATCGCGCGGTCTATGGCGGGGCGCTGGGCCGGGGGGCGTTTCCTTGATCGTGCCCTTCGCCAGCCATCCGCGCGCCGCCGTGCCGCCGTTCAGCCCCGCTTCACCGTCCACAGGCCAGCGATCATGGGCGTTGAAAAGGCTGGCCCATCCGCTAAACACCGCGCGAACGTCCATCAGTCTTCCAGAAGGCGCCCGAATTGGCCCTGCGTCCTAACCGTCCCCAGAACCGAAACGATCAGCTTGCCGAACGCAAGGCGGCCGAACAGGACGTGTTCCTGCGCGAAGTCGATGAAGCCGTCCGCCAGGATGACGTGGCGAACTTCGTCAAGCGCTATGGCCTGCCGCTGGGCGCGGCCGTGATCGCGGGCTTGCTGGCGCTGGCCGGCTACTTGTGGTGGGATGGCAGCCGCAAGGACGCCGCCGGGCAGGAAGGCGAAAAGTTCGTCGTTGCGCTCGATCACGTCCAGGCGAACCAGCTTGGCACCGCCGACAAGGAACTGGCCGCGCTTGCCACGGGCGGCACCGATGGCAGTTCCGCCGCCGCCAAGCTGATGCGCGGCGGGCTGGCGCTCGAACAGGATCGCCCCGGCGATGCGGTGAAGCTGTTCGCCGAAGTGTCCGCCGATGCCGATGCGCCGCAGCCGCTGCGCGATCTGGCCACGGTGCGCGAAGTGTCGCTGCGGTTCGATACTGTGCCGCCGCAGCAAGTGGTCGATCGGCTGAAGCCGCTTGCCGTGCCGGGCAAACCGTGGTTCGGCAGCGCCGGGGAGCTGGTCGGCATGGCCTATCTCAAGCAGGGCAAGCCCGATCTGGCCGGCCCGCTTTTCGCCTCTATCTCGCGCGATAAGGACACGCCCGAGACCCTGCGTCGCCGTGCCCGCCAGCTTGCCGGCCTGCTGGGCGTGGACGCCATCGACGATGTTGCCAAGGCGGCTGCCGAACAAGGCGCCGCGGCAGCGCCGCAATAATCGTGAGGATGCCCCAATGACGGTTTCTAAGCTCTCCCGCGCCCTTGGCCTGCCGCTGGTGGCGGTGCTTGCGCTGGGCCTTGCGGGTTGCGGCATTATCGGCGGCAAGGGCGGTGGCCCCAAGACGCCGACCGTGGGCAATCGCGTGCCGATCCTTTCGCGCATCGAATCGGGCGCGAAAGTCGATGCCACGCTGGCCACGGTGGCGGTGATCCTGCCGCCCGAGGAAACCAACGCCGATTGGCCGCAGCCCGGCGGCAATGCCGGCAAGAGCTATGGCCACGTCGCGCTCGCGCAGGCGCCGCACAAGCTGTGGAGCGCGTCGATCGCCGGATCGTCGAACTCGCAGCGGCTCGCCTCGGCCCCGGTGGTGGGCAAGGGCACGCTGTTCGCGATGGGCACCGATGGCCTGGTCAGCGCGTTCGATGCCGCCAGCGGCGCGCGGCGCTGGACGCGCGCTTTCTCGGTTTCGGGCGATGGCAAAAGCTCGGTCTACGGCGGCGGCGTCAGCTATGACAACGATCGCGTCTATGTGACCACGGGCACCGGCGACGTGGCCGTGCTCGATGCCGCCAGCGGCAACCAGATCTGGAAGGTGAAGCCCGCCGGCCCGCTGCGCGGCGCGGCGACGATCGCCTACAATTCCGTCTTCGTGATGACGCAGAACAACCAGATCCACGCGCTGAACGCCGAAGATGGCGCGGTGCTGTGGTCGGAAACCAGCTCTCCGGGCCAGGCGGGCGTGTTCGGCGTGGCTGCGCCGGCGGCCGGGCAGGGCACCGTGATCGCGGGCTACAGCACGGGCGAACTGGCCGCCTATCGCTATGAAAACGGCCGCACGCTGTGGTCCGATGCGCTGGCGCGCACTTCGATCTCCACGCAAGTCGGCACGCTGACCGATGTCGATGCCGATCCGATCATCGATCGCGGCCGCGTCTATGCGCTGGGGCAGGGCGGGCGCATGGCCGCCTATGAACTGGTGTCCGGCCAGCGCATCTGGGAACTCAACCTCGCGGGCATTTCCACCCCCGCCGTCGCCGGCGAATGGGTGTTCACGCTGACCGACGATTCGAAGCTGCTGTGCATCGCGCGCACCACCGGCAAAGTCCGCTGGCTGACCCAGCTCACGCGCTTCAAGAACGAAAAGAAGCGCAAGAACGCCGTGTTCTGGACCGGTCCGGTGCTGGCCGGGAACCGGTTGTGGGTGGCCAATTCGGAAGGCCAGCTCGGCACCGTCAGCGTCATGGACGGCATCTACACGCCGTTCACCAAGCTGGGCGAGCCGGTGACGCTGGCCCCGATCGTTGCCAACGGCGTGCTCTATGTGCTGGACGATGGCGGCCGGATCACCGCGTTCCGGTAAACGGCGGGGCGCTTCGCCTTTACCGGTGCCTTAACCAATTCCCGCTAACGCGGGGGGCATGACCACGCAGCAGCAAGCCCCGGCGGCACGCCCCGCCAGCGATGTCTCGGCCGGCGTCGGCCTGGCCGGGCTGTTCGGGCTGTTCGCGTGGATCGCCATCTGCCGCAACTGGCCCGCGATCGCCGATGCCCTGGCGCTGCCCGGACCGCGCGCGCCGCTGTCCGGCCCTTACGCGGCGCTGACCGCGCTGCTGTGGTCGGGCACCCCGATGGTGCTGTGGTCGCTGCTGATCGACAAAGTCCACCGCCGCCCCTCGACCGGTATCGACTGGAGCCGCCCGCGCCGGGTGAGCGAAGTGATGGACGTGTCCACCACCAAGCTGGCCGGGCTGTGGGCGACATGGGCGATCATCGGTTTCCTCTATTGCGTGGCGCGCTGGTACTGGCGCGGGCAATATCTGTTCGCGATGGAGGTGATCGGCGCTGCTGCCGTGCCGTTGTTCCTGCTTTCTGTGCCGTATGTGCTGTGGCTGGACCGCGTTCTGGTCAACCCGCGCGACGGCGCCTGGCACTTCGGCGCGATGCTGATCGGGCGCGAACCTTATGATATCCAGGAAGTCTGGCACCACTTGCGGGCCTGGGCGGTGAAGGGCTTCTTCTGCGCCTTCATGATCTCGATCCTGCCCGGCGGGTTCCAGGCGATCGTCTCGCTGAACCTTGCCGAGGTGCCGTTCGGCCCGGTGCCGATCGCCGGCTGGCTGACCGAACTGCTGTTCCTGGTGGACGTGCAGATCGCCATGGTCGGCTACCTGCTTACGCTGAAGCCGCTCGACGCGCAGATCCGCACTGCCAATCCCTGGCTGGGCGGCTGGCTGGCGGCGCTGATCTGCTATCCGCCGTTCATCCTGATGGGCGATGGCGGGCCGCTGTCCTATCACCAGAACACCGCCGACTGGGCTTATTGGATGCAGGGGCACGATGCGCTGCTGTGGGCCTGGGCGGGGCTGCTGGTGTTCCTGACGGGCGTCTATGCCTGGGCGACTGTTGCCTTCGGCATCCGCTTTTCGAACCTCACCTATCGCGGCGTGCTGACCAATGGTCCCTACCGCTTCACGCGGCATCCGGCCTATTTGTCGAAGAACCTGTTCTGGTGGTGTTCGACGCTGCCGTTCTTCGCCACCACCGGTTCGCTGACCGATATGGTGCGCAACACCACGATCCTCGGGATGGTCAGCGCGGTCTATTTCTGGCGTGCCCGGACCGAGGAAAAGCACTTGCTGGCCGAAGATGCCAAGTACCGCGCCTATCACGCATGGATGGCGCAAAACGCGCTGATCACGCGCTCGTTCGCGCGCCTGGGCCGCCTGCTGCGCCCGCGCGGGCCGCAGTTGCAACCGGCCGAGTAGGGCGAGCGCGGTCGGCGCGGCGACGCGTGAAATGGCGCCAAGCGATCATACCGCCGTTCCCACCATCCGTCCGATCCCCGCCGTCAGCGCCATGGCCAGCGCGCCCCAGAACGTGACGCGCAGCGTGGCTTTCCCCACCGGCGCTCCGCCGGCGCGCGCGCCGATGCCGCCAAGCAGCGCGAGGAACAGCAGCGAGGCAACCGCTTCGATCGGCACCAGCCAGCCGCCGGGCGCGAAGATGACGATGGCCAGCGGCAGGGCGGCGCCGGCGGTGAACGTCGCGGCCGAAGTCAGCGCCGCCTGGATCGGCCGCGCGGTCGTGATTTCCGAAATGCCGAGTTCGTCATGGGCGTGGGCGCCGAGCGCGTCCTTCGCCATCAACTGACGCGCCACGCTGTCCGCCGTGGCCGGATCGACGCCGCGCTTCGTGTATATGCCGGCCAGCTCGCTGATTTCGGCATCGACATTGCTGGCCAGTTCGCCGCGTTCACGGGCAAGATCGGCCTGTTCGGTATCCGACTGGGAACTGACCGAGACATATTCGCCGGCCGCCATCGACATCGCCCCGGCGACCAGCCCGGCCGCGCCCGCCACCAGGATGTCGGCCGGTTTCGCGGCCGCCGCCGCAACGCCGATGATCAGGCTGGCGGTCGAGACGATGCCGTCATTCGCGCCAAGCACCCCCGCGCGCAGCCAGCCGATGCGCGATACGAGGTGACGTTCCCGATGGGTGCCCAGTCTGCTCATCGCGATAATCGCCTTTCCCTGTCGCGCCTTTGCGCGAAGGGAAGCGCCGATCAGCTTGCGGTGTCAATCGTAGTATTCGGGCGCGAGGCGCATCTGCTGGATTTCCACAGGGTCGTGGAACAGCAGCATAGACGCACCTAGATCGTGCTCAAGCCGCTTGAGACGGCGGATAGCGGCCAGCGCCGCGTGCTCATCGCGGCATTCGCCGGGCAGGAGTTCCTGGGTGAAATTCTCGCGCAGGTCGCCCGCGTCGAACGGCAGCAGGATCGGGCCGGTGCCGGGCAAGTGGAGGAGGGCGGACTGGTGCCCGTCGGTGTGGCCGTGCGTGTCGAGCAGGTGCAGCCCGGGCATGGCCGACCAGTCTCCATCGCGAAGGTCCCAGCGGATCGCCGGGTCATCATAGTCGCTGCGGATATAGGCGACGCCGGGATCGGCTTCGAAGGCCTGCGCGTGTTCGCGGCGCTGCACCGAAATGCGGGCGTGGCGCAAGTGGCCGAGGTAACCGCAATGATCGAAGTGCAGGTGCGACAGGATGACGTGGCCGATATCGGCAAAGCGCACGCCGATCTGGTCGAGCTGGGTTTCCAGGCGATGCGGCGCGCGGATGACCGGCGGGGTCATGCCATGGCGGCCGAACGCCGCTTCGCGCCGGGCGGGGTCGGTGATGTTTTCGGGGTTCATCCCGGCATCGAGCAGCACCCAGCCCGATGCGGTGTCGAGCAGATAGGCGCAGACCGGTTCGCTGAGGATGAAGCGCGCGCCCTGCCCGCGCGTGGAGATCGTCTTGGGCAGGATTTCGTAGCCGCACAACAGCACGAACAGGCGGCGAATGTCGGTGGCGGGGGTCATCGGCTTCCCTTGTCGCGCCTTGCGGCGAAGGCGGCGTTCGCGAACGCGCCAAGGGTAGGGCAATTTTCCGATAAGAAAAGCGCGAAATCGCGCACGGGATCGCCAGCATCCAGGCCTTCACGGCCGGCCCGGAAGATGGCATTGCATCATTCTGGAATATTTTTCACAAGGTGACCATCGGCATGGCGCAGCACAAGCGGACCAGGGAGGCGCAGCAGATCGGCGAGCGCCTGCGCAGCGCGCGGCACGATCGGTCGGAGACGCTGGCCGGGATCAGCGGCCGGGCCGGAATTTCCATCTCGGCGCTGTCCAAGATAGAAAACGGCCAGACATCAACATCCTATGATATCCTGAAGCGCCTGTGCGACGCGCTGGGCGTGGGGCTTGAGGATATCGTTTCGCCTGGCGAGAAAAGCCAGCTTTCCGGCCGCAAGACGACGACCCGCGCGGGCGAGGGCGATCATTTCCAAAGCGACCAGTACGATTACCGCGTCCACGCCAGCGAGATTTCGCGCAAGGCGATGGTGCCGCTCGAAATGGTCGTCCGCGCGCGCACGGTGGAGGAGTTCGACCACTGGAGCGAGCACAAGGGCGAGGAATTCGTCTATGTGCTGTCGGGCGCGATCGAGATCCACACCGAGCACTATACCCCGTTTCGCCTGGCCGCCGGCGAAAGCGCCTATTTCGACAGCGGCATGAAGCACGTTTACCTCTGCGTTGGCGAAGGCGACGCGCGCGTCCTGTCGGTTTCGCACGACCCCGCCAGCGCCCAGCGCGCGGACGTGGCGCAATACATGAGCCCGGGATCGCGCAAGCGCGAAATGGCCAGCGAATGACGGGCGGCATGAAGGATGAAATTCTGTAAAAATATTTTCCGATAGGAAAATATGTGGTAGCGACTCGCCGCAACGATCCATTTCCCGAAGGGACCGCACGTTGAAGATTCGCGCTGTCGAGGCCTATCCCTTTCGTCTGCCGCCCCGGCGCGCGTTCAAGTGGGCGGGGCTGAACGTCGATCTGGGCGGTTTCGTGCTGGTGCGCATCGAAACCGACGATGGCCTGGTCGGCTATGGCGAGGCCACGCCCCTGCCCGATTGGGGCGGCGACTGGGGGCGGCATTCGGGCGAAACGCTGGCCACGGTGGCGCATCTGGTCAACGCGGTGTTCGCCCCGGCGCTGATCGGCCGCGATCCCACCGCCGTCACCGCCGCCCGCCGGCTGCTCGACCGGCTGGTCATCGGCAATGTCTATGCCAAATGCGCGGTCGACATCGCGCTGCACGATCTGTGGGGCAAGGCGACCGGGCTGCCGATCTACAAGCTGCTGGGCGGCGCGGTGCGCGACACGGTGCCCGTTGCCCACATGATCGGCCTGATGGACGAAGGCGATGCGCTGCGCGAAGGTGTGGCCGCCGCGGCGGACGGGGTCCGCTCGCTCCAGATCAAGGGCGGCGTCGATCTGGATCGCGACGTGCGGCTGACGGCGGCGCTGCGCCACGAACTGGGCGCCGGCATCACGCTGCGGCTCGATGCCAACCAGGGCTATGGCCACGCCAAGACCGCCGTTGCCGCCGTTCGCCGGCTGGCCGATGCCGGGGTCGATCTGGTCGAGCAGCCGACGACCGGGCTGCGCTACATGGCGGAAGTGACCGCCGCTTCGCCCGTGCCGATCATCGCCGACGAGACGTGCTGGGACATCAACGATGCGATCGATGTCAGCGCGGCGCGCGGGGCGGATTGCCTGTCGATCTATCTGGCCAAGGCCGGCGGCTTCGTGGGCGCGGGCAACGTGGCGCGGCTGGCGGCGGCGCAGTTGATGCGCTGCGATGTCAACGGATCGATCGAATCGGCCATCGGCACGGCGGCCAACGTCCACTTCGCGCTGGCGCATCCGGCGGTGGACCTGGGCGCGGTGATCGCCATCAGCGCGCCGGCGGGACGCCATCCCTGCCAGGTGGCCGGCCGCTATTACGAGGACGACGTGCTGGCCGAACCGATGGCGGTGAAGGACGGCGCGATCCTGCCGCTGGATGCGCCGGGGCTTGGCATCGTGATCGACGAGGCCAAACTCGCCCGCTTCCGGTGCGCCTGATGGGCACCGGATATCGCATCTCTGCCGATATCGGAGGCACCTTTACCGACATCGCCTGTCTTTCCCCGGACGGCGTGCTGACCACCGCCAAGACGCCGACGACGCCGGGCGACTACGCCAGCGCGATCCTTGCGGGCATCGCCGACGTGATGCGGCGGCTCGATCTGGCGCCAGGCCATTTCGACGAGATCCTGCACGCCTCCACGATCGCCACCAACGCCATTCTTGAGGGCAAGGGCGCGCGCACCGCGCTGGTCACCACCGAAGGCTTTCGCGACGTTCTGGAAATGCGCCGGGTGCGCGTTCCCCGGCTTTATGCCCCGCTTTACCAGAAGCCCGCGCCGCTCGTGCCGCGCCGGTTGCGGCTGGAAGTGGCCGAGCGGCTCGATGCGAAAGGCGGCGTGGTGCGCGCGCTGGACAAGGCGGCGGTGCGGCGCTGCGGCGAAGCCCTGGCCGAGGCCGGGGTCAAGGCCGTGGCGATCTGCTTCCTGCACAGCTACGCCAATCCGGCGCACGAAGCCGCCGCCGAAGCGATCCTGCGCGACATGCTGCCGGCGGGCACCTTCATCTGTTCCAGCCATGACGTGCTGCCCGAAATCCGCGAGTACGAGCGGACCAGCACCACCGTGGTCAATGCCTATATCGGCCCGGTCATCAGCGCTTACCTGGGCGAGCTGCAAGCGCGCCTGCTAGCGGCGGGGCTGAACGGCCGGCTGCTGATGATGCAATCGGGCGGCGGGTTGCTCGATGTCGATCGGGTGATCGCGCGCCCGGCCACGGTGGTGGAAAGCGGGCCGGCGGCGGGCGTGGTCGGCGCGGCGCGGCTGGGCGCCAGCGCGGGGCTGGGCAACATCATCACCTTCGACATGGGCGGCACCACGGCCAAGGCCTCGCTGATCGAGAACGGCCGCCTTGTCACCACCGACGAATACGAAGTGGGCGGCGGCATTTCGATGTCGAGCGCGCTGGCCAAGGGTGGCGGCTATGCGCTGAAGCTGCCCGTCATCGATGTGTCCGAAGTGGGCGCGGGCGGCGGCAGTATCGTGCGCATCGATGCGGGCAACGCGCTCAAGGTCGGGCCGGACAGCGCGGGCGCGGTGCCGGGGCCGGCCTGCTATGGCGCGGGCGGCGTCCATGCCACGGTGACCGATGCCAACGTGGTGCTGGGCTATCTCAATCCGCTGGCGCTGGCCGGCGGATCGGTGCCCATCGATGCCGCTCTCTCGCGCGAGGCGATCGAGCGCGTCGTCTGCCGGGTGCTCGATCGGTCGCTGCTGGACGCGGCCTGGGGCATCCATCGGCTGGCCAATTCGGCGATGATGCGCGCGGTCAAGGCGGTGTCCACTTATCGCGGCCGCGATCCGCGCGATTTCGCGCTGTTCGCCTTTGGCGGCAACGGCGGCATTCACGCGGTGGCGCTGGCCGGCGAACTGGGCATGGCGCGCGTGATCGTGCCGCCCGGCGCGGGCGTGTTCAGCGCGGTGGGGCTGCTGTTCACCGATCACGAGGTCAGCCGCTCGCTGGCGTTCGGCCGGCCGCTGGCGGGCGATGACGATGCGCTGGGCGCCATGCAGGCGGCGTTCGCGCGGCTGGAGCAGACGGTGCGCCAGGAACTTGCCGATCCGGCCGCGACGCTGCGCTGGCGGGCCGAACTGCGCTATCGCGGGCAAGGCTTCGAACTGGGCGTCGACGTGCCGGCGGGGCCGCTTTCGCAGGCCACGCTGGCCGCGCTGCGCATCGCGTTCGAACGCGAACACCAGCGCAGCTATGGCCACGATCTGGGCGATCACGCCATCGATATCGTGACGCTGCGCGTGATCGGCACCCTTGCGCCCAAAGGGCCGGGCCGGATCGCCGACAGCGCGCCGAGCGCCGATGCCATTGTCCCAGAAACCCTTTCCGCCGAGGCGCGCCGGCCGGCCTATTTCGGGCCCGACCACGGGCTTGTCGACACGCCGGTGATCGGCCGCGCCGGCCTGGGCGACGCGCCGCGACGCGGGCCGCTGATCGTCGAGGAATATGAAGGCACCACGCTGGTCCCGCCGCATGCCACGGCACGGCGCGACCGGGGCGGCAATATCGTCATCGATCTGGATGCAGGGGTGGAGCCGTGAAGGACAACGTCGATCCGATCCTGCTGGAAGTGTTCAAGAACGGGTTCGAGGCCATCGCCGACGAAATGGCGCTGATCCTGATGCGCACCGCGCATTCGCCGATCGTGCGCGATGCGATGGATTTCTCGACCGCGCTGTGCGACGCCGAAGGGCGCAACCTGGCGCAAGGGCTGACCACGCCGATGCATCTGGGCAGCTTCCACGATGCGATGCGCCACCTGATCGGCGAATATCAGGGCGATATCGCCGATGGCGATGTCTTCATCGGCAACGATCCCTACCTCGCGTCGGGGCAGCACTTGCCCGACATCTATGTGATCCGGCCGATCTTCCACGAAGGCGCGGTGCAGGGCTGGGCGGCCACGATCGCGCATCATGTCGATGTCGGCGGGCTGGTTCCGGGCAGCAATTCGCTGAGCGCGGTGGAAATCCATCAGGAAGGGCTGCGCCTGCCGTTCCTGAAGCTGCGCCGGGCCGGGGTGGTCGATCCCGTGTTGCCGAAAGTGATCGCCGCCAATGTGCGCATGCCCGATCAGGTGCTGGGCGATATCGAGGCGCAGCTTGCCGCGACGCAGGCCGGCGCGCGCGGGCTGGCGGCGATGATCGCGCGCTATGGGGCGCGGACCGTGCGCGGCTATGGCGAAGTGCTGCATGACTATGCCGAACGCATGGCGCGCGCCGCGATCCGGGCGATACCCGATGGCGTCTATGCGTTCGACGATCACATCGACGGGCTGGGCGATGCGCCCGAGCCGGTGCATTTCCGTCTGCGGCTGACCGTTTCGGGCGATGAAGTGACGGCGGACTGGACGGGCACTTCGCCGCAAGTGCGCGGCGGGATCAATGCGCCGCTCTCGTTCTGCAAGTCCAACGTCTATGCCGCGCTGCGCTCGGTCATGGGCGACGACGTGCCGAACTGCCACGGCTATACCCGGCCGATCCATGTCGTCGCGCCCGAAGCCTCGGTGCTCAACTGCACTTATCCCGCGCCCTGTGGCGCGCGGGGCATCACCGGCTATCGCATCGTCGATTGCGTGTTCGGCGCGCTGGCGCAGGCCGTGCCCGACAAAGTGGCGGCCGATGGCGCCGGCGGATCGACGCTGCCCAGCTTCAGCGGGCGCGTGGACGGGCGGACCTTCGTCTTTTCCGAATGCGTGATGGGCGTGTGGGGCGCGACGAGCGGCCATGACGGCCAGGAAGGCGTGCCGCACATGGCCTCCAACCAGGCCAACGTGCCGATCGAGACGATCGAGGCCGATTACCCGATCAGGATCGAACGCTATGGCCTGGTCCCCGATACCGGCGGGGCGGGGCGCAACCGGGGCGGCCTGGGCATCGTTCGCGAGTATCGCATGCTGGCCGACGACCTCTATTTCGGGGTGCGCTCGGACAAGGTGGTCCATCCTCCGCACGGGCTGTTCGGCGGGCAGGACGGCGCACCCGCGATCAACCTGCTGCGCGATGCGCGCGGCGAGCGCAGGTTGCCGGCCATGCCCACCGCCGCGCTGACGCTGCAGTCGGGCGATGTCTATCGCCACGTCATGGCCGGCGGCGGCGGCTTCGGCGATCCGTTCACGCGCGAGCCGGAGCGCGTGCTGGAAGACCTGATCGATGGACGCATCACGCGCGATCACGCCCGCCAGGCCTATGGCGTGGTCGTGACCGAGGCCGGCGTCCTTGACCTTGCCGCCACCGCCGCGCTGCGCGCCGAACGGGAGAACGCCCAAGATGCCCATCGCCACTGATCGCCGCGTCGTTTCGTCCTTCGATCCGTTTTCGGAGGAATTCCGGGCGGACCCGTTCAGCCACTATGCGCGATTGCGTGCGCTGGGGCCGGTCGTCTGGCTGGAAAAGCACGATATCTGGGTGGTCCATCACCACGAACAGGTGAAGCAGGTGCTGACCGACTGGCAGCGCTTCAGCAACGCCGGGGGCGGGGGCATCACCAATTACTTCAAGGAAAAGAACTGGCGCCAGCCCAGCATCATCCTCGAAGTCGATCCGCCCGAGCATGACCGCGCGCGCCGCGCGATGATGCGCGTGCTTTCGGCCACCGCGCTCAAGGCCATGCGCGCCGGGTTCGAACGGGTGGCCGGCGAACTGGTGGAAAGCGCGCTGGAGCGCGGCGAGATCGAGGCGGTGGAAGACCTCGTCCGGCCGTTCCCGATGACGGTCTTTCCCGATGCCGTGGGCATGCCCAAGCTCGATCGCGAGATCATGCTGATCTACGGCGGCATGGTGTTCGGCGCGTTCGGGCCGCGCACGCCGTGGTACGAACAGCTCCTGTCGCGCGCCGACGAAGTCAGCGCCTGGATCGACGCGCGGTGCGAACGCGGCGCGCTGACGCCCGATGGGCTGGGGGCGGGGCTTTACGCCGCCGCCGATGCGGGCGAGCTGACCCACGCCGAAGCGAAGCTGCTGGTGCGCTCGTTCCTTTCGGCGGGCGTCGATACGACCATCGATTCGATCGGCCTGTGCCTGCGCGCGCTGGCCGAGCATCCCGACCAGTGGGCGCTGCTGCGCGATGATCCCGCGCTGGCGCGCAACGCCTTCGAGGAAGCGACGCGCTATGACAGTTCCTCGCAAAGCCTGTTCCGCACCACGACGCAGGCCTTCGAATTCGCCGGCCAGCAACTGGGCAAGCATGAAAAGGTGCTGGTGCTGATCGGATCGGCGGGGCGCGATCCGGCGGTGTGGGAGGAGCCGGACCGGTTCGACATCCGCCGCCGGGTTTCGCACCAGGTGGGCTATGGCACCGGCATCCACGGCTGCGTGGCGCAGATGATGGCGCGGCTGGAAGGCGAAGTGTTCTTTCGCGCGCTGGCCGCCAGGGCCGACCGGCTGGACCTGACCGGGCCATCGGTGCTGCGGCTGGTTCCGGGCCTGCGCGGGCTGGCGCAACTGCCGATGAAGCTGACCAGAAAGGCCTGATGGGCATGAGCATGGGGTGGGGCTTCGGCGATGGCTATTCCTCTGCGGCAAGGCCCACTTTGCCCGGAGAGCGCGGCGCGGTGTCGGCCGCGCATCCGCTGGCGGTCGCCGCCGGGCAGGCCATGCTGTTCAAGGGCGGGTCCGCCGTCGATGCGGCGATCGCGGCGCAGGCGACCTTGTGCGTGGTGTCGCCGGACGCCTGCGGCCTGGGGGGCGATCTGTTCGCGCTGGTCGGCGATGGCGGTGGCGTGATCGCGGTCAATGGCGCGGGCGCGGCTCCGCTTGGCCTGACGCAGGCCTCTGGCGATGGCGCGACCAGCGTGACCGTGCCGGGGCTGGCGGGCGGCTGGGCCGCGATGCACGATCGCTGGGGCAGGCTGGCGCTGGCAGACTGCCTGGCGCCGGCCATAAGGCTGGCGGAACACGGGCACCGCATCTGCGCCAGCGTGGCGCGCGCGGCCGTGGCGCAGCACGACCGGCTGGTGCGCAACGGCGCGGCGGGCTGGGCCTTGTGCGGGCTGTGCGAAGGCGATGTCTTGATCCAGCCGGCGCTGGGCGCGGCGCTGCGCCAGATGGGGCAGCATGGCGCCGGCTGGTTCTATCACGGCGATGCCGCAGCGGCGATCGCGCGGGCGGTTGCCGCCGGAGGCGGGGCGCTGGCCGTGGCCGATCTGTCCGCCCACGCCACCGAACTGGCCGATCCGATCGCCGTGTCCTATCGGGGATGCGAAGTGCTGGTCCAGCCATCGCCGACGCAGGGCATCCTGCTGGCCATGGCGTTGCAGGGGCTGGCGCACTGTTCACCCGGCGACGATGCCAGTGCCGAACATCTGTGCGTGGAACTGACCGAAGCCGCCTTCGCCTATCGCGACCGGGCGGCAGACGGCGCCAGCCTGCTGGATGAGGCGCTGACGATAAACCCGGATCGCGCGTCGCTGCGCGGCGGGCCGCGCGCCTATCTCCATACCGCCGGGGTCGCGACCGCCGATGCCGATGGGCTGGTCGTGTCGTCGCTGGTATCGCTGTTCGATGATTTCGGATCGTGCGTCTTCGTGCCCGAACTCGGCATCACGCTCAACAATCGCGCGGGCGGCTTTACCGGCGGGGCCAATGCCGCCGGTCCCGGCAAGCGGCCGGTCCACACGCTTGCCCCGGCGATGCTGCGGCGGCCCGGGCGCGATGGGCCGGATCTGCTCGCGCTCGCCACGCCGGGCGCGGATGGCCAGGTGCAGACGCTGTTACAGGTGATCGACAGGATCGTCCGGCGGGGCGAGGATCTGGCCCGGGCCATCGCCGCGCCGCGCTGGCGCAGCGAAGGCGGGGCGCTGCTGATCGAGGAAAGCCATCCGGCCCGCCCGGCGCTGGCCGCGCGCGGCCACAATCTGGCGCCGCTGCCCGATGGCCAGATGCGGTTCGGGGCGCTGGCCTGCGCCGGCCTGTCAGGCGGCCAGCCGCTGGCTGTGGCGGACTGGCGGCGCGAAAACTGGGCGGGCGTGGCCTGACGCGGCGCCGTCAGGCCGATACGGGCTGGCTTGTCGCATCGTCCTTGTCGCGGCTGACCGGGAACGCGACGATGCACAGCAGCAGCCCGCCCACCGCCAGCGATACGAACTGGGTCCAGCCGGTCAACGAAAATACCAGCGACGGCGTAAGGAACGAGAGCAGCGAAATCGCCTGGTTCAGCACGCCGCTGGCGGCGGCGCGCCGGCCCGGTTCGGGCACGATCGTGGGCAGCATCGCCATGCCCAGCCCCGAAATTCCGCCGAACGCGAACAGCCACAGCACGAGCGCGGCCAGCGCCAGCGGGAACGGGCTGTAGGGCAGGTAGATCAGCACTTGCGCGATCATGCCGACCAGGACCAGCGCGATGAACAGCTTGCGGCTGGACCCGTTGCGCGACAGCAACTGCCCGATGATGACGCCGCCGGTCATCATCGCCAGGATCTTGCCCAGCGCGACCGCCGTGGCCGAAGCCGCCAGCGAGATGTTGTGCGCCTCGGCGAAATAGGACGGGGTGATCAGGCTGGTGCCATAGGAAATGGCGTTGGGAATGGCGATCGCGATGGCCAGCAGCACCACCGCGCGGTCGCGAAAGATCGCCAGCAGCCCGGCCAGCGTCAGCCGCTCGCGCCCTGCGGTCTCGCCCGCCGGCAGTGGCGGGACCGCAGGCAGCGCGATCAGCGCGAACAGCGTGGCCAGCAGCAGCAGGCCGGCGTGGAACAGCGGGGTGGCCCGCCAGTAGGGGCCGCCCGCCAGCGCGGCGGCGATCAGCAGGCCGATCGAAAAGCCCGTTGGCGCATAGGTGGACCAGAACGACACCGACTTGATCCGCGCCGATCCGTCGAGCGTGGCCATCAGCACGGCGGGCGCGCCCACCGCCACGATGCTGTAGCCGCTGCCGGCGACGAGCATCGCCGCATAGAGCATCCAGACCGATTGCGCGGCATAGACCATCACGTCGCCGCCAATGATCAGCACGCCGGCGACCGCCAGCGAGGGACGCAGCCCGATCCGGTCGATCACGCCGCCGCCGATGGCCGCCAGCGCCGCCGCCGGCACCGAGAACAGCGCAATGCCCAGCGCCAGCGCGCTCTTGTCGCTGCCCAGGACATCGGCATAGCCGGTCATCAGCGGGACCAGGCAGGATACGGTGGCCATGGCCAGCACCGACAGGGCATAGACCGCCGCGGTAATGGTTGCGGGGTGATGACGCAGGTTCATGGCCGGCAGGTTCCCATTACAGCAATTGGCGTTCCAGCGCCGCCGCTTCCTGGCGAAGCAGGTCGAGGTAGCGCTCGCGGAGTGTGGTTTCGGGCATGCGCCCGGAAGGCATGCCGATGTTGAGAGCGAAGGCGATGGCGCCGCCGGCGCGCCGCACCGGCACCGCCATCGAGCGGAAGCCCGGCTCGACCTCGTCCGAAACCACCGCGAAGCCATCCCTGCGGGCGGCTTCGATCCGCGCGCGGGTTTCCTCGGGGCTGGTCAGGGTCTGGTCGGTCAGCGCCGGCAGCGGCGCGGCGCCCAGATAGGCGTCAAGCTGTTCGGGCGGGCGGCCGGAAAGCAGGACGCGGCCCACCGCGCTGCAATAGTCGGGCATGCGCAGGCCGATGCCGGCGCTATCGGAATAGAGCTGGCGCGGCCGGGCATAGGCGATCATCGCGGCGTGGCGCCCGTCGAGCACCGCGACCGAGAATGTCTCGCCATGCGCGGCGGCCAGCCGCTCGCAGGCCGGCTGGAGGATCGCGATGGCCGGGCTGGCGCGCAAGTAGGCGGCGGCCAGATCGAGCACGCGGGGCCGCAAGTGAAAGCGGCGGCGGTCTTCCTCCATGTAGCCAAGGTGGACCAGCGTGATCAGCGCGCGCCGCGTGGTCGCGCGGGGCAGGCCGATCAGCCGGGCGATTTCGGCCAGTGTCAGGCTGGGCGTATCCTCGCCGAAGATCGTCAGGATGCGCAGGCCGCGCGCCAGCGCCTCGGAATAGTCCTTGGCCGCCGGCATGGCGCCGCGTTCGCCGTCATCCGCGGAAGGCGCGGCGCTCATCGTCCGCCTTCCTTGTGCAGCCCTGCGGCGTAGTACTTGGTCAGTGCGGTTTCCATGCGGGCGATCCGCGCTAGGTCGGGTGGGTTGTCGCGCGCTTCCGCGCGCGCCTGCTCGATGGTGCGCGCGCGCAGGGCCGCAGCGTCGATCCCGGTAGCCATGCCGCCGCGCACGACCTCTCGTCCCGCCACGAACAGCCGATCGACATCGCGGCGCGTCGCACGTTCAAGCACGAGCGCGGGCAGCGCCGTGCCATCGCCGATGCGATCCGCCAGCAGGGTTTCGGCATCGAGCACCAGGATATCGGCCGGCGCGCCAACGGCGATCACGCCGCCGCCGTCCTGACCGACGATGCCCGAGCGCCCGGTCCGGCAGGCCATGTCGAAGATGTCGGCCGTGTGCAGCCGCGCGGCATGGAGCCGCCAGGCGAGGCGGGCCTCGCGCAGCATGTCGTCGTCGTCGTCAAGGCTCATCGCGTCCATGCCCAGCCCCACGCTCAGCCCGTGCCGGCGCATGGCGGGAAGCGCCGCCCGGCCCGAGCGCAGCCGCAAGTTCGAGGAATTGTTGACCGACAGGTTGACGCCGCGTTCGCCCAGCAGCGCCAGTTCGTCGTCCTCGAACCACACGCCATGCGCCAGCGTCAGGCGCGGGGAGAGCAGGCCGATGGTATCGAGGAACGCCACCAGCCCGCCTTCGTCGGCATAGGCCGCATCGGCCCATTCGCGCTGCCGCCGCGTCTCGAACATGTGCATGTGGACGCCGCGCCCGGTGATGGCCGAAGCCTCGGCAATGGCGATCAGCGTCTCGTCGCGGCACCACTGCGGGCCGACCGGCTGGTACTGGATCTGGAACAGCGGATGCTCGAACGCGAGCGCCTGCTCGATCAGTTCGAAATTGCGCGGCGCGGGGCGGAAGGGCACGGCCAGCGGCACTTCGTCGGCCAGCAGCCAGCGCGCCAGTGGCGCCGGATCGCCATAGACCACCGGGTTGCGATCGAAGAACGGCCAGCAGAACGCCACGCGAATGCCGACATCGCGCGCCGCGCGCGAAACGCCTTCGGCTTCGTCCAGCAGCGTCAGGCTGCTTTGCGTGTTGTGGCAATGGTTGGTGGCGCAGACCCCGGACCCGGCCATCGCCGCGAAGGCCAGCGCGGCGCAGGCGTAAGGATCGAGGCGCGGCGCGCGGGCCAGCCCGGCCAGCCAGGTTTCCAGCGGGCCATCGATCGCGCCGAAGGCCAGGTTGCTGACGCCGCGCCCGTGATCATGGGCGTTGGCCAGCCCCGGCAGCGCGATCGCGCGGGCCTCGTGCGCGGTCAGCGCCGCGCGATCGAGCGGCGAGACATGCGTGATCCGGCCATCGCCAAACGCGATCTCGGCGGCGAAAGCGGATGCGGCGGCGCGGCCGGGATCGGCGATGCAATGTCCGACCCGGATCGCGCCCTGCGCCATCAGGGCCTGCCGCTCGCCCCGATGATCGCGGCGGTGGTGTGTTCCAGGTTGCGCGGCGCGGGGGTCGGCATCTGCTGGATGCGCCGCACCGATGTGCCGTGGCCTTTCGCATCGGGCACCAGTTGGCGCTCACGCATCACGAAGCGGCCCCGCACCAGCGTGTGGATCGGCACGCCGCGCACCGCCACCTTGTCGAACGGGGTGCTCGATCCCTTGGATTGCAGCACGCCCGAATCGACCATTTCCTCGCGCTCCAGGTCGATGACGACGATATCGGCGTCTGCCCCCGGAATGAGGATGCCCTTGCGCGGGAACAGGCCGAAGGCGCGGGCCGGCGCGGTCGAGGTCATGCGCACATAGTCGTTGAGCGAGAGGCGGCCGTTGCGCACTTGCGTGAGCATCAGCGGCATCTGCGTTTCGACCCCGGTAAAGCCGCAATCGGCGCACCAGATGTCTTCGTTGTGCTTTTCGGCGTGGGAATGTGGGGCATGGTCGGTCGCGATCATGTCGATCGTGCCGTCCTGCACGCCTTTCCACAATTGGTCCTGGTGCGTTTTTTCGCGAACGGGCGGGTTGACGCGGATCAGCGAGCCTTTGTCGGTATAGGCCTGTTCGTCCAGCAGCAGGTAATGCGGGCAGGTTTCCGCCGTAATGTCGACGCCGCGCGCCTTGGCTTCGCGCAAGGGTCGCAGTTCATCGCCCGACGATACGTGCAGGATGTGAATGCGCGCGCCGGTCCATTCCGCGAGGATCGCGGCCCGCGCGACGGCTTCCACCGCGACCACGGGCGGGCGCGCGGCCAGATGGGCCAGCGGATCGTTGCGCCCGGCGGCCTGGAGCTTGACCTGCCGGCGCGCCATGATCGATGCGTTTTCGGCGTGGAGCGCGATCCGCAAGCCGTGCTTGGCCACGATCTCGAACCCTTCCAGGATCGCGCCGGTGGGCGGCGAGGGCAGGTTGGCGAAGGTATTGCCCATGAAGCACTTGAACGCGGCCACGCCGCCATCGATCAGCGCTTCCAACTGGTCGAGGTTGTCCTCGCCCATCAGGCCGTAGATGCCGAAATCGACATAGGCCTGGCGCTCGGCCGCCTCCAGCTTGATGTTGAGCGCTTCCACCGTGCCGGTGGGGGGCTTGGTGTTGGGCATTTCGAACACAGTCGTCACACCGCCCATGGCGGCGCTGGCGGTGCCCGTTTCCCACGTTTCCTTGTGGGTATAGCCCGGCTCGCGGAAGTGGACGTGGGCGTCGATCGCGCCGGGCAGAACGTGCTTGCCGGTCACGTCGACGATCGCATGGGTCGGCGGCATCGCATCGTCGGCGCCGATCGCCAGGATCATGCCGTCCTTGATGGCGATGCTCGCCCGGTACTGCGTCGTGTCGGTGACGATCGTACCGCCCTTCAGGACCAGATCCGCGACAAGGTTCGTCATTGCAAAGTCTTTCGTATCAAAGAAGCGCCCAGCCGCCGTCCACGGGCAGGTCTACGCCCGTGATCTGTCGCGACAGGTCGGATGACAGGAAGAGGCAGGCATTGGCCACGTCCTCGTCGGTGGAAATGCGGCGCAGCGCGTATTCGGCCGCGTGCGAGGCGACGGCTTCTTCCTCGCTCACGCCCTCGGCAGCGGCGACGGCGGGGATCACCTTGGTGCGAAAGCGCGGGCCATCGACCATGCCGGGGGCCACGCAGTTCACGTTGACGTTGAAGGGGCCGGCTTCGAGCGCGGTGGATTTGGTGATGCCGCGCAGGCCCCACTTGGACGCCGAATAGGCCATGCGGCCGGCGCGTCCGCGCATGCCGAAGGTGCCGCCGACATTGACGATCTTGCCATAGCGGCGCGCGATCATCGCCGGCAGCACCGATCGCATCGCGTTGAAGCAGCCGCCCATGTTGAGCGTGACGATCTGGTCGAATTCCTCGGGCGTGGTGTCCCACGCGGTCTTGCCCACCGGGCCGGTGCCGCCGGCGATGTTGACCAGCACGTCGATCGCGCCGAACGCCTGCAGGGTCTGCGTGGCCAGGCGATCGGTATCGGCGGCAACGGTCACGTCACAGGCGACGCCGATGGCGCGGGCGCCCGCTTCCTTGAGTTCGGCGACCAGCCCGTCAACGGCTTGCATGTCCCGGCCGGACAATACCAGAGCGGCGCCTTCGCGTGCGTAGGCCCGGCTGATCGCAGGGCCCATGCCCTTTGCGGCGCCGGTGAGGATCACCGTTCTGCCATTCAAACCAAAACTCAAAACCCGTCTCCTGTCCTGCCAGCATGGCCGGCGGGCTTGTCAAAACCGGGAAAATCGATGAACATCCTCGTTGCGCCAAAGATGCATCTGTTTTCCTTTTTTTCCAGGTTCTTGCGAATTTCCCTTCCGCAAGGAACCGGGGCCGGGCCAGCGCTCCGCCGACCGGGCACCTCGTGGATACCGCGTTTGCGTGTTGTCCAGGGGGTGCTAAATTAAGGTATTGGCGTTGCCCAAAAAGAAACATGGAAAGGGCTGTGGCTTATGGCGTTCCGCAACATGCGCATCTGGCGCTACATCGAGGAAGTCGCGCGGGTGGGATCGGTGCGGCAGGCGGCCGAGCGGCTCAACGTCACGCCTTCGGCGCTGCTGCGCCGGATACAGGATGCCGAACACGATCTGGGCGCGCCGATCTTCGAACGCAGCGTCACGGGCGTGCGCCCCACCCAGGCCGGCCAGATCCTGATCCAGTGGATCCGCAACCAGGATGCCGAACTGCGCCGGGTCTTCTCGCATGTCGAGGAACTGAAAGGGCTGCAGCGCGGCGACGTGCGGATCGCGTGCAGCCAGGCGGTGGCGCGCAGCTTCCTGTTGCAGGAAATCCGCACGATGCGCGAAGCCTACCCTTTCGTGAAATACCACGTGTCGGTGATGGACCATAACAGCGCGATGCAGGCGCTGATCAACTATGACATCGACCTGGTGCTGATCTTCAAGCCGCACCTGACCGCCGAACTGCGCGTCGTCACCTCCACCGGCCAGCGGCTTGTGGCGATCATGGCGCATGACCATCCGCTTGCCGGATCCAGCAGCGTCCGGCTGCGCGAATGCATGGACTATCCGATCGCGCTGCCGGATCGCAATTTCGGCGGGCGCGAGATCATCGAGCAGCGGCTGGTCACCAGTTCGATGGAAATGGATGTCGCGCTGGAGGCGAACAGCTTCGACCTGCTGGCCGATTTCGTGCTCGACAGCCAGGCGATCACCTTCCAGATCGAGATCGGTTCTTTGCTGTGCCAGGCCGATCCGCGCTGGGCGGTGCGCCCGATCAGCGATGCCGACACGCCCTATGGCCCGCTGGTGCTGGGCTATCTGAAAGGCCGCAACCTGCCCTTGGCGACCGCGAAGTTTTCCGAGCAACTGGCGCGCAGCCTGGACGCGCTGCGCACCCTGCCGCTGGTCGAGAACTGACAGCCGGCCGGGCGCCAGGCGCCCGGTTCAGCCTTTCCAGCCCCCGGTTCAGCCTTTCCAGCCATAATCGCGGCGCGCCGCATCTTCGGACACGAAGCCATCGCGAACGTCCGCGGCGATGCGATCGTCCGGGCGCTGGCCGACCGGGCCAAGCCCGGCGCCGCCCGGCACGTCGAGCACCAGCCGGTCGCCCCTGGGGATGGCTTGCAGGCCCTTGGCGCGCATCGTGGTTCCCGATTTCAGCCGGACGCGGCCCGCCGCGCCATCGCCGCCGCCGTCACGGCCGCGCGCCGGGCGATCGACGCGTTCGTACATCGCCAGGACTTCGAACGGCGCATCGCCGCGCGCGCTGACTTCGATGGTCTGGCCAAGGCCGCCGCGATGCAGGCCGACCCCGCCGCTGTCGCAGCGCAGTTCCTTCTTCCAGATGACGATCGGCGCGCTGGCTTCGGTCACTTCCACCGGCATCGCGCGGACCCCGCTGGGGAACGCGGTGCCCGACAGTCCGTCCAGCCCGGGCCGCCCACCCGAGCCGCCGCTGTTGAAGAACACGGTGTCAAAGTCGATCCCCTGGCCATTGCTGCCCGTGGGGGCGACGCGGCCGCGAAGCTGCACGCTCCACAAGCACGAACTGCCTTCGGCCGGCACGCGATCGGGGATGACTTGCGCCAGGCAGCCGAACACCACGTCGGGCAGCATCTGACCGATCACGTGCCGCGCGGCGACTGGCGCCGGGCGCTCCACATTGAGGATCGAGCCGAGCGGCGCCTTGACGATGAACGGCGCCAGCGCGCCATGGTTGTTGGGGATTTCGGGCGTCAGCGCGCAGCGCAGCGCGAAGACGGTATAGGCGCGGCAATAGTTGAGCACCAGATTGATGCCGCGCGGCACGGCGGCATCGGTGCCTTCGTAATCGACGACGACGTCATCCTCGCCGATGGTGACCGAACCGCGCAGCGTGATCGGGTGATCGTATCCGTCGATCGTCATTTCGGCGCGCCACTGCCCCTTGGGCAAGGCGGCGATCGCGGCGCGGGTGGCGGTCAGCGACTGGTCGACGATATAGTCGGCCAGATCGTCCAGCCCGTCGAGCTGGAATTCGGCCAGCGTTTCCGAAAGCCGCCGCGCCGCGCTGGTGTTGCTGGCGACATAGGACAATACGTCGCCTTCGACTTGCAGCGGGGTGCGCACGTTCTGGCGCAGGATCGCCAGCAGGTCTTCGTTCAGCTTGTGCGCCGACACCAGCTTGAGCAGCGGGATCTGGATGCCTTCCTCGAACACCGAACGGCCATCGGGGCCTTGCCCCAGCCCGCCGATGTCGACCTGGTGGCAGCACACGCCCAGCAGCGCGACCACGCGGCCGCCATGGAACGCGGGGCTGACCACGGTCACGTCATGCAGGTGGCCGGCGGTCAGCCAGGGGTCGTTGGTGATGTAGTGATCGCCATCCACCATCGTTTCGATCGGGAATTTCTCCAGGAAATGGCAGACGCCCGCCGCCATCGAATTGACGTGGCCGGGCGTGCCCGTCACCGCTTCGGCGATCAGCCGCCCGCGCGTGTCGAACAGCGCGGCCGAAAGATCGCCGGCATCGCGCACCGTGGTGGAAAAGGCCGTGCGCATCAGCGTCTGCGCCTGTTCCTCGACGATGGAGATCAGCCGCGTCCACATCACCTGCTTGCGCAGATCGCCCAGGGCTTCCTTCATGCGCCGATCTCCTTGGCGGGCTTGCGTTCCAGGATGATGAAGCCGGCGGGGTCCAGCACCGCATCGAATACGGGGGATACCACCGATGTCGTCTCGCGCTCCACGATCAGCGCGGGGCCTTCGATATAGTCGCCGGGCTGCAAGGTTTCGCGGTCGAACAGACCGTATTCGAGCGGCTGGGCCAGCCCCGGATCGCAGACGGTGCGCCGTGTTGGCGGCTGGACAAGGCGTTGCCGCTCTGCCGCCGCGACGGGGGGCTGCGCTTCGGGCAGCGTCGATGCGGTGACGCGCCAGGTCAGGATTTCGACGGGCAGCGACAGGACCACGCCATATTGCGCGCGGTAGACCTCCTCGAACGCCGCCAGCAGCATGGCTTCGTCGGCATCGTGCAGCATCCGGTTGGGCACGGGCACGGACAGTTCATAGCCCTGGCCCTGATAGCGGGCCAGGCACAGCCGCTGTTCGATGACCGGCCGGTCGGCCGCGCCTTTCGCCACCAGCGCGCGCGCTTCCGCGCTCATCGCGCACAGCAGTGCGTTGACCGCCGCGAAATCGGTCGCGCCAACGATCTGCGGCAGGCTTCGCGCCAGTTCATAGGCGATCGGCGCGCGCAGGAAGCCGACGGCAGAGCCGACCCCGGCGCTGCGCGGGATGATCACGCGGTCCACGCCGATCTTTTCGGCAACGCGCGCCGCGTGCAGCGGGGCGCAGCCGCCGAAGGCGATCATCGTGCGCCCTTCCATGGTTTCGCCCTGCTCGACCGCGTGAACGCGCGCGGCGCTGGCCATGGTTTCATCGACGATCTCGCTGACGCCGATCGCCAGCGCGTCGGCCTCGCCGCCCCAGATGCCCAGCGCGGCAAGCGCCGCGCCCGAGGCGGCCGGGTCCAGATGCACCTTGCCGCCGGCGAACGCCGCCGGATCGATGCGGCCCAACTGGATGTCGGCATCGGTGACGGTGGGATGCGTGCCGCCGCGCCCATAAGCGGCGGGGCCGGGTTCCGAGCCGGCGCTGCGCGGCCCGACCGCAAGGCGGCCGGCGGCATCGACGGCGGCGATGGAACCGCCGCCCGCGCCGATTTCCACCATTTCCACCACGGGGATGCGCAGCGGCAATCCGCTGCCCTTGCGGAAGCGATGGACGCGCGCGACTTCGAACATCTGCGATGTCTGCGGCTTGCCATCGTCGATCAGGCAGATCTTGGCGGTGGTGCCGCCAACGTCCAGCGCCACGGCGCGCGCCAGGCCGCGTTCGGCCGCGATGGTCCCCGCGAAGATGGCGCCGCCGGCCGGACCGGATTCCACCAGCCGCACCGGAAAGCGCGCGGCGGTATCCACCGTGGTCAATCCGCCCGAAGACAGCATCAGGAACAGCGGGCAGGTGAAGCCGCGTTCAAGAAGCTGGGCTTCGAGCCGGCGCAGGTAACTGTCGACGATCGGCTGGACATAGGCATTGGCGACGGTGGTCGAAAACCGTTCGTATTCGCGCATTTCTGGCGAAACTTCGCTGGACAGCGAAAGGCCGGCGTCGGGAATTTCCTGCCGGATGATCGCGGCCGCCGCCTGTTCGTGCGCCGGATTGGCATAAGCGTGCAGAAAGGCGATCGCCACGCTGCGGATGCCGTCCTGCCGCCAGCGGACGGCCGCCGCGCGCACGGCGTCCTCGTCCAGCGGCAGCAGCACTTCGCCATTGGCGGCGATCCGTTCGGGCACGCCGATGCGCAAGCTGCGCTCGATCAGCGGCGCCGGCTTGTCCATCGCGATGTCGTACTGGTCGAAGCGGCTTTCGGTGCCCAGTTCCAGCACGTCGCGGAACCCTTCGGTGGTCAGCAGCGCGGTGGGCACGCCGCGCCGTTCGATCAGCGCGTTCGTCGCCAGCGTGGTGCCATGCACGACCAGCCCGACATCGCCCGGCGCCAGCCCCGCTTCCGCCAGCAGGATCGTCACCCCTTCCAGCAGCGCGCGTTCGGGCGCGTCGTAGGTGGTGAGGATCTTGGTCGAATGCCGGCCCGCGGGGGTTTCGAGCACGACATCGGTGAAGGTGCCGCCGATGTCGGCACCGATGCGGATATTCGGGTTGGAAGCCATCGTCCGGTCTCGTGTCACGTCTTGCGGGGCCAGGCTCAAACCGCGTTCGCTTCCAGCCGCTTGTAGAAGCGGACAAGGTGATCTTCGACGCGGACATAGGGATAGCGCGGCTCGTCGCCATCGAGCAGTTCGCGGACCGGGCCGACAACCACGTCGCGATCGGGGTTGGCGAAGAACGGAATGGAATAGCGTTCCCGCCCGGACTGGTTCCTGACGCGGTGATAGTTCGAAATGAACCGGCCGTTCGACCACCACATCATCATGTCGCCGACGTTGATCGTGAAGGCGTCCTCGATCGGCGGGGCCTGGATCCACACCCCGTCGCGGCGCTTGACCTCAAGGCCGCCGACATCGTCCTGCATCAGGATCGTGACCGGGCCTTCATCGGTGTGCGACACGGTGTTGAACACGTCCTGATCGACCCCGGCCGGCAGCGGCGGGTAGTACAGCAGGCTGAGCTGCGAAGGCGGCGCGGTGAAGAAGCCGTCGAAATGGTTTTCGGGCAGGCCAAGGCCCAGCGCGAAGGCGCGCAGCAGTTCCAGCGAAAGGTTGTGCATCGCCGCCAGCCAGGCTTCGCACGCTTCGCGAAAGGCGGGCATCGTGGCGGGCCAGCGATTGGCCCGCGCGAAGATGCCGGCATGGGGATCGTCTTCGCGGGCAGCGCCCGGCCATTCCAGTTGCAGGCGGTACTGATCGAACAGGCGCGTATCGCGCGACCAGGTTTCCGAACGGGGGGAAGGCACCCAGCCGCGATACCAGTCGGGCGTGGCGC
The DNA here is from genome assembly GCA_020848655.1 of Novosphingobium sp. Taxonomy (GTDB): domain Bacteria; phylum Pseudomonadota; class Alphaproteobacteria; order Sphingomonadales; family Sphingomonadaceae; genus Novosphingobium. Next base: position 49,450 of record JADLHU010000013.1, read on the forward strand.
GGCAGTCCTGCTTGCTGTCGTCGGGCTGCTGGAAGAAGCTGGCGCTCTGCCCGAAAATGGCGCTGCGCAGCGAAGGCGCCACGCCGTGGCCCTTCAGATAGAAGAAGCCGATCATCTCGCAGGCATTGGCGATCTCGTCGGCCACGGCCTGGCGTTCGGCGGGGCCGCCGGTGAGGAAGGGCGCGAAATCGACCATCGGCACCTGCTGGAGGGCCACGGCTTGCGCCATGATGTTGTCATCTTCGCTTCGTTCGCTGCGACTCATGCACTTGCGCTCCGCCACCAGATCAAGGGATAGGAGCGGAGCGTACCGCCATTTGCGGAAGGACGGGCAGTGCTTTTCCGGCGCGGTGGTGTGTCGCAATGGGCTACGGCTGGTGGGGTAGTGATGCCGTTGCGGCACCATGCTGCGCCGCATTTGGCACAGCGCGCAAGGCGCGGACTATGGCAGAGCAGGGCTTGATGCAGGACAGGACCGATCAGGATGCCGGCGGCGCTTCCGGCGAAGGCGTGCGCGTTGCCGCGATAACGGGCGCAACGCGCGGCGTGGGCCGCGAACTGGCCATCGGCCTGGCGCGCAGCGGCATCGCCGTGGCGATCCTGGGGCGTGACCTTGCCGCCGGGCAGGCGGTCGCCGGCCAGATCGCCGATGCCGGCGGTCAGGCCCTGGCCATCGCCGCCGACGTGACCGACGAGCATTCGATGGCGCGCGCCGCCGCGCAGGCCGCCGACGCGCTGGGCGTGGCCGACGCGCTGGTCTGCGCCGCCGGAACGAGCCTGGGCAAGGCGCCGATCCACACGCAGGACCTTGCCGGCTATCGCCAGTGCTTCGATACCAACGTGCTGGGCATCGCCACCGCGCTCAAGGCGTTCCTGCCGGCGATGATCGCGCAAGGGGGCGGCCGCATCGTCGCCATCGGCGGCACCTATGGGCACAAGGGCGTGGCGGAGCAGGCGCTTTATGCCAGTTCGAAATGGGCGGTGCGCGGGCTGATCAAATCGATCGCGCGCGAAGTGGGCCAGCATGGCATCACCGCCAATGTCATCGCGCCCGGCGGCATAGAGGGCGAAAAGCTGCGCGGCCTGTTCGCGCGGTCGGCCGAACGGCAGGGCACCACCGCCGACGCCGTCATGGCCGATTTCCTGAAAGGCGCGGCGCTGGGGCGCCTGGTCGATGGCGACGACATCCTTGCCGCGCTGCTGCACTTGCTGGGGCCGGGCGGACGGAACATCACCGGGCAGGACATCGTGATCGATGCCGGCACCGTGATCTAGGCATACTGGCATAACTAGGCGACAGTGGATGACCCGACTTAGCGAATACAAGACCGCAACCCAGGCGCTCCATGCGGGGCGTGATCCCGATGCCAATCACGGCGTCGTCAACCCGCCGGTCTACCATTGCTCGACCGTGATCTTCAAAACGGTCGACGAACTGCTGGATACCCGCAAGGACCGCGCCAGCGGGGCCTTCGTCGGCTTCACCTATGGCCGCGAAGGCACCGTCACCACCCGCGCCTTCGAGGATGCGGTGACGCTGCTGGAAGGCGGCTACCGCGCGGTGACGACAAGCTGCGGCCTGGGCGCGATCTGCGCATCGCTGACCGCGTTCCTTTCGGCGGGCGACCATCTGCTGATCGTCGACAGCCTTTATGGCCCGGCCCGCGATTTCTGCGAGACCTTCCTGCGCCGGTTCGGCGTGGAGATCACATATTACACGCCCGACATCGGCGCCGGGATCGAGGCCCTGTTCCAGCCCAACACCAAAGTGGTCTATCTGGAATCGCCCGGATCGCTGACGTTCGAGATCACCGACGTGCCGGCGATCACCCGGCTGTGCCGCGCGCGCGGCATCACCACGATCATGGACAACACCTGGGCCTCGCCGGTGTGCTTCAAGCCGCTGTCGCACGGGGTCGACGTGTCGATCAACGCGGCCACGAAGTATATTTCCGGCCATAGCGACCTGATGCTGGGCATCGCGGTGTGCACCGAGGATGCGTTCATCCCGGTCAAGAAGACGGCTTCGGCATCGGGGTACTGTGCCGGCCCGGACGATGTCTACATGGCGCTGCTCGGGTTGCGCACGCTGCCGCTGCGGATGAAGCAGCATCAGGAAAGCGCGCTGAAAGTGGCGACGTGGTTGCAGGGCCGGCCGGAAGTGGCGCGCGTGATGTATCCCGCGCTGCCGGGCGATCCCAGCCACGCGCTGTGGACGCGCGATTTCACCGGGGCTTCGGGGCTGTTCGGCGTGGTGTTCAACGCCTGCACCGACACGCAGTTCGCCGCGATGCTCGATCACATGGAACTGTTCCGGCTGGGCTATAGCTGGGGCGGTTATGAAAGCCTGTGCGTGCCGACGTATCCGGCAACGCTGCGCTCGGCCAAGGCGTGGGAAGCGCCGGGGCCTTCGCTGCGGCTGCACGTGGGGCTGGAAGACACCGACGATCTGATCGCCGATCTGGAAAAGGGCTTCGCGCGCCTGAGGGCCGCGGCATGAGCGCGCTGGTCCACATCCAGGCCGGGCCGTTCCGCATGGTCGGCCGATTGGAAGAAGCGCTGGCGCCGCGAACCTGCGCGGCGTTCCGCGCGATGCTGCCCTATCAGGAACGGCTGATCCATGTCCGCTGGAGCGGCGAGGGCTGCTGGATCCCGATGGGCGACAACCATGTCAACCTGCCGTGGGAAAACCACACCTGCAATCCGCGCGTCGGCCAGTTCATCTTCTATCCCGGCGGGATCAGCGAGGCGGAAATCCTGGTTGCCTATGGCGAAGTGCGCTTTTCCAGCAAGTTCGGCCAGTTGCCGGGCAACCAGTTCCTGACGATCATCGAAGGGCTGGAGCATCTGCCCGAACTGGGCCGGCTGTGCCTGTGGGAAGGTGCGCAGCCGGTATCCTTCGCGCTGGCCGGATGAGCGGCGCGCCCATGATGGACGATCCCGCGCCCGCGCGGGTCATCGCCAAGGCCGGCTGGGTCCATGTGGTGGACCGGCGGCTGCTGTGCGTGCGCAGCCATGGCAAGGCCGCGTTCTACATTCCCGGCGGCAAGCCCGAGGCGGGCGAAGACCTGGCGGCGGCGCTGCGCCGCGAGATCGTGGAAGAACTGGGCGTCCGCCTGGCCGATCCGCTGGTGCCGGCGGGCGAAGTGGCCGCGCCCGCCGATGGCGCGGCCAACGCCATCGTCACGATCACCCTGTTCAGCGCCCCGCCGCTGGGAACGCCCGCGCCCGCGGGTGAAATCGCCGAATTGCGCTGGCGGGCACCGGCCGATGCCGGCCTGACCTCGGCGGCGACCGCGCTGGTCCTCAAGCAACTCAAGGACGACCATGTCATCGATTGATCACCCCTTCCTTCGCAATCCCGACAAGGCGCTGTTCATCGGCGGCAAGTGGGTCGATGCGATTGCGGGCCGCCGAATGGATGCGATCAATCCCGCCGATGGGCACCGCATCGCCACGCTTGCGGAAGGCGATGCGGCCGACATCGACGCCGCCGTGGCCGCCGCGCGCCATGCACTGGAACAAGGCCCATGGCCGCGCTTCACGCCCGCCGAGCGGCAGGGCCTGCTGCTGCGGATCGCCGACCTGCTGGAAGCGCGCAGCGAAAGCTTCGCCGTCCTCGATACGCTGGACATGGGCAAGCCCGTTCGCTTCACGCGCGGCGCGATCCCGCTGCTGGTGGACCTTTTGCGCTATTTCGCGGGCGCGGCGCGCACGATCCACGGATCGACCCCGCAGACATCGCTGCCCGGAATGTTCGCCGCCACGGTGAAGGAGCCGGTGGGCGTGTGCGGCGCGATCATCCCGTGGAACGGGCCGCTGTGGGCCAGCGTGCTGAAGATCGGCCCGGTGCTGGCAACGGGCTGCACGCTGGTGCTGAAACCCGCCGAGGACGCCTCGCTCGCGCCGCTGATGTTCGCGGACCTGTGCGCGGAAGCGGGCGTGCCGCCGGGCGTGATCAACGTCGTCACCGGCCTTGGGCCCACCGCCGGCGCGGCGCTGGCCGCGCACATGGACGTGGACAAGATGTCGTTCACCGGATCGGACGCCACCGGGCGCCGTATCGTCCAGGCCTCGGCCGGCAATCTCAAGCGGCTCTCGCTCGAACTGGGCGGAAAATCGCCGCACATCATTTTCGCCGATGCCGATCTGGCGGCGGCCGCGCCTGCCGCCGCGATGGCGGTGTTCGTCAATTCGGGGCAGGTCTGTTCGGCCGGAACGCGTCTGTTCGTCGAGCGATCGATCCACGATGCCTTCGTCGAGGCGGTGGTGGCGCACGCCGGCGCGCTGCGCTTCGGCGATGGATTGAGCGCCGACACCGATCTTGGCCCGGTGGTTTCGGCCCGGCAGCACGCGCGCGTGCTCGGCTATGTCGAAGCGGGCGTTGCCGGCGGGGCGCGTCTGGTCAGCGGCGGCGACCGGCCGGCGGGAGACGCGTTCGGCCAGGGCTTCTACGTCAATCCCACGGTGTTCTGCGATGTGGCGGATGACATGCGCATCGCGCGCGAGGAAATCTTCGGACCCGTCCTGGCGATCTTCCCCTTCGACAGCGAGGACGAAGTCGTGCGGCGGGCCAACGACACGCCCTTTGGCCTGGGCGCCGGGATGTGGACGCGCGATGTCGGCCGCGCGCACCGCGTCGGCGGCGCGCTCAAGGCGGGATCGGTCTGGGTCAACTGCTACAACGCGCTCGATCCCGCCGTGCCATCGGGCGGCTACAAGGCCAGCGGCTGGGGCCGCGAATACGGCCCGAACCATCTGGAAGAGCATCTCAACGTCAAGTCGCTGTGGATCCAGACGTGATGGGGCGCGAGACGGCGCTTCACATCCACTTGGGCACGGTGATCGTCTCATAGGCGGCCAGCGCGTCGATCAGCGTGAAGGGATCGGGCGAGACCTGGATGCTGTCGCGGTGCGCGGGCGGCAGGAAACGCCGCGCGATCATGCTGTCGATGAACGCCATGAACGGATCGTAATAGCCGGCCACGTTGAGCAGGCCCACCGGCTTGTCGATCTCGCCAAGCTGGTTGAGCGTCCAGGCTTCCATGAATTCCTCCACCGTGCCCAGCCCGCCGGGCAGCGCGATGCAGGCATCGGCCAGCCCCAGCATCCGTTCCTTGCGCGCGCGCATGCTCGGCGCGATCTCGTGGATCGTCAGGCCGGCGTGAAGATGGCCCTTGCCGTGGAGCCGCTCGGTGATCACGCCATGCGCGGTGCCGCCCGATTCGAGCACCGCATCGGCCAGCACGCCCATCAGCCCCTTGTGCGTTCCGCCGTAAACCAGCGTTATGCCGCGCGCGCCCAGCGCCCGGCCCAGCGCCGCCGCCGCCGCGACATAGCTTTCGCCTTCGCCGGTGTTGGAGCCGCAGAAGACGGCCACTGCATTGATATTCCGAGCCATTGTCTTCCTTTCGTCATCCGGCGCGGGTAGTGCGCCGTTGGTGTCGATACGCCTGCAAGCGCCTGTGGGCTGCGTGCAGCACAGCGCATATTCGGCAACGCCCTCCCACGTAGTCAGCAACACGGTAACGCACCAGCCCGCGTTACCTTGGTTCAGGCAAGAGCAGCAATAAATCGGACATTAGTTCGATAATCGAACAATAGTGGGGCTGGCCTAGACATGATGCGTGCGGAACAGAACAGGTTGATTACGCAAACGGGCGCAGAAACGCCGTGCGGAACCCTGTTGAGGCGCTATTGGCAGCCGGTGGCGCTGGTCGAGGAGCTTGACGATCGCCGCCCGCTGCGCCCGGTCCGGGTCATGGGCCAGGACATGGTGCTGTTCCGCGACGAAGAAGGCCGTTATGGCCTGCTCGATCGCGATTGCCCGCATCGCAACGCCGATCTCGCGTTCGGTCGCCTGGAAGATGGCGGCGTGCGCTGCCTGTTCCACGGATGGCTTTTCGATGTCGATGGCCAGTGCATCGATACCCCTGCCGAGCCCGAAGGCAGCCGGTTGTGCGAGCGCGTCCGCCAGCGCTCCTATCCGCTCGAAGAGCATAGCGGTATCCTGTTCGCCTGGCTGGGCGAGGGCGAGCCGCCCGCCTTCCCGGCGCTCGATTGCTTTGCCGCGCCCGACAGCCACGTCTTCGCGTTCAAGGGGCTGATCGATTGCAACTGGCTGCAGGCGCTGGAAGTCGGCATCGATCCGGCCCACGCCAGCTTCCTGCACCGCTTCTTCGAGGATGATCGCCCGGACGAGAACTACGGCCGCCAGTTCCGCGCCGAATCCACCGGCAGCGACATTCCGATGACGCAAGTGCTGCGCGCCTATCCGCGCCCGCAGATCGAGGTGGAAAGCTCCGAGATCGGCCTGCGGCTGACCGCGCTGCGCCAGCTCGACGCGGAGCGGATGCACGTTCGGATCACCAACCTGCTGTTCCCGCAGGCGTTCATCATCCCGATGTCGCCCACCATGACGATCACCCAGTGGCATGTGCCGGTGGATGACGGGCAGTGCTACTGGTATGCGATCTTCACCAGCTTCGCCGAGCCGGTGGACAAGACGCTGATGCGCGAACAGCGGCTCCAGCTTTACACGCTGCCCGATTACCGGCCGCGCGTGGGCCGCCATAACGACTACGGCTACAGCTTCGACGACCAGATGGAGCGCACCTATACGGGCATGGGCGAGGACATCAACGTCCACGACCAGTGGGCGATCGAAAGCCAGGGCAAGATCCAGGATCGCACGCGCGAACACCTGGGGACGACCGACAAGGGCATCGTCGCCTATCGCAAGCTGCTGCTGTCCGAAATCCGCAAGGCCGAGGCCGGCGAGCCGGTGTTCCTGTCGTGCGATGCGGCGCAGGCCGCCGCGATCACCGGCCCCGCCACGATCGATGGCATCGCCCCCGTCGGCGAATGGGAAGCGTTCTGGCAGCAGGCCGATGCCAGCCGCCGCGCCAGCGCGCCGTGGCGCGATCCGGCCGAGGCCGAGACCGCCGCATGAGCTTTATCGAGCGCCATGGCCTGTGGACGGACGCGCAGCGCGAAGCCGCGCGCGAACTGACCGCGCGCGCCGCCTCGGGCGGGCTGGACATGGTGCGCGTTTCCTTTCCCGATGTGCATGGCGTGCTGCGCGGCAAGTCGCTGACCGCCGATGGCATGGCCTCGATCCTGGGTGACGGCGTTTCGATCACGTCGACGCTGCTGTTCAAGGATACCTCGCACAAGACCGTGGTGCCGATCTTCTCTGCCGGCGCGGGGCTTGGCATCCGCGAGGTGCAGGGCGGCGGCGACATCGTGATGGTGCCCGATCCGCTGACGTTCCGCATGTTGCCCTGGCTCGCCAGCACGGGCTGGCTGCTGTGCGATCTGTATTTTTCCGATGGCCGGCCGGTGCCGTTCGCCACGCGCCAGCTCTATCGCGATCAGCTTGCCCGCCTGGCGCACAAGGGTTTCGCGCTGAAAGCCGGGCTTGAGGTGGAATTTCACATCACCCGCCTGCTCGATCCGCGCCTGCAACCGGGCGATGCCGGCCAGCCCGGCCGCCCGCCCGAAGTCGAACTGACGCACCAGGGCTACAACTACCTGACCGAGCAGCGGCTGGACCAGATCGAGCCGATCACCGAAATCCTGCGCCAGAACGCCGTGGCGCTGGGCCTGCCGCTGACGTCGATCGAGGTGGAATTCGGGCCGAGCCAGGTGGAGTTCGTGTTCCGGCCCGGAACCGGGCTGCAGCCGGCCGATGACATGATGCTGTTTCGCAGCATGGTGAAACAGGTCTGCCGTCGCCATGGCTATCACGCCAGCTTCATGGCGCGCCCCGCCTTTCCGCAGGCGATGGCGAGCGGATGGCACCTGCACCAGTCCCTGATCGCGGCGGATGCCAGCAATGCCTTCGCCGGGGGCGCGCAATCCGCCGCCCAGCCGCTGTCCTCCACGGGCATGCACTGGCTGGCGGGCCTGCTGGCCGGGGCCTGCGAGGCGGCGCCGTTCAGCACGCCGACGATCAACGGCTACAAGCGCTACCGGCCCAATTCGCTGGCGCCCGACCGGGTGGCATGGGGCATGGAAAATCGCGGCGCCATGCTGCGCGTGATCACCGGCGTGAACGCGGCGGCGGCGCGGATCGAGAACCGCGTCGGCGAGCCGGCGGCCAATCCCTACCTTTACCTGGCCTCGCAAGTGGCCACCGGCCTGCATGGCCTGGAGGCCGCGCTGACGCCGCCGCCGCCGGTCGAGGACCCTTATGCCGCATCGTCGGAAAAGCTGCCGGCGACGCTGTCGGACGCGCTGGCCACGCTGCTTTCGGGCAGCGTGATGCGGCAGGCCTTCGGCGAAGATTTTCTGAGGTATTTCGCGATGATAAAATCAAGCGAGATAGAGCGATATAATAACTACATTACCGATTGGGAGATGTCTGAGTATTTCGACGTATTTTGAATATAACAGACAACAACTCGGGGACATTTGACATGACCAAGATTAGCCGTGATATCGCGCATACCGTCCGGGGTCGCATCGGCCGCGCCACGCTGCTGCTTACCGCCAGCGCCAGCGCGATGCTGACCGCCGCCGCACCTGCATATGCCGAAGATGCCGAAACCGGCACGGGCGACATCGTCGTCACGGCGCAGCGCCGCGAGGAAAGCATCCTGCGCGTGCCGATCTCGATCACCGGCTTTTCCACCGAGCAGCTCGACCAGCAGGGCATCAAGGACATCCGCGACCTTTCGCGCCTGGCCCCCAGCCTGCAATTCACCCGCACCGCCGGCGTGAGCGGCAACAACGGCACCAACATCGCCATTCGTGGCATTTCGTCCGACGTGGGTTCGGCGACGACCGCGATCTACATCGACGATACGCCGATCCAGATCCGCTCTGTCGGCTATTTCAGCGGCAACCCTTATCCGCGCGTGTTCGACCTTCAGCGCATCGAAGTGCTGCGCGGTCCGCAGGGCACACTGTTCGGCGCGAGCGCGGAAGGCGGCGCGGTGCGCTTCATCACGCCCCAGCCCGATTTCGAGCGCAGCAGTGTTTATGCCAAGGGCGAAATTTCGGGCACCGACAACGGCGGCATCAGCTATGAAGGCGGCATCGCCGCCGGCGTGCCGCTCAGCGATACGCTCGCCGTGCGGATCAGCGGCTGGTATCGCCGCGATGCCGGCTACATTGATCGCGTCAATCCGCAGACCGGCGTGCTGCTGGCGTCCGACATCAACAGCCAGAAGACCTACGCCACCAAGATCGCGCTTTCCTGGAAGCCGATCGACGACCTGACGATAACTCCCGGCTTCTATCTGCAGCGCAACACCACGCGCGGACGCGACCAGTACTGGGAAGGCTATGGCGATGCGTCCAGCGCCCATTACGTGACGGGCATCTTCAATCTCGAACCCGGCCGCGATCGGTTCTACATGCCGTCGCTCAAGGTCGAGGTCGGGGCCGGCAACATCGATATCATCTCGAACACGTCGTACTTCGTTCGCGATGAAAAGCACGTGCTCGACTATTCGACGTTCCTGGCAACGCTGCGCACTGGCAACCCATTCGGTTCCTATGGGAACAAGGATGTAACCAACGCGGTCGCCACGCAGACCATGGGCCAGCGCGTCCTGACGCAGGAACTGCGCGTGCAGTCGTTCTCGCCAACCAGCCTGATCGACTGGGTTGGCGGCGTCTATTACACCCGCGCCATCCAGAAGTTCCAGAACCTGTCGGGATCGGGCCGTATCCCCGGCGTCATTTCCAGCGGCTTTCCGCAGTACCTGGGCCGCTACAACCTGTTCGATAATATCCGCGCCAAGGATGAACAGATCGCCGGTTTCGCCAATGTCGACGTCAAGCCGATGGATGGCCTGAAGATCACGCTGGGCGCGCGCGTCACCAATACCAAGTTCTCGTTCGATCAGGTTCGCGATGGGCCGACCAACAGCGGCGTGCGCAGCTTCTTCTCGGCTGGGCAGGAACAGACCTCGTTCACGCCGAAGCTGGGCGTATCATACCAGATCGATCCATCGAACATGATCTATGCCTCGGCCTCCAAGGGCTTCCGTGCCGGCGGTGCGCAATCCCCCGTTGATCCCACGTTCTGCGGCGCCGACCTGGCCACGCTGGGGCTGACTTCCAGCCCGCGCGAATTCAGCTCCGACTCGCTGTGGAGCTACGAGGCGGGCACGAAGAACAAGCTGTTCGGCGGCGCGGTGGTGCTCGATGCCAACGTCTACATGACCAAGTGGAAGAACATCCAGCAGTCGGTCCGCCTGCCGCGTTGCAGCTTCTCGTTCATCGCCAACCTTGGCAACGCGACCAGCAAGGGCACCGACATCTCGCTCTCGCTCAATCCGGTCAAGGGCCTGACCATCGGCGGTTCGGTGGGCTATAACGACACCACCTATGACAGCGATGTCGTGGGCGGCAACGGCCTGATCCTGCGCAGCGAAGGCGCGCGCATCGGCGGTCCGAAGTGGACGGGCACCGCCTTCGGCCAGGTGGAAGCGCCGCTGGGCGATACGGTGGACGGTTATTTCCGCGGCGATTTCAGCTTCGCCAGTTCGGGCGGGTTCATCCGCTCGACCGACTTCGGCTACGATCCCGGCCTTCACGCTGCGCCGTCGTACAAGTTCGTCAGCCTGCGCGCGGGCGTGCGCTACGACAAGTTCGACGTCAGCCTGTTCGTCGACAACCTGACCAACAGCACGGTCCAGCTTTCCCGCTCGCATGATGCGGTTGGCGCGCCGCTGTACTACGCGGAAAGCTATCGTCCGCGTACCATCGGCATGACCGGTACGTTCCGTTACTGACGCCATCGGGCGCCGGATAGGCTAAAGGGGGCGGGGCGGCGTATTCACGTCGCTCCGCCTTTCGTTTGGGTGATACCCAAAGCAGGACAGGAATGATTTCGATGGTTCGCTGCAAGACCGTGCTGCCGCTGCTGGCATTGTTGCTGTTGCCCGCCCAGGCGCAGGCCGACGTTCCCGAGGACGACCGCACGTTCATCCTGGCGCGCGCCGACCAGTATCGGCCGCGACTGGACGCGGCGGCGCTGGCGATCTGGAATTTCGCCGAGCCGGGCTTTCAGGAAGTGCGCAGCACCGCCCGGTTGCAGGAGGAACTGCGCCGCGCCGGCTTTACCGTGGAAGCGGGCGTGGCGGGAATGCCCACCGCCTTCATCGCGCGCTATCGCACCGGTCCGGGCCCGGTGATCGGGCTTCTGGCGGAATTCGATGCGCTGCCGGGGTTGAGCCAGCGCGTTTCGGCCGAGCGTGCGCCGGTGGCGGGCGGCGATTATGGCCATGGCTGCGGCCACAACCTGTTCGGCGCGGCATCGGCCGGCGCGGCCATCGCGGTCAAGCAGTGGATGGACGCGCGCGGCATCAAGGGCGAAATCCGCGTCTATGGCAGCCCGGCGGAAGAAGGCGGCTCGGGCAAGGTGTTCCTTGTGCGGGCGGGGCTGATGCAGGATGTCGATGCCATGCTGCACTGGCATCCTTCGGATCATGACAGCGCATCGCAGGGCCGCACGCTGGCCAGCATCAGCGGCCGTTTCCGCTTTACCGGAACCGCCGCCCATGCCGCCATGGCACCCGAGCAGGGGCGTTCGGCGCTGGACGGCGTCCAGGCGATGAACCTGATGGTGGAAATGCTGCGCGAGCATGTACCGCAGGAAACGCGCATCCACTACATCATCAGCGATGGCGGCAGCGCGCCCAATGTCGTGCCCGAAAAGGCCGCGTCCTATTACTATGTGCGCAATCCCGACCAGGCCGAACTGCGCAGCATCTTCGCGCGCGTGATGGAAGCGGCAAAGGGCGCCGCGATGGGCACGGGCACCCGCGTCAGCTTCGAGCAGAGCGGCGGTTCGTTCGATATCCTGCCCAACGATACCTTGGGCCGCGTGCTCTATCGCAACCTTGCCGCGCTGCCCGCGCCCGTGCGCAGCGCCGGGGAGCAGGCCTTCATCGCGGCGATCGAAAAGACGCTGCCGGCGCCGCCCCGCGCCGAGGCGCAGGGCGCGCCCACGGTGGAGCCTTATATCTTGGGAACGCTCAATTCGGTGTCATCCGATGTCGGCGATGTCAGCTATGTCACGCCCACCGCCGGGCTGGGCACGCAGACCTGGCCGGAAGGCACGCCCGCGCATAGCTGGCAGGCGGTGGCCGCTTCGGGGCAGGCGCTGGGGCTGGACGGGGCAGACCGCGCGGCCCGCGCGCTCGCGCTCAGCATCGCCGATCTGTTCCGCACGCCGGCGCTGCTGGCCGAAGCGAAGGCCGAGCTTGCGCGGCGGCGCGGCGCGGATTTCCGATACGTGTCGTTGCTGGGCGATCAGCCGCCGGCGCTGGACTATCGCAAGAAGGACCGGTGAAGGGGTGCCGGACATCCGGCACGCGCCTTCTCCCGCGATGGATCAGACGATCACGCCGCCATCGATGACCAGTTCCTGGCCGGTGATGTTGCGGCCGCCGGGGCCGGCCAGGAACAGGACCATGGCCACGATGTCCGCCGGCAGGTTGGTGCGCCCCAGCGCGATGCCCATGGCGGCGACATAATCGTCGACCACGGTATCGGTGCTCTGGCCTGCGGCTTCGGCCTTGCTGGCCCACATCGCCTGCATGCGCGGAATGGCGATCGGGCCGGGCGCGATGTAGTTCACGGTCACGCCGTCCGGCCCGGCTTCAAGCGCGGCGCTGCGGCTAAGCCCGCGCAGGCCCCACTTCGATGCGGAATAGCTGGATCGCCCGGCGCGGCCGCGCATGCCGTGATTGCCGCCGATATTGATCACGCGCCCGCTGCCGCGCGCCCGCATCACCGGCAGCAGCCGCGACAGGATCAGGAACGGCGCGCGCAAGTTGGTGGCGATCACCGCATCGAAGGCATCGACGCCATAGCCGCCGATGTCGGGCGAGAGCGGGCCGGGAATGCCCGCCGCGTTGACCACCACATCGACCCGGCCGTTCGACCAGTCGAGAAACTTGTCCAGGCCCTTGTCGATGGCGTTTGCGTCCATCAGGTCGATGGTGAGCGGCAGCACACCGCGCCCGGTGGCCTTGATGTCCTTCGCCACATCGTCAAGCAGCGCCTGCCGCCGCCCGACGATCGCCACGTCATAGCCTTCGCCGGCCAGCGCGCGCGCGATTTCCGCGCCCGTGCCGGCGCTGGCGCCCGTGACGAATGCAACGGGCGCCGCCGTGTCCGCAGGGGATGCCATCGTTCAGGCCGCCCCGGCGAAATAGCGCGCCTTGGCGCCGGCCTGGATCTTGTAGATCGAACTGCCCGCACGCGACGGGAAGGGCAGGCGCACGATGTTGTGCTCCACGCGGATGTCGGGCGTCGACACGCCGCAGATCATCCGGCTTTCGTATTCCGTCCAGTCCACCGGATAGAACAGCGGATAGGCATGGGCGGCGGCGCATTCGAGGAACAGGATGCGCCGCGGATCGCCCGAGCGGTTGACGCCCGAGCCGTGGATGGTGAGCGGATGATGGAACGCGACCGTGCCCGCCGGCCCTTCCAGCAGCGCGGCGCTGGCGGGGTCGATGCCGTTGGCGGGAAGATCGAACGCGCCTTCGAAGAAGCCGTCCTCGCCGTGATGGTCGTAAAGAGGACCCTTGTTGCTGCCGGGGATCACCTGCATCGCGCCGTTGGCCGCGCTGGCGCCGTCGATCATGATCGAGGCGACGATCGTGTCCATCGTGGTGTGCGGCGCAAAGGCCCAGTCCTGGTGCCATTCCAGCGCCGCCCCGCCGTGCGCCGCCTTCATGTTGATCTTGCTGTGGCTCAGCCGGATATTCTCGCCCACGATGGCGCGCATCACGGCCAGGATTTCGGGCTGCCGGCTCATCTGCGCGTAGAACGGATGGGCGCGGTGCGGCTTCTTGATGCGCTGGATCGCGGCGCGGCCATGGGCGTCGGGTTCGTCGAAATCGAAGACCGGGGTTTCCTCGGTCAGGCCCTCGGCGCTTGCGGCCACTTCGTCGGTCACGTCGCGCAGCCGCGTCACGATCTCGGCGGGCAGCAGGTCGGGCACGACCACATAGCCGTGTTCGCGATAGTGGGCGGTGATGGAATCAAGGTTCATGGTGCGTCCCTGTCGGTATCGGCACATCGGTCACGACCATATGCGCCTTGTAGTGAGTGATGCAGAACGGCAGGCCCGCCTCGCGCACCGCGATCTGCGCGGTGGCGCCGCAAGCCCAGAAGACGGGCAGTTCATCGGGGCGCAGCGCGGTCAGGCCGTGGCCGCCATAGGATTGGGCCAGGTCTGCGATGCCGATCCCGGCCGGTTCGCCGATCCACACCGGGCGGCCGTGGAACTGCGGGAAGCGATCGGAAACGATGGCGGCCGTGATCGCATCGGGCGGTGTCAGCGCGCGCATCGAGACGACGAGCTTGCCGCCGAATGGCCCGGCCGGCACCGTGTCCAGCCCGGTCAGGTACATCGCGGAGACCGACCCTTCATCAAGGTGGCGCAAGCGCACGCCATGGCGGACCAGCATCTGTTCGAAGGAGAACGAGCAACCGAGCACGAAACTGACCAGATCGTCGCGCCATTCATCGGCCACCGCATCGGGCGTCGCCGCCAGTTCGCCGTCGCGGAACACCATGTAGCCGCCCACGTCGGTGCGGATGTCCAGATCATCGCCCAGCGCGGGCAGGAAGGGATCGCCCGGCTGCGAGCGGGCCAGCAGCGGCAGCGCCTGCGCGTTGGCGTGGCAATAGTCTTCGAAATCGTCGGCGAACGCGGCTGGAACGATCACCAGGTTGCCCTGGACGAAGCCGGGCGCCACCAGATTGGTGAAACCGCGCCAGCGTCCGTCGCGGATGGCGCGGCGCACGTCGCGTGGCGAAAGCCCGGCCATCTGCGCCGCTGTCAGCGGTTCAATGCCTGTCGTCAGCGTCATGTCCTGAACGTGCTCCGATCCATGCGCCTTTCTACCGCAACGACGCGCCACGTGTTGATGCCATTTTCAACGGAGGCTGTTGTGCCAGCGGCAACGCCTGCCATTCAGGCTGTGCCGGTTCGGCACCGCTGGCGAGTTACACCGCGGTCGCGCCGCCATCCACCACGATGCAGGTTCCGGTAACGTAGCTGCTGTCCGGCGATGTCAGGAAGCGGATCACCGAAACCACTTCCCCGGCCGTGCCGTGGCGGCGCAGCGGGATGGTGGTATCGAAGGCGCGGCGCGCGCCTTCCGGGTCGTCCAGGCCTTGCCAGTAGCGGTTGTTGAACGGGGTATCGATCCAGCCCGCGAGCACGGCGTTGACGCGCACCCCATCGGGGCCGAGTTCGGCGGCCAGCGAACGGACCAGGCCTTCCAGTCCGGCCTTGGTGGCCTGGTAGGCGTGCGTTAGCGGCTGCCCGCGCCGCGCGGCGGTGGAAGACAGAAATACGATGCTGCCGTTCCCGCACTGTCGCAGCGCCGGCGCCGCCGCTTGCGCCAGCAGGAACGGCAGGCGCACGTTGATGGCATCGGCCCGGTCCCAGTCGGCCGCCGTCCAGTCGGCGATCGGCTGGCCATGCATCGCCGATGGCGTGACGATCACCGTATCGATGCCGCCGAAACGCTCCAGCGCCGTGGCGATGGCCTGGCGCGGAAGATCGGGATCGGCAAGTTCACCGGTGATCTGGACGACCGCTTCGGGCAGATCGGGCCGGTGGACATCATCGACGACGACCGTCGGCCTGCCGCCGTGATGAAAGGCTTCCACGCAAAGCTGCCCGATCCCCGGTGCGCCTCCCACGATCAGGCAGCACGAATTCGTCATGGTCATCACTTTCCCGATAGCACGAATATTTGTCGTAGACTGTGGGGGGAGTGTGGACAGTGCCGTTTCGTCACCATCATGTTGACAGTCACTGCCTGGTCAGTTCTTTGAAAACTGTGGCGCGGCATGCCTGATCGGCCTACCGCAGACCCTCGCGTTCGGGCGTTCCGCTGGGGTGCGAGCGGCGCCAAGCCCGATCGGTGACGGGAAACGGGCATCGTGTTCAAGTGAAAATCGAACTTGTATTGAAGTCTAGAATTGTCATGGTAGTAGATACGCCATGCAACCTTGAGGATGACAGGCCATGACTGACAATGCTGCCGCTGCGAACTTGCTGGAACTGGTGGCCGATATAACCGTCGCTTGGCTGTCCAATCCCAAGACGACCATACCGGCGACAGACCTGCCGGCGGTGATCGGAACCATCCACGGCGCGCTGTCGGGATTGTCGGCGCCGGCGGAAGCGGCGCCTGCCGCGCAGGCTGAATATACCCCGGCCGTCACCGTGCGGCGTTCGCTCGCCTCTAAGGATCACGTCATCTCGCTGATCGACGGCAAGCCCTACCGGACGCTGCGCCGGCACCTGGCCGCGCATGGCCTGACGCCCGAACAGTATCGCGAGCGTTACAATCTCAAGCCGGACTATCCGATGGTTTCGGAAAACTACGCCATCATGCGCCGGGATCTGGCCAAGAAGATCGGACTGGGCCGCAAGCCCGAGGCGAAGCCGGCCAAGGTCGAAGCGAAGCCCGCCAAGGCACCCAAGCCCGAGGCACTCAAGTCCGAGGCGCCCAAGTCCGAGACGAAAGCCGCCAAGCCGGCCAAGGCCGAAGCAAAAGCGGCCAAGCCGGCGGCAAAGGCCGCCAAAGTGGCCAACCCCGAAGCGAAGGCAACCAAGCCTGCGGCCAAGCCAGCCCCGCGCAAAGCCGCGACGGCAGCCGGAAAGCCGGCAAACGGCGGACGCAAGCAGGCCAGCACGGCTGCTCCGGCTCTCGTCGACGGCGAGTAAACCGATAGACGAGCGGTGCTGGTCGTGGCCGGAGACTGTGTGACAGTCGAACGCCGATAGTATGCCGGAGCCGAAGTTCGGCTTATAGTTTACCCTCACGCTCGTCGCCTGGGCAGATGGCCTTTCGAGCTTGCGGGGCCTCCAGGTGGCGCGGCTTTGTCAATTTATGCACGCGTGTGCGGTCGCACAACGCGTCGGCGTATGCTGGGCGCGTCAGGCCGGATGGGTGACGCGCAATACCGCAAACGCTGCGCGGACGTGGCCTGTTGCGACTATGAGGGTTGCGAGTTTTCCTGAGCCGCAGCGCCTCGCCCGATCGCGGCGAGGAACGCCTCGATCGCGCGGGGGGAAACGGGCTTGGCGAAGACCTCAACGCCCAGCGCTGCCGCGCGCTGGTGCAGCGGCTTGGTATCGGCGGCAGTGATCAGCATGGCGGGCAGGCCGGGCATTTCGGCGCGCATGGCGGCGATCAGCGACAGGCCGTCCTCGCCGTTGTCGAGCTGGTAATCGGCCAGCACGGCGTCCACCTGGCGGCTGTGCGGCAGCGCCTGGGCCAGGCTGGCGGCGCCGATGGCGCGGTGGCCAAGACGTTCGAGCAGCGTGAGGGTGGCCTCGACGATGCGCGGATCGTTGTCCACGACCAGCACGGAAAGACCGCTGGTTGCAGCGGTGCGCGGCGCGATCGGCAGGGCTGCGGCGGCTTCGCCGGCATCGGGCGCGGCGGGCAGGTAAAGGCTGAACCGGCTGCCCCGGCCGGGGGTGGAGCGCACTTCGATCGTTCCGCCCAGCAGCCGTGCGATGCGCTCCGCCAGCGCCAGGCCCAGGCCCAGGCCTTCCGCCTCGACTTCGCCCAGCCGCGTGAACTCGCCGAACACCATTTCGATCCGCTCCGGCTCGATGCCGACGCCGGTGTCGATCACGTCGATGCGCAGCCGCTCGCCGCCGGCCGGGTCGGCGCGCCGCCGCACGCCGATCACCACGCCGCCGCGTTCGCTATAGCGCACCGCGTTGGTCAGGAAGTTCTGGATGATCGAACGCAGCAGCCCGCCATCGGTGTGGACGCGCCCCGGCAGCGGCCCCAGCTTGAGCCGCAGCCCTTTTTCCTGCGCCATCGGTCGCACGCTTTCGGCCAGGCCGGTCAGGAACGGGGCAAGGTCCAGCGCTTCGGGCGCGGGTTGTACGCCGCCCGCGTCGAGCTTGCTGATATCGAGCAGCGCGCGCAGCAGGTCTTCGGCGGCGATGATGGCGCTTTCCACCCGGCGCACCAGCGGCTGGCCGCGTTCGGGCACGTCACGTTCCAGCGCGGCGGTGAACAGGCGCGCGGCATGAAGCGGCTGGAGCAGGTCGTGGCTGGCGGCGGCGAGGAAGCGGGTCTTGTCGCGGTCGGCCTCGGCCAGGCGGCGGTTGGCCTCGCTCAGCGCGTGGGTGCGTTCGGCAACGCGGCTCTCGAGCTGTTCGAGGGTGTGCTGCAATTCCTCGCGCATGCGGGCTTCGCTGGTGATGTCGGTAAAGCTGGTCACATAGCCGCCGCCGGGCATCGGGCCGCCCACCGTCTTGATGACGCGGCCATCGTCGCGCCGCCGCTCGAAAGCGTGGTCCAGCCCGCGCCGCAAGTGGCCAAGCCGCCTCTGCACCGCCTGCTCGACATCGCCGGGGCCGAAATCGCCGCGTCGGGCGTTGTGGCGGATCAGGTCCGCGATGGGCGCGCCGGCGCGGACCATGCCGGGCGGATAGTCAAGGATCTCCTCGTAGCGGCTGTTCCAGGCGACAAGGTTCATATCGGCGTCGACCACGCTGATGCCGGCGTCCATGTTCTCGAACGTGGCGGCAAGCAACTGGCGCGAGAAGCGCAGGCTTTGGCCGCCCTGATCGAGCAGGCGGGTGACGTCGTGCAGGTTCATCTGTCCGCCCGCCAGCGCCGATGCGACCAGCGTGCGCGCCGACGACGCGCCGACGACGCGCGCGATCAATTGCTGGGCGCGGTGCGCGGTGCGCCGGTCCACCGAAACGCCGCGCCGCGCGCCGGGAAACTCGCTGGCGGCGCGCTCCTCGCCGATAAAGCTGGCGACAAGCTGGACCAGTTCGCCCAGGTCGCTCACCCGGCGCGGGGCGCCGACCAGCCGGGGCAAGGGCGCGCGCTGCATCTTGCGCGCGGCGACCAGCGCAAAGGCTGCCAGGTTCAGCCCCAGGCTCCACGCGACGCCGTGCACCAGGGGCGAGGCGCGGCCGATGCCGAACAGGCGCGTCGGATCGAGCAGCGTATCGGCCAGCGCCTCGCGCCACCCCAGCGGCAGGATCGGCGGCAGCGCCAGCGTATAGAACCAGATCGCCAGCCCGGGCGCCAGGCTGGCGCGCGCGGCCAGTGGATCGCGGCCGCTGCCGCCCGCCGCCAGCAGCAGGTGGGGGGTGAACTGCGCCATCGCGGCAAAGGCGACCAGCCCGATCGAGGCCAGCGATTCGCGCGGCGACACCAGCATCGCCCAGGCCAGCGACAGCGCCATGATGCCCACGATCGAAAGCCGCCGGGCCAGCAGCATGCGCCGCCCGATCGCGCCGGCTGCCGGCTCCTCTCCGCCCCGGATCACGGCGAGCGCCAGCAGGTCGTTCGAAACCATGGTGGCCAGCGCGGTGGAATCGACGATGGCCATCGATGCCGCCGCGCCGACGCCGCCCAGCATCGCCACCGCCAGCAGCCAGTGCAGTTCGTGCGCGGCGGGAAGCTGGAGGACATAGAGATCGCCCGGCGTCGCGGGATCGAGCAGGGTCATGCCCGCCAGCGCGATCGGCACGATCAGCAGCGCCATCGCCGCGATATAGGCCGCCAGGCCAAAGCGGGCGCGGGGCAGGTCGGCGCTTTGCCGCGCTTCGACCAGTCCCA
The DNA here is from genome assembly GCA_020848655.1 of Novosphingobium sp. Taxonomy (GTDB): domain Bacteria; phylum Pseudomonadota; class Alphaproteobacteria; order Sphingomonadales; family Sphingomonadaceae; genus Novosphingobium. The sequence goes on from JADLHU010000013.1 coordinate 69,048, forward strand.
TGTAGAACTGGCGCGGCAGCACGATGATCGCCATCGTCGAGATCAGGCTGATCACCGCGAATTCCAGCGTCAGGTTCTGCGGGGCGAAGCGCGCCTTGAACAGGCCGAGGCCGTCGGCCAGCCGTTCCTCCGGGGCGCCCAGCAGCAGCACCACCGCCAGCGCCGCCACCGCGATCAGCGCGATCAGCTTGACCAGCGAATCGACGCCGATGGCATAGAGCAGCCCTTCGCTGCGCCCGGCCAGTTCATAGCGGCGCGCGCCGAACAGCGTGGCGAACAGCGCCAGCAGTGCCGCCGCCGCGATCATCGCCGGCAGCACCACCGGCTGGCCCGAAGCGATCGACAGGGCGTTGCCGATCGAACGAAGCTGCAGCGCGATATAGGGGATCGTGCCGCACAGCGCGATCACCGTGACCAGCCGGGCGACAACGGCATCGTGGCCGAAGCGTGCGGCGATGAAATCGGATACGGTGCTGGCACCCTGTTCGGCCACGGCTTCCGACAGGCGGGTCAGGAAGCGCGGAGCCAGCAGCAGCAGCAAGACCGGGCCAAGGTAGATCGGCAGGTAGTTCCAGCCTTCGCGCACGGTGGTGCCCACCGCGCCATAGAAGGTCCAGCTTGAACAATAGACGCCCAGCGCCAGGATATAGAAGCGGTGGCGCAGGCGCGGCCGCCGTTCCAGCGCGGCCCCGCGCGCTTCGACCAGCGCCGCCACCACGAACAGCAGCAGCACGAAAGCCAGCGCGATCAGCACCGCGGATGCCAGGTTCATTCAGGCCGCCCCTCTTTTCGGGGGCAGCCTAGCAGGTGACGGACGGAAGGCAATTTGCCGTGGGGCCGGCCGGCGGCCCGGCTCAGGCCGCTTCGGGCCGGGCGAGCACCGCGTTGGGCGTGATGCCTTCCTCGTCCCACATGCGCCGGACTTCGGGATAGCGGGTGGCGGGGCGGATGCGCAGCTTCTTGCGCACCGCGTCGGTCGGCATGGGCAGCAGTTCGAGGATCGACTGTTCGGCGATCGGCAGCGCGCCCTTGCCCAGCCGGCGGGCTTCCAGCACGGCGCGCAGGATCGGCGCGCGCGTGGGCACGCTGAGCCGGATGGTCAGCGCCCCGGCATAGGCAAGCGCAAGGTGGCCGGGGCTGGGGCGCTGGTCGAACACGAAGGCCAGCACGCATTGCTCGCCCAGGGTGTCGCGGCCGAAGCCGTTGAGGAAGTGCAGGAAATCGTGCGTGTCGCGCAGCCGGTCGTTGTACCATTCGATCTGGTCGTCCAGCCGGGGCCGCCCGCCGCGCCATTCCTCGTATTCGGCGACGAGGCCGGCGGCGGTCAGTTCCTCGCGCTCCATGTAATCGCAGTATTGATAGCCGAAGCTGTCCTTCGGCAAGCGGCGCAGGGTGGCGTGATCGTCAAGGATTTCGGGCAGCGACGGTTCCGTCAGGTAGATCTGGCGGCCCCGCTCGGTCGCGAGGAACTTGCGCACGCGCTCGGCCACGTTGCGCCAGGGCAGCGTTTCGAAGATGTGGAACACCTCGCGCGTCTTTTCCTTGTCGCGCTTGAATTCCAGGAAATGTTCCACCGCGCCGCGCAGATTGATGAAGGGCAACTGCCGGTCACGATGCATGAAGGGTATTTCGGGACGTTCGCGGGGCGCGGGGTGCAGCAGCGCGTGCAGCGCCGCGTCCATTGCCAACGCGTCGTCGCGCCCCGCCGATAGGTCGGCAGATGCTGCAATGCGGTCCGGGGCCGAAAATCCGCTCATCGCCCTGTTGTGCATTGGCTCCCCGGTAGCGTCAACCGCGAGAAATAGCGGATGGACGGCGAGGAGATCGAGGTCGATTGGAACAATTTGCGACAATTTGCGTCTGGACCCCGTGAAGAGGATGCCCAATCACCCGCGCATGGCGCGCATTCCCCTGTTTCTTCTTGGCACGGCACTGCTTTCGGCGTGCAGCGTCGGGCCGGATTACCGTCCGCAAAGCGCGGGCGAACTGGGCGTGCCCGAAGCCTGGTCGGTGTCCGCCGCGCCCAGCGCCGAAGACCTGACGCGCTGGTGGCGCAATTTCGACGATCCGGTGCTGGGCCAACTGGTCGAGCAGGCCGCCGCCGCCAACCTGGACGTGGCGCAAGCCGTGGCGCGGCTGCGCCAGGCGCGCGAAGCGCTTGTCGTCAGCCGCGCGGGATTGCTGCCCGGCCTGTCGGGTTCGGCCGGATACAGCCGCACCGAACCGATTCGGGGCGGCGGCACCACGGTGACGTTGCCCGATGGTTCGATCGCCACCACCGACAGCGGCGGCAGCGGGCGCTTTTCCGCCGGGCTGGACGCCAGCTACCAGGTGGACCTGTTCGGCGGGGTGCGGCGGCAGGTGGAAGGGGCGCGCGCCGATTATGCGGCGGCGGGGTTTGACTATGCGACCACGCTGCTGACGGTGGAAAGCGAAGTCGCGCGCAATTACGTGCTGGCGCGCGCGTTCCAGGCGCAGTTGGACAATGCCCGCGCCAGCCTTTCGATCCAGGACGACAATCTGGAAATCGCCGGCTTCCGCGTGCAGGCGGGGCTGGTCTCGTCGGTCGATGTCGAACAGGCGCGGGCCAGCCGGGCGCAGACCGCCGCCGCGATCCCGCAGATCGAACAGCAATACAACGCCGCCGTATCGCGCATCGGCGTGCTGACCGGGCAGGCGCCGGGCGCGGTCAAGCCGCTGCTTGCCGCGCCGCGCCCGATCCCCACCGGGCCCGAGCGCGTGGGCGTGGGTATTCCCGCCAATGTCCTGCGCCAGCGGCCCGATGTGCGCGCGGCCGAGCGCAACCTGGCCGCCGCCACCGCGCGGATCGGCGTGGCGAAAGCGCAGTTGTTCCCGGCGCTGAACATCACCGGCAACCTCGATACCAGCGCGCCAGGGCTGGGCGGCTTGTTCGACACAATCACTGGCGGGCTGTTCGCCGGGGTCAGCCAGGCGATCTTCAACGGCGGGCGTCTGAACGCGCAGGTGCGCTCCAGCCGCGCGGCGGCGGACGGGGCTTTCGCGGCCTACAAGTCCACCGTGCTGACCGCGCTGGAGGATGTCGAGAACGCCATCGTCGCGCTGCAGGCGGCGCAGGCGCGCGAGCGGCAGTTCGCCATCGCCTTCGACGCGGCGACCGGTTCGGCGCTGCTGGCGCGCAGCCAGTATCGTTCGGGGCTGACCGACTTCACCACGCTCAACACGCAGGAAACGGCGCTGGTTTCGGCGCGCAACGGGCTGGCGCAGGCCCGATCGGACAAGGCGACCGCGCTGATCGCGCTGTATGCCGCGCTGGGCGGCGGCTGGGACGCCTCTGCCGTCCCGCTCGCGCCAACACCGCAGGACAAGACGGACCATGGCTGACGAAACCCCCGCACAATCCCTCGACGATTTCCTGGGCGTCAAGCCGCAGCCGGCCTGGCACCGCCATGCCAAACGCGGCGCGATCGTGGTGGCGGTGCTGCTGCTGGCGCTGCTGCTGGTGCGCTGCTTCGGCGGGTCGGACGCGGCGCAGTACAGCACCGCCAAAGTGGAGCGCGGCAATCTTGTCACCACGGTATCGGCCACGGGCAAGCTGGCGCCGACCAACCAGGTGACGGTCGGCTCGCAGCTTTCGGGGCTGGTGGTGAAAGTGCTGGTCGATGTGAATGATCGCGTTGCCGCCGGGCAGGCGCTGGCCGAGATCGACCCCCAGACCATCGAGGACCAGATCCGCCAGGGGCAGGCGCAGCTTGCCGCCAACCAGGCGCAAGTCGAACAGGCGCGCGCCACGCTGGCCGAGGCGCGCGCGCAACTGGCGCGGCTGGAGGAAGTCCATCGCCTGTCGAACGGCCGCGTGCCTTCCGGGACGGAGCTTCAGGCCGGGCGCGCCGATGCCGCCCGCGCCGCCGCCGCGCTGAAAGTGGCGCAGGCCAATGTCGTCGCCAGCCAGGCGGGGCTTGCGCAAAGCCAGACCCAGCGCGCCCGCGCGATCATCCGCTCGCCCGTATCGGGCGTGGTGCTGGCCCGGCAGGTCGATCCCGGCCAGACCGTCGCCGCGTCGGTCAACACGCCCACGCTGTTCGTGATCGCCGAAGACCTTTCGCAGATGAAGCTGGAAGTCTCGATCGACGAGGCCGACGTCGGCACGGTGCGCGACGGCCAGCGCGCGACGTTCACCGTCGATGCCTTTCCCGGTCGCACCTTCCCGGCGAAGATCACGCGGGTGGAGATCGGCTCGAACCTTTCCGCACAGTCGGCCAGCGCGTCGTCGACCAGCAGCACCACGTCGACCAGCGGGCAGGTGGTGTCCTATGCCGCCGATCTTTCGGTCGACAACGCCAGGCTCGATCTGCGCCCCGGCATGACCGCGACCGCCGATATCGTCACCTCGGATAAGCGCAACGTGCTGCTCGTGCCTAATGCGGCGCTGCGCTTTTCGCCGCAGGACCAGGCGGGCGGGCAGCAATCGGGCGGCATCGCCGGGCAGCTCAGCTTCCGCCCGGCGCGGCGCGGCAGCGGCGGCCAGCGCGCGGTCACGCTCAATCGCGGCGCGGTGCAGACCGTCTATATCAAGGATACGGACGGCAAGCCGAAGGCCGTGCAGGTGACCACCGGTGACAGCGACGGCAGCCTGACCGAAGTGCTCACCGGCCTCAAGGCGGGCGATGACGTGATCACCGGCCAGCTTGCCACCGACAGCGCCGGCAGCGCCAGCAGCAGCACGCGCCAGTCCGGCAGTGGCCAGCGCCGGTCGGGAGGCGGCGGTGCCTGATCGTCCGGCTGACCAGGCGCTGATTTCGCTGCGCGGCGTGACCAAGGTCTATGGCGAAGGGGCCACCGCGTTCAGCGCGCTCAAGGGTATCGACCTTGATATCCAGCGCGGCGATTTCGTCGCGGTGATGGGGCCATCGGGTTCGGGCAAGTCCACCACGATGAACATTCTGGGCTGCCTTGATGTGCCATCGGCCGGCAGCTTCACGTTCATGGGCCATCCGGTGGAAGCGCTGGACCGCGATCAGCGCGCGCTGCTGCGGCGCAAGTATTTCGGCTTCGTGTTCCAGGGGTTCAACCTGCTGGCGCGCACTTCGGCGCTGGAGAACGTGGAACTGCCGCTGCTCTATCGCGGCGATGGCAAAGAGGAACGGCGCGCGGCGGCGATGGCCGCGCTCGACAAGGTGGGACTGGCCGAGTGGTGGGATCACACCCCGGCCGAGCTTTCGGGCGGCCAGCAGCAGCGCGTGGCCATCGCCCGCGCCATCGTCACCGCGCCGCAAGTGCTGCTGGCGGACGAGCCGACCGGCAATCTCGACAGCGAACGCTCGATCGAAATCATGGAGTTCCTGGCCACGCTGAACCGCGAATCGGGGATCACCGTGCTGATGGTCACGCATGAGCCGGAAATGGCCGCCTTCGCGCGCACCATCGTCCATTTCAAGGACGGGCTGGTCGATCGTATCGAGCAGCGCAGGCCAGTGCCGGCCCGCGCCGGCGCCGGGGCGGGCATGGCCTGATGCTGGGCACGATCTTCCTGCTCGCGCTGCGCTCTATCCGCCGGCACTTGCTGCGTTCGTTCCTGACAATCCTGGGCATCGTCATCGGCGTTGCCGCGGTGGTGGCGATGACCACGCTGGGCCAGGCGACCACCGTTGCCGTGCAGAAGCAGATCGCCTCGCTGGGCACCAACATCCTGCAAGTGCGCCCAGGACAGGGCTTTGGCCGGGGCGGCGGCGGCCCGCGCCCGGCCGATTTCGAACCGGCGGACGTGACCGCGATCCAGCAGCAGATCGGCGGCGTCATCGCAGTCGCCCCGCAGGCGCAATCGAGCGCCACCGCGATCCACGATGGCGCCAACTGGTCCACCACGATCAACGGCACGACATCGGCCTATTTCGACGTGCAGCCCTGGCCGCTGGAAAGCGGGCGGCTGTTCACCCCGGCGGAGGAAGCGGCGGGCAAGGCGGTGTGCATCATCGGCGCGACGGTGCGCAAGAACCTGTTCCGGCGCCAGAACGCCGTGGGCCAGCGCTTCCGCATCGGCGATGTCAGTTGCGATGTGATCGCGGTGCTTTCGGCGCGGGGGCAGGGGGGCTTCGGCAACGATCAGGACGATGTGGTGATCATGCCGATCAAGACGGTGCAGCGCCGCTTCACCGGCACCACCGATATCCGCGCCATCCTGGTCGGCGTCGACCAGGCCTATTCGACCGCGCAAGTGCAGTCCGCGCTGACCGACCTGTTGCGCGAACGGCGGCACATCACCGCCGGCAAGGAAGACGATTTCAACGTCTTCGACACCAAGCAGATTTCCGATACCCTGACCGGCACCACCACGCTGCTGACGCGCATCGTCGCGGCGGTGGCGGCGATCAGCCTGGTGGTGGGCGGCATCGGCATCATGAACATCATGCTGGTTTCGGTGACCGAGCGCACCCGCGAGATCGGCATCCGCCTGGCCATCGGCGCGGTGGCGAGCGAGGTGCTGATGCAGTTCCTGGTCGAATCGGTGGTGCTTTCGTGCCTGGGCGGGGTGATTGGGCTGGGACTGGCGCAAGTGGTGATCGCGGTGGCGACGCCGCTGATGCAGGTGCCGTGGACGTTCGACATGCGGATCAACGTGATCGCGTTCCTGATCTCGGCGGTGATCGGCGTGGTATTCGGCTATTTCCCGGCGCGCCGCGCGGCCAGCCTCAACCCGATCGACGCGCTGCGCCACGAATGATCGTCCGACGAGGGCAATCGATGTTGTAAATGCGAATCGTTCGCGATAATGCGATTCGCACAGGTTCCACTCCTTGCACAGGACTTCGCGGCGCCGATGCCCGATACGACGCCGATAGCCAGACTTGCGCCCCAGCCGTCATCGCGAGACGCCGCCCCGCGCAAGGCCGCCGCCGCCCCCGCGCGCAAGCCGACGCGCAAGGCGTTCTGGCTGAAGCAGTTGCACACCTGGCACTGGATGAGCTCGGCCGTCAGCCTGATCGGGCTGCTGCTGTTCGCGATCACCGGCTTCACGCTGAACCATGCGGCGGAGATCGAAGGCCAGCCGGTCGTGATCGAAGGCAGCGGCCAGTTGCCCGCGCCGCTGCTGCCGCTGATCGCGCCCGATGGCCGGCCCGATGCCAAGCGGCCGCTGCCGCCCGCCGTGGCCGGCTGGGTGGCGAAGACCTTCAAGGTCAAGAGCGGCGGGGAGGCCGAATGGTCGGCCGATGAAGTCTACCTGGCGCTGCCGCGCCCCGGCGGCGATGGCTGGGTGGCGATCGACCGGGAAACCGGCGCGACGACCACCGAAACCACCGATCGCGGCTGGATTTCCTATCTCAACGATCTCCACAAGGGCCGCAACGCCGGCGCCGAATGGAAGCTGTTCATCGACGTGTTCGTGGTCGCCTGCGTGGTGTTCGCGCTGACCGGGCTGGTCCTGTTGCAGATCCACGCGGCCAAGCGGCGCAGCACCTGGCCGATCGTCGGCCTCGGCCTCGCCATCCCGGCGCTGATCGCCATCGTCTTCATTCACTAGGAGCCTGATCCCATGCAGCTTTCGCAACGCATCGTCCTGACCGGGGCCGCGCTCGGCACGGCGGGGGGGCTGGCCGCTCCGGCCACGGCGCAGACGGTGGATGTCACCGTCACCATCCCGCGCCTGACGGTGGCCGAATATCACCGGCCCTACGTTGCCATCTGGCTGGAGCCGGCGGCCGGCGCCCCGCGCACGCTGGCGGTCTGGTACGATTTCGACATGAAGAACAACGAAGGCAAGAAGTGGCTGCGCGACGTGCGCCAGTGGTGGCGCGCCGCCGGCCGCTCGCTCGCCCTGCCGGCGGACGGCGTGTCGGGCGCCACGCGCGCGCCGGGGCCGCAGACGGTCAGCTTCACCGCCGGTCGTGGCCCGCTCGGCGCGGTGGCGCCCGGCCGCTACACGCTGGTGGTGGAAGCCGCGCGCGAGGTTGGCGGGCGCGAACTGATCCGCGTGCCGTTCACCTGGCCGGCCCGCCCCGGCCAGACCTTCCGCGCCGCCGGCAGCACCGAACTCGGCGCGGTCAGCATCACGTTCCGCCGCTAAACAGGGAAGAAATCCGATGAAAAGACTGCTCGCAGGCACGATCGCCGCGCTCGCGCTCACCGCCGGGCTGGCCACGCCCGCGCTCGCACATCGCCAGTGGATGCTGCCGTCGGCCACCACCTTTTCGGGCAGCGACGTGTGGGTGACGGTGGACGCGGCCGTATCCAACGACCTGTTCTATTTCGAACACCAGCCGCTGCGCGTCCAGAACCTGACCGCCACCGCGCCCGATGGCAGCGAGGTGAAGATCGAGAACCAGGCAACGCTGCGCTATCGCACGGTCTTCGATGTCCACCTGACCCAGCCGGGCACCTATCGCATCGGTTCGGCCAACGAGATGGTCATGGGCAGCTATGACCTGAACGGCAAGACCGAGCGCCTGCCGCGCGGCACCACCAAGGATACGCTGGCGCAGGCCATCCCGGCCGGCGCGACCAACGTGCAGACTTCGGAAAGCAGCAGCCGCAACGAGATTTTCGTGACGCTGGGCGAGCCGACCACCACCGTGTTCAAGCCGACCGGCAAGGGCATCGAGCTGGTTCCCGTCACCCACCCGAACGATCTCGTTTCGGGCGAGGCGGCGACGTTTCAGTTCCTTCTGGATGGCAAGCCGGCGGCGGGGCTGGGCGTTACCGTGATCCCTGGCGGCATCCGCTATCGCGACCAGCTCAACCAGATCGACCTCAAGACCGGGGCGGATGGCAAGGTTTCCGTGACCTGGCCGACGCCGGGCATGTACTGGGTCAACGTCACCACGCCGGGCGGGCGGGGTGAGGGGCCGGGTGGTCCGGGCGGGCAGGGTGGTCCGGGCGGGCAGGGCGGTCCGGGTGGTCCGGGTGGTCCAGGCGGACCGGGTGGAATGGGCCAGGCCGCCGGCACGCCGCCGCCCGCGCCGCCTGCCGCGCCGGCCGGCCCGCCGCCGCGCCGCGCCAGCTATGTCACCGTGCTGGAGGTGCTCGCGCCCTGAGCGGCGAGGCCATCCGCATCCTGATCCCCGCCGCGCTCTCGCCCGCCGCGCTTGCGGCGCGCGCGCGGGGCGGGCGGGTGGCGCGGTTTTGCGGGCGCACGATGGGCACCGGCTGGACGCTGCTGGCGGTGTCTCCGCCCGAAGGCGTGGCCGCTGGCGTAGAGGCCATGCTGGACCGCGTCGTCGCGCAGATGAGCCAGTGGGAACCGGCGTCCGACCTCTCCCGCTTCAACCGCGCCGCGCCCGGCCAGTGGCGCGCGTTGCCGCCCGAATTCATCGCCGTGCTCGATGCCGCGCAGGCGGTGTCGCGCGCCAGCGGCGGGGCGTTCGACCCGGCCCTGGGCGCGTTCAGCGAGGCCTGGGGCTTCGGCACCGCCCCGCCACCCGCCGGTCTGCCCGATCCGGCCGCGATCGCCGCACCGCTTGCCGCCAAAGGCGCGATCGAACTCGACGCGCTGGGCCTGCGCGCGCGGCGCACCGGGCAGGCCTGGCTTGATCTGTCGGGCATTGCCAAGGGCTTCGGGGTCGATCTTGCCGCCGATTGGCTGCTGGCGCAGGGCGTGCGGCATTTCCTGATCGAAGTGGGCGGCGAGTTGCGCGGCGAAGGGGTGAAGCCCGATGGCGAGCCGTGGTGGGTCGATATCGAACGCCCGCCCGGCAGCACGATCGCGCCACTGCGCGCGGGCCTGCACCGGCTTTCGGTGGCGACGTCGGGCAACTATCGCCGCTGGCTGGACGCGGGCGGCACGCGCCACGGCCATACGCTGGATCCCCGCACCGGCCGTCCACTGGCGACCGGCGTGCGCTCGGTCACCGTGCTGCATCCCCGCTGCATGCTGGCCGATGCCTGGGCCACCGCGCTGACCGTGCTCGGCCCGCAAGAGGGAATGCGCATCGCGGCAGAGCAGGGGCTGGCCGCCCACATGATCGCGGACGAGCGGGAATGGCTATCCCCCGCGCTGGAAGAGATGCTGGATTAGGGTCCTGACCCTAGCACTACTTTGGCAGAAGTGCGAACGGAAGTGTGTTGAGACTACACCCGCAATGAGGACACTGCTCCGGTGGAGGGCGTGACAGGTGGTCAAGAATGGCTTGGCGCACTGCTGGCAGACTGGGTTGCGGCGGCGGGCCGGAGGCTCTTTTTTTTCCGACCCGCCTGAGCGATCCGACGGCTTTGCAGGAAGGCATAGGCCATCATCGTCATCAAGGCGTGGCGGTGGAGCCCGGCCCAGGACCGGCCCTCGAAGTGATCCAAGCCGAGTTCTTCCTTCAGTTGCTGATGGGCTTGCTCGCATATCCAGCGCGCCTTGATCGCGCCGGCCAGAGCCTTGATCGGGGTGTCGGCAGGCAGGTTCGAGAGATAGTATTTGCGTTCGCCATTCGAGCGATGCTCGCCCACAAGCCAGGCTTCCTCGCCCGGCATGTGTTGGGCTCCGGCGGAGCCGATCCGCTGGGGTGCTCCGTCGGCGATGCGCACACGCACGGCGGCAAAGCGCGCGGCCAGGCGTCCCTTCGTTCCCTTGCGCCAACTGACCTGACGCCACTTCGCGTCTTCGAGCATGGTGTGTGCGGCCTGGGATTTGACGTCTGGCACGTGCCGCACCCGCGGTCGCCCACGACCCGCCACCGGGAAGATCAGTTGCACGTCGACCGGGTAAACCTTTTGATGCCGGGGGATGCCGACGGCCCAGCAAAGGCCGCGCGCGCTCAGCGCCTGCCGGAACGAAGCGGACAGCCCATAACCGGCATCGGCCAGCACGCAGCCGAAGCGGACCCCGGCCGCAATGACTCGATCGATCTCCTCAATCGCGATCTCCGGCTTCGTGCGATACTCACGCAAGGGCGCAGGCACGCCGGCCTTGTCCATGCGCATGGCATCGCTCGTCCAGCTTTCTGGCAGGAACAAGCGCAAGCTCAGCATGACCGGAACTTCGCCCGAGGCCAGCGTCACCGACACAAGCGTCTGGCAGTTCGCGTTCTTGCCCAGTGCCGTGGCGTACTGCGGTGCGACGCCAACCGACGCCTTGCCCTTCTTCGGCAACGCGGTGTCGTCGATGATCAGCCAGGCTCCGTCACCGCCGACCATTTCGTTCGCCTGGCTCCACAAGGTCGCTTCCAGCGGCGCGCTGTCCCACAGACCTGCCCCGATGAAATGATGCAGCCGGTCATACGCGATGGCGTCCGAACGCGCCGCCATGGGCTGGATGCTCTTGCGATCACCCGGCCCAATCAGACCGGCGATATAGGCCGGACACATCCGACGTCGCGTCTTGTTACCCAGCCCCTCCAGATACGGGGCAAGCCACCGCTCCAGGTCCGCCTGCCAGTCCTCGTCCATCGCCAGCCTCCGTCAAAGCTGGCTCCCCATGAATCATGCATTTCGCGCCAAGGGAATCCCAAAAATCATACTTCTGCCAAAGTAGTGCTAGGGTCAGGTATCGGCCCAGCGGCGCAGCAGGTTGTGGTAGACGCCGGTGAGCTGGATGATCGCGCGGTCGTCGTGGCCACGGTCCTGGGCGATGGTCTGGATCGCCATGTCGAGTTCGAACATCGTGCGGCGCGCTTCGGTGTCGCGGATCATCGACTGGAGCCAGAAGAAGCTCGCCACGCGGCGCCCGCGCGTGACCGGTTCGACGCGGTGCAGGCTGGACGAGGGGTAAAGGATCATGTGCCCGGCGGGCAGCTTGACCTGCTGCACGCCGAACTGGTCCTCGATCGTCAGTTCGCCGCCTTCGTAGGCGTTCGGATCTTCCAGGAAGACCGTGGCCGAAAGGTCGCTGCGCACACGAAAATCCGTGCCCTGGCGAATGCGCACCGCGTTGTCGACATGGATGCCGAAGGCCTCGCCGCCCTCGTAGCTGTTGAACAGGGGTGGAAAGATCCTGAGCGGCAGCGCGGCGGCGATGAACAGCGGCGTGCGGCCCAGCGCCTCCAGAATCATCGCCCCGGCCTGGCGCGCGGCCTCGCTGTCCTCGGGCAACTGGCGGTTGCGCTTGGCCAGCGCCGACTGGTAGCCCGAGGTGGCGTTGCCGTCGATCCATTCGGCGGCGTCGATCACCGCGCGCAGGCGGGCCAGTTCGTCGGCATCGAGCAGGGCGGGGATTTCGATCATCATGGCCTTGCCCTCCTAGAGTGCGTCCGCTCTCGATTGCATCAAAAGCTGCACTCTAGATCCTTGTTTTTCCGTTATTTCCGAGCCGCCAGATGATTCCATCTGGCTCGAAATCACTCTAAACCCCGCCTTGTCCCGCCGTCCTTGCGCCAGCGCAAGCGAGCGGCAGGTCAGAAGCTGTAGAACACGCTCAGCACCGCCGATCGCCGGTCGCCCGGCGTGGCCCAGCCGCCCGTGATCACGCCGGTGGTGGCGTTCACGTTGTTGCGGATGCCGGTGTAGTATTTCTCGTCGAACAGGTTCTGCACGTTGAGCTGCGCGGTCAACCCTTCGCGCACTTCGTAGGACACCAGCAGGCGCTGGGTGACATAGTCGTCCGAATAGAACTGCGTGCGTTGCAGCAGGGTGCGCTGGTGCAGCGCGAACTTGCCCTGGTAGGTCACGCCATAGCCGATCTCCAGCCCGAAGGGCAGGCGGTAGGACGTGAACAGGCTGCCCGAATGCTTGGGCGTCTGGATCAGGCGATCCCCCGCCTGCGGATCGGGGATCGCGGCGCTGTTGAGGCACGCCACGGTGCCGGGGATGTCGGGGGTGGCGAGGCAGTTGTCCGAAACGCTTTGCTTCACGCGGCCGTTGAGCCAGGTATAGTTGGCGAAGACCAGCCAGTTGGGCGTGATATAGCCCGTCGCGCCCAGCGCCACGCCATCGACGCGCGACCGGCCGTCGAGCACTTGCTGGCCCGGCGTGGCCGGATCGTTCGATGCCACGCGGAAATTGGTGCGTTCGTTGCGGAACAGCGCGGCGGTCAGTTGCATGCGGCCGAGGTCCGCCTTGGCGCCCACTTCATAGCTGCGCGCGGTTTCGGGCGCGACATCGCAGAAGTTCACGAAATTCGATCCGCTGCCGCTGGTGCAGCCCAGGCGGACCGTTGCCGAAGACGGCGTTTTCGCGTTGGCGACGGCCACATAGATACTGCTCTTGGCAGTCGGCTTGAATACCGCGCCGGCGCGCCAGGAAAACAGCGTCTCGTTGCTGTGCTGCGTCGCCAGTTCGGTGGCGGACGGCACGGGGGTGCCCGGCGGGTAGGACGCCAGCGGGATCGGGCGGAAGGTGGCCTTGTTCCTTTCCCAGCGCAGCCCGCCGTTCAGTTCGAACCGGGGGCCAAGTTCCAGGTTGTCGAAGGCATAGATCGCGCGGTTGGTGGTTTCCGATTTCGAACGCGCGGTCACGGTCAGGTTCAGCGGGCCGGTGTAGATCGTGTCCGGGTTGGACAGCGAGATCTGGGGCAACACCACGGCCTGGCCCAGCGTGTTGCGCGCCAGCGAGGCGGTGGTGATCGCATAGTCTTCCCATGTGAATTGCGCGCCGATCACCAGCGTGTTGTGCAGGCCGCCCTTTTCGCCGCTGTCGATGCGCAAGTCGGTCTGGTTGTAGAGCAGGTCGTTCACCTGATCGCGCACCAGCCCGCGCGGGCCGCTGGGCTGGAAGAAGCCCGGCGCCACGGTCACGGCCAATTGATTGGTCGAGGTGTGATAGATCCCCGCCGCATCGACGACATTGGAGAGCTTCACCGTGCAGGCCGCGGCCAGGCCGCTTGTCGCATCGCTCAGCACGGGCTGGAGGCCGGTGGCGGACAGGCAGAACGTGCCCTGCGGCGCGCTGGTCTGGCTGTACTGGCCGACACGCTGCCAGCGCGTGAGGTTGCGGATCGTCACGCGGTCCGACAATTCGTGCCGGAACGTCGCGGTCACGCGGTCGACGGTGGTTTCCTGCTCGTCGAGGTTGGCGATGCCGAAATAGTCGCTGTCGTCGATCTCGGCCAGCGCGCCCTGGCTGATCTCGTTGCGGAAATAGGGCACGCCATAGATCGGCGTGTTGTCGTCCTTCTGGTGGACCCAGGCCAGCGTCAGGCTGGTCGGCCCGCCGATGCCGAAGGTGACGGAAGGCGCCACGCCCCAGCGCTTGTAGCGCTCAACGTCGCGGCCCGGCACGTCGTTCCTGTGGACCATGGCGTTGAGCCGCACCGCGATGAAATCGCTGACGCGCAGGTTGCTGTCCACCGAGGCGCGGTAATAGTCGTCGGTGCCGATGGCGGCCTGGGCGATGGTCAGGCTGTCGGCCTGCGGGGCCTTGGACACGAGGTTGATCGTGCCGCCGACCGAGCCGGAACCGCTGTAGACCGAGTTCGCGCCGTTGTAGACTTCGATCTGCTGGAGGTTGAACGGATCGGTGCGGCTGTACTGCGCGCTGTCGCGCACGCCATCGACGGTGATGTCGTTGTTGGCGGAATAGCCGCGCAAGTTGATCGAATCGCCATAGCCGCCGCCGCCTTCGCCCGCGCCGAAGGTGATGCCGGGGATCGCGGTCAGCGCGTCGCGCAGCGTCAACAGGTTCTGCTTGCGCAGCGTCTGGTCGCTGATGACCGTGACGGTCTGCGGCGTATCGAGCAGCGGGGCAAGCGTCTTGGGCGATTCCAGTTCCAGTTCGGTGCGATGGCCGTTGACCACGATCGAACTGCTTTGGTCCGCAACGGAGGCCGCGCTGTCGGCTTCCGCGGCAAGCGCCGGGACCGAGGCGAGGAAGCCCACGCAGGACAGCGCCAGGAAGGCCGGTTTCGCGGCCGCCGAACTCGACATTGGAACAATACCCCTTCCGAATATGTCGTCCGGCTATTGAGAGTAGTTCTCAATGTCAATGTTCTTGCGAACTGTTAGCAGTTTTGCCCGGCACTGTCGCCGCGCGGCCCCGGGTGCGCCGGGCCGCGCGCGACGAGGGGACGGGGTGGCGTGGATGGGGTGGCGTGGACGGGGCGGGGTGGACGGGGCGGCGGGCGGGCCATAGTCTGTCGCCCGAGTCTGCCGCCGGCCCAGGCCGACGCTTCAAGCAGGCCGGAAACGGGAGCCCCATGGCCACGACCGTCGATCTGCCCCACGCGCTCAGGGGACTCCTGCCCGATCCGCTGGGCGCGCAGCTTGCGCCGCGTGCCCGGCTGGTCATGCTGCGTCCCGGCCAGATCGTGATCGGTCATCAGGATCGCACGCGCGACGTTTTCGTGGTGGTCGAAGGCCGGTTGCGCGTCGAACTGGTCTCGCTCAACGGGCGCGAGGTGATCCTGGCCGAAGTGGGGCCGGGCGAGATCACCGGCGAATTCGCCGCGCTGGATGACCAGCCGCGCTCGGCCAGCGTCGGCGCGATCACTGCCTGCACGCTGATCGCGATCCCCGGTGATGCGTTCGTGCGCTGCGCGCTGGGCGATCCGGGCAGCGCCTGGTGGCTGACCCAGCGGCTCGTGCGCCAGATCCGCCTGCTGAACGAGCGCAATTTCGAACTGAATGCGTTGGCGGTGCGCAATCGCTTGCATTGCGAACTGCTGCGCCTGTGCATCGACGCCGGCATCGCCGACAACGGCGCGGTGATCGCCCCCGCGCCGACGCATGCCCATCTCGCCAGCCGCATCGGCACGCACCGCGAAGCGGTCACGCGCGAGATGCAGTATCTTCAAAAGCAGGGCATCGTGCGCCAGCAGGGCCGCGCGATGACGATCGCCGACGTGGCCCGGCTGGCCGAGATCGTGCGCGCCGCGTCGGGCGATGTCGGCGTGGTGCAGCGCGCCGGGCTAGGCCCGAGTTAGGGCCGACTCACATTCAGCCCTGGCCCGAGGCGCCGGCGCGCGTGCCCGGTCAGACCCCGACCGATCAGACGACGCCGACCGCGTGCTGGCCCAGTTCGCTGGAGCGCAGATCCTGCCCGGTCAGCAGCTTGAACCGGCCGATGATGCCGGGGTCAACCGTCCACACTTCGGAATTGGCGATCTCGAAGCGCAGCATGATAAGGTCGGGATCGGTCCGGCCCTTGGGGAACCAGGCCTCCACCGCCTTCGACCAGTGCCGATCGATCGTCGCCTGGTCGGTTTCCTCGACCAGCGTGCCCGCCAGGCAGGCGAACACATCGTGGCCCTTGCCGGAAAACTGCGCCATGGCCGCGCCGCCCGTGGCGATCCGGTTGCCGCGCGCGGTGTAGAACCAGATCGTGTGGTGCGCGTCGGGATCGAGCTGCGCGGTCATCGGTTCGGCATGGCCGCCGGCACCGTCCAGCCGGATCATGACGACCGGGCTTTTCCCGAAAGCGTGCCAGAATTCCTCGCGGATTTTCTTGTCCATGTCCTGCTCCTGTTTCAGGGGTCTTTGGGGAAGGGGCCCCTATTCCCTTGCGTCGCCTGGCATTTCAGCTTCGGCGCGATCGAGTTCGTCGGGCTTGCGGCGGCGGAACAGCGAACCCAGCGCGGCTTCGGTCTTGTTGTCGAAGGCTTCGGCGGCGGATGGGAACATCTCCTCCTCTTCCTCGTCGATGTGGTGGAGATAGCGTTCGCGCAGGCTCTTGAACCGGGTCAGCCAGCCGCCGGTGGCCATGTCGGCCTCGACCAGTTCGCCCAGCATGTCGTCGACTTCCTTGTGCTCGCTCACCGAATGGCGCGCTTCGTCGCGCAAGTCGGGATCGGCCAGCATCGTGGCGTAAAGCGATTCCTCTTCCGCCGCGGCATGCGCCTGCAATTCCTTGCGCAGCGTTTCGAACAGGGTGCGGCGTTCCTCGCTGTCGCCGGTGGTCTCGGCGATCTGTTCCAGCAGCGTGCGCTGGCGATCGTGGTCTTTCTTCAGAACGTCGAATATGCGGGCTTCGGCCATAGGGGAGCCTCCTTGCTTGCAGGAGGGACAACCGGCGAAGGCGGCGCTTGTTTCCGGCGGCGGCGATTTTTCGCAAACGCGCGGCAGGCTGTGGGCGAACCGCGCCCAGCCGCGCTCAGGCGTTGGCGAGGCCGGCGATGGCGGCGGCGATGTCGTCCTCGGTATAGGGCTTGCGCACGACCGGGACGGCCCCGAACACATCCGAAAATCCGGGAAAGTCATCGTATCCGCTGGCAAAGATGAACGGCGTGCCCAGCGACAGAAGGCGCAGCGCTACCGCTTCGCAGGTCTCTTCGCCCAGATCGATGTCGAGCAGCGCGAAGGCCACCGGGGCGCTGTCGAGAATGTCGAGCGAGGCGCGCACGGTGGCGGCGACATGGCAGCGCGGGCTGCCCAGGCCCAGCAGGATTTCCTCGGCCTCCATGGCGATGATCAGGTTGTCTTCGACGACCAGCGCCTCGCCTTGCAGCTTGATTTCCGATCGTGGGGATAGTTCGCACATTGCATTTCGCTTTCCGCCGTGGTTGCGCGCAGTACGTGCTGGCGGCCTTGGTGCCGCCGGCAATCTGCGTGCATGCCCCGACCAGCGGTGCATCCGATGTGTTCACCATATCACACGGGGCGGCGGCGTCTGTTCACTTTTGGACACAACACGCCATGGCGTGGAACTTTCGCCGCGTGTGGGTGTTGCCCTGCCGGATAGTGTCGACAGGCGGGGTTTTCGCGCATGATGGATGGCAGCAATTTGCTCGCCGCGCTTCGGCCCCAGGACCAGGCGCTGATCGAGCCGTATCTGATGGAATGCCGGCTGCCCTCGGGGCATGTCCTGTACGAGCCGGGCACGGTCGTGCGCAACGCCTATTTCCCGCGCGACGGGGCAATGGCGGTGTTCCTTGTCGCGCTGGAAAACGGCGAGGCGGTGGAGACCACCATGGTCGGCCGCGAAGGGGCGCTGGGCGGCATCGTCAGCCAGGGGCAGATTCCGGCCTACGCCTCGTCCAGCGTGATGCACGGCGGCAGCTTCTATCGCATCGCCTCGACCGATCTGGAACGCGTCAAGGACCAGTCGATCCAGATCCGCCACTTGTTCGCGCGCTATGCCGATTGCATGGTCGCGCAGATTTTCCAGTCGGTGGCCTGCAACGCCACGCATTCCATCGAACAGCGCGCCGCCAAGTGGCTCTGCGCGGCGGTGGATCGCACGGGCGAACAATCCATCGTGATGACCCAGGAACAGCTCGCCTCGATGATGGGCATCGGGCGCAGCTATGCCAGCCGGGTGATCCAGCGGCTCAAGCGCGAAGGCCTGCTGCGAACCCGGCGCGGCGGACTGGAGGTGCTGGACGAGGACGGACTGCACGCGCGCGCCTGTTCGTGCAACGACCTGGTGAAGCGCCACTACGATCAGGTTCTGGCCGGGGTCTACCCCGACTGAGCTATGGGTATGGTTGCCCTGTGGTCTGGTTGTACGGCGAAGGACTGGCGCTGGCGGACGGTGATCCAGAGGGCTGACCAGACGGCTGGCCCGACGGCGTTCCAGACGGCTCGGACGTCGGCTGTTCCGCAGGCAGGTAGAGCCGGTTGGAAGGGTTGCCCGTGGGCGAACCCTGGCCGTTTGGCGCTGCGCCGGTGGTGGCGGGCACGCTTGATTGCGGGCTCGTTGGCGAAGTCGACGGGGCCTGCCGTTCGGGCCGTGGCTCGCGCGGCGGGCGGCCCTGCGGCGTGCCGAAGCCGCCGTTGCCGGGAAGGCCCGGCACCGTATAGCCGGGGCCTGGGCCGCGCGTGCGGGGACCGTTGCCTTCAAAGCCACCCCCCGGGAAGTCACCGGGCGGCGGGCCACGGTAATAGGGCGGCGGCGGGCCGTTGTCGTATGGTCCCGCCGGCGGATAGAAATCGCGCTGCGGCACGGCCAGCAGCGGTTCCTGGCGCGGCAGGATCATTTCGTTGAGCCGGGCCAGCCCCGCAAGCGAGATCGTGAACGGCCCGATCGGCGGCGCGCCGGGGCGCGGCACGTAGGCGGCCTGGAGCGGAGCGTCGAGATCGACCGTCCGTCCGGCGGCGCTGACCGAGACGGCGCCGATCGTGGCGGTGCCCTGCCGCCGCGCGCCGGGGCCGCGCAGCACGACCAGCGTGGCGGTGGCCGGATCGGCCTCGACGCCCTGGCCGATACCGCGTTCGCCGCGCGCGATCTCCACCGCCAGCGGGCCGACCACGCCATCGAGGATGGTGCCGCGAATGCCGATCGTCGCCACCGGCGTGCCGATGGCCGAACCGCGCGATCCGCTGCGCCCCGACATGAAGCGGAACGCCCCCTTGGCGACCGAGGCCGTCATCGAGCCACCCGCCGGATCAGAGACGAAGCGATCGATCGACAGGCGCGCGTCGGCGCCGACGGTAAACACCGAACGGTCGAGCAGTTGCAGTTGCAGGCGGCTGGCGCGTCCGGTCTGCACCTGATCGCCCAGCGCCACGCGCTGGCGCAGCGCGGCGGCGCGCGGCTGCGCGGCCCCGCTGGCGCGGATGCGCACGTCGTTGACGATGGCGGCGGCGATGCCGACGATCTGCGGCCCGGCCACGGCCAGCGCGCCGCCGGGAAGCGCGGTCAGCACCAGCGGTGCGGCGCCCAGCATCAGGGCACCGGCCAGCAGCGCGGCGCGCGGGCGGGAAACGGCAGTCATCGCGTGGCTCCCTTGCGGCCAGCGTCGCAAGCGGCGGTGGCTTCGGCCCAGAGCGCGTCGGAAAAGTCGCTGCCGCGCAAGTCGTCGAATTCGATCAGCGATCCCTTCGGGTCATCCAGCCGGCACAGCAGGCCGGCGTGGAGCAGGCGCACCTCGCGGTTGTCGGGATCGTTCAGCGCGGCACGCTCCAGCGTCGCCAGCGCGCCCAGCAGGTCGCCATCGCGGATCTGGCGGCGGGCAAGGGCCAGCCCCGCGCCGGCCTGCTGCGTGGCGCGCGACAGCGCATCGAGCTGGGCCGGCGTTTCGGCGCGGGCGGGCACGGCCATGCCGCCAGGCAGGGCGGCGGCGAGCAGCGCGATCGTTGACGCCAGCCGTCGTGCCGGCAGCCCCCGTACCGGCAGGCCCCATACTGTCTGGCGCATCGCGTGTCTCCCGTCCCCGGCGCGCCATGCGGCGCGCTTGCCCCTGGGCCGCAGAATAGCACTTCTTGGGCCGTATCCCAATTGAGAATGGTTCAGGCCGCGACGACCCGGTTGCGCCCGCCGCGCTTGGCCGCATAGAGCGCGCTGTCGGCGGCGTGGAGCAGATCGTCGGTGGTCTGGCCGGGCTGGTGACGGCCGACGCCGCAACTGATCGCGGTGGGCAGCTTCGCGCCTCCGGGCAGTTCGACCGGCACCGATGCGATGGCGCGCACGATGCGCCGGCAGATCTCTTCCACGTCGATGTCGCGCGCGGCGTCGATCAGGATCGCGAATTCGTCGCCGCCCAGCCGGCCGATGGTATCCTGCGCGCGGATCTGGCGCGTGATGCGCGCCGCGATTTCGCGCAGCACGGTGTCGCCGGCCAGATGGCCGCTGCTGTCGTTGATCAGCTTGAAGCGATCGACATCGATCATCGCCACCGCGATCGAGCCGGCCGGCGCGTGCGCCAGCGCTTCGTCCAGTCGGTCCATGAAGCCGGCGCGGTTGAGCACGCCGGTCAGCGAATCGGTCATCGCGGTGCGGGCCAGGGCATTGGCGTGATGCTTGCGCTCGGTGACGTTGTGTATGCTGGCCAGCGTGCCGGTGCACTGGCCGCGCTCGTCGATCAGCGCGCAGAACGTCGCCTCGAACCAGCGGTCGGCGCCATCGGGTGCGTGAAATTCGACCGCGTGCAACGTGTCGGGGCGTGCCAGCGCCAGAATGTGCGCCTGGTGCAGCCCCCAACTGTCCGACCGGCTGATCGCATCGAAGCTGTGGCCGACCAGTCCTTCGGCGCTGACCATGGGCAGCACGTCGGCCGAGCCGAGCGCCTTGCGGCAAATGCCGCCGCGATCGAACTGGACCAGCAGCGAAGGCGATTGCGAGGCAAGCAGGCGGAACGAGCGGTCGCTTTCCTCCAGCTTGTGCATCAGATCCCGCGATGCGGCCAGGGTGGCCGCCACCGGCAGGTTCAGGAGCAGCAGCGAAGCCAGGTAGAACTGGAAGAAGAACACCTGCATCTGCGGATCGCGCACCATGATCGCGATCGGGCCCGATGCGGTCAGCGTGGTGGCGCCGCCCACGATCGCCACCAGCATCAGCGCCAGCTTGGTGCCCAGCCAGCCCTGCCGGAAGGTGACGAGCATCAGCGGCAGGCTGACCAGGAACAGCACGGGATACGTGCGGTTGAGGAAGACGATCGCGGTGATCGCCGCCGTCAGCGCCAGCAGACCGGCGGCTTCGGCGCGCTGCCGCCAGCTTTGCGCGCGGAAGCTGCGCAGGTAATCGCCCTGGAACACCGAGATCAGGAACGGCGTGGCGATCAGCAGGCCCAGCCCGTCGGCGATGAACCAGGTCAGCAGCGAAGGCAGGAATGGCGCATCATACAAGGCCAGCGCGATCAGCGCGCCGAAGATCCCGGCCGTGGCCGGTGCGATCACCCCCGCCCAGGCCATGAAGGCCCAGACCGATGCCGGGCTCTTGAGGATCGCGTCGGGATGGTAGCTGCGGCGCAGGCCATAGGCCGCGATCGTCACTTCCAGGATGTTGGCCAGGCCGAACAGCATCGGCGCGGTGACCGTGCCGCGCGTCAGCAGATTGGCGAAGGCATTGCCGATGAAGCCGGCCAGCAGCACCGGCCACCATGCGGATCGATTCCTGCGCAGCAGCAGCGCCAGCAGGATGGCGTTGGGCGGCCAGATCGCGGCGATGCTGCGCGTTGCGTTGGTCAGGTCGATGGTCACGGCGGCCACGACGAAGTAAAGCGCGCCCGCGATGACGGGGGCGATCCATGTCGGGCGCGCGGTGGCGCGATCGCTGACGGCGTTGGGCAGCATCCGGGGTGTAGAGCAGGATAGGGTTTGCAAAGATTTAACGCCGCGCCGATGGCGGCCCTGGCGATCGGCGGGGCAGGGGCGCCTGGCGCGCGGCAGCCGGCTTGACCGCGGCGGCGAATTCGCCTAGGGGCCGCCGGTCTGGAAGGTGGCCTTGGCCTCGCTTCCATATTTTGAGCTGAACATTGCCGGTGCGCGAATGGGTCCGGGATGGATGGGTTTTCCCCTTCTGTCCGCACGAATCCATCTGGATCGCAAGCCGTCAAAGTAACCCGGCGCCACGGCGCGGGTGGAGTGTTTTCGGCTCACGACGCGCGTTGGCGGGCCCTGGCCCGCGGGCCAGGCGGTTTTCCTTGCGGAAGCAGCCCGGCGCCGGAACGCGCGACGTGGGGTTTGCCGCATCCTCCATCACGCCACGGTGCTGACCGGTTCGGACCCGCCCGATGATCCGCCGCGCCAGCGGCGATCCGGCCGGTGGGCCTGTCTTCGGTTCTCCGCCCGCAAGGGGCGATCCGCGCCGGCAATTCCGCTGGCACGGCAAAGCAAGGTGAAGAGTACTTCATGCCGACTATCAACCAGTTGATCCGCAAGGGTCGCGTGCCGCAGAAGGCCAAGTCGAAGGTCCCTGCGATGGAGCAGAACCCGCAGAAGCGCGGCGTCTGCACCCGCGTCTACACGACGACCCCGAAGAAGCCGAACTCGGCGCTTCGCAAGGTGGCCAAGATCCGCCTGACCAACAGCCGCGAAGTCATCTCGTACATCCCGGGTGAAGGCCACAACCTGCAGGAGCACTCGGTCGTGCTGATCCGCGGCGGCCGCGTTCGCGATCTTCCCGGCGTGCGCTACCACGTGCTGCGCGGCGTGCTCGATACCCAGGGTGTCAAGGACCGCAAGCAGAGCCGTTCGAAGTACGGCGCCAAGCGTCCGAAGTGACCTGTCCGGGGGATGGGTCGCCTCGATCCTCCCCGGTTGATCACGCTGTTTTGACGAGGTGCACGTCGGCCGGTTGCTTGCCGCGATAGCGGGAAGGGCGGTCCGGGCGGGACAAGCCTCCAAGAGTTAAGGAATTCAAACGATGTCACGTCGTCGTCGTCCCGAGAAGCGGGAAATCCTGCCTGATCCGAAGTTCGGTGATCAGGTCCTGTCGAAGTTCATGAACAACCTCATGCTCGACGGCAAGAAGTCGGTCGCGGAAAGCATCGTCTATGGCGCGCTGGAAACGATGGAAACCCGCGCCAAGGCGGATCCGGTTGGGCTGTTCCACAATGCGCTCGAGAACGTGAAGCCGCAAATCGAGGTCCGCAGCCGCCGCGTCGGCGGTGCGACCTACCAAGTTCCGGTTGAGGTCCGTCCCGAGCGTGCGCAGGCCCTGGCCATCCGCTGGCTGATCAGCGCGGCGCGCAATCGTTCGGAAACGACGATGGCGGCGCGGCTTTCGGCCGAGTTGCTCGACGCAGCCAACAACCGCGGCAACGCGGTCAAGAAGCGCGAAGACACGCACCG
>JADLHU010000014.1 GCA_020848655.1 Novosphingobium sp.
CAAAGGCGGCCAGCGCCTCGCGGCTGGCGCGGTCATGGTTGTCTGCCAGGTCGGCGGGACTGCGGGCCAGGAACATGCCCTTGCCGCCGCCGCCGGCGCTGGCCTTCATCATCACCGGATAACCGATTTCGGCGGAGATGCGCACCGCGTGCTCGGTATCCTCGATCTCGCCGACGAAGCCGGGGACGACGTTGACACCGGCCGCCTTGGCCAGTTTCTTCGATTCGATCTTGTCGCCCATCGCGGCGATGGCATTGACGGGGGGGCCGATGAACGCGATGCCCTCGGCGGCCAGCGCTTCGGCAAAGCTGGTGCGTTCCGACAGGAAGCCATAGCCGGGATGGACCGCTTCCGCCCCGGTCTGCTTGGCCGCCGCGATGATCTTGTCGGCGATCAGGTAAGACTGCGCCGCCGGCGACGGGCCGATATGCACGGCTTCATCCGCCATCTGCACGAACGGCGCGCGCGCGTCGGCGTCGGAATAGACGGCAACGGTCTGGATACCCATCCGGCGCGCGGTCTTGATAACGCGGCAGGCAATTTCACCACGATTGGCGATAAGGATTTTCTTGAACAACCCCGTTACTCCAACATCGATCGCCGTGCATGACGCAGCCGGCAGACTTCATACAAACTCATGCGAAAAGAACGGCAGCGATCCCGAAGGCAGCCACCCGTCCCGTCATGTCTCAACACATTGCGACATCGTCATCCTGAACTCGTTTCAGCATGACGGAAAATCAGGCTGGATCACTCCGCGGCCTCCCGCACATCGTCCAGCACCATGGGGCGCAGGCCCAGCCGCGCGAACAGCGCGCCATCGGCGTCGTCTCCGGCGTTGGGCGCGGTCAGAAGCCGGTCGCCGGTGAAGATCGAATTGGCGCCCGCCAGAAAGCACAGCGCCTGCCCGGCATCGGACATGGACTCGCGCCCCGCCGAAAGCCGCACCATGCTTTCGGGCATGGTGATCCGCGCCACAGCGACGGTGCGCACGAATTCGATCTCGTCGATCCTGGCAAGCGGCGTATCGGCCAGCATATCGCCCAGCACCGTGCCCTTGACCGGGACCAGCGCGTTCACCGGCACGCTTTCCGGGTGGCGCGGCAAGGTGGCCAGCGCATGGATGAAGCCGACGCGATCCTCGCGCGTCTCGCCCATGCCGACGATGCCGCCGCAGCACACGTTCATCCCCGCATCGCGCACGTGATCCAGCGTTTGCAGCCGGTCCTCGAACGTGCGGGTGGTGATGACATCGCCATAGCGTTCGGGCGAGGTATCGATGTTGTGGTTATAATAGTCCAGCCCGGCATCGGCCAGCATGCGCGCCTGATCGGCGGTCAACATGCCCAGCGTCATGCAGGTTTCCATGCCCATGGCGCGCACGCCCTTCACCATCTCTATGATGGCGGGCATGTCGCGATCCTTGGGGTTGCGCCAGGCGGCGCCCATGCAGAAGCGGCTGGAACCGGCATCGCGCGCGCAGGCCGCCGATTGCAGCACCGCTTGCACGTCCATCAGCCTGGTCGCCTTCACGCCGCTTGTCGCGCTGGCCGATTGCGAGCAATAGCCGCAGTCTTCCGGACAGCCACCGGTCTTGACCGACAGCAGCGTCGACAACTGCACCGCGCCGGCATCGTGAAAGGCCCGGTGCGTCTCGGCCGCGCGGAACACCAGTTCGGTGAACGGCAGATCGAACAGCGCCGCGATCTCCTCACGGCGCCAGTCGGTGCGTGCCGATGCGGTCGGGCCGGCTTCGGCCATTATTCGGCCGCTTCCAGATCGCCGCCCAGCGGCGGCATGTTGTGGCCAAGCAGACGCAAGACGTCGGCGGCGCATTCGACCACGTTGGAGCCGGGGCCATAGATGCCCTGCACGCCGGCATTGCGCAGGTAGTCATAGTCCTGCGGCGGAATCACGCCCCCGGCGATGACCTTGATGTCAGTGCGGCCGTTTTCGCGCAGGCCCCGGATCAGTTCGGGGATCAGCGTCTTGTGACCGGCGGCAAGCGAGGATGCGCCGACCAGATCGACACCGCTTTCCAGCGCCAGAACCACGGTTTCCTCGGGCGTCTGGAACAACGGCCCCGAAACCACATCGAAGCCCATGTCGGCAAAGGCCGAGGCGATGACGTTGGCGCCGCGATCGTGGCCGTCCTGGCCCATCTTGGCGACAAGCAGCTTGGGCTTGCGGCCAAGCCGGCGCTCGACCGCTGCAACGCCGTCCAGCACCTGCTGCCAGCGGCTGTCGCCGGCATAAGGCGCGGCATAGACGCCTTTCACCGGGGTCGGCGTGGTGCCGTAGCGATCGAAGCTTTCCTCCATCGCCGAGGAGATTTCACCCAGCGTGGCACGGGCGCGCGCCGCTTCCACCGCAAGCGCGAGCAGGTTGTTCTCGATGCTCGACGGCTTGGCCGCGCCATCGCGCAGCGCGGCGAGCGCGGCCTGGCAGGCGGCTTCGTCGCGCGTGGCCTTGACCTGCTTGATGCGGGCGACCTGCGCTTCGCGGACCTTGCTGTTATCGACTTCCAGCGTTTCCAGATGGTCTTCGCTGGCCAGCCGGTACTTGTTGACGCCGACGATCACATCGTCGCCGCGATCGACGCGCGCCTGGCGGGCGGCGGCGGCTTCTTCGATCATCGCCTTGGGCCAGCCGGCGGCAACCGCCTTGGCCATGCCGCCATCGGCTTCGACGCGCTCGATGATTTCCCAGGCCTTGTCGACCAGTTCCTGCGTCAGCGCCTCGACATAGTAGGAGCCGCCGAGCGGATCGACGACCTTGGTCATCCCGGTTTCCTCCTGGATGATGATCTGCGTGTTGCGCGCGATGCGGGCCGAAAAGTCGGTCGGCAGCGCGATCGCTTCGTCCAGCGCGTTGGTATGGAGCGACTGCGTGCCGCCCAGCATCGAGGCCATCGCCTCGATCGTGGTACGGATCACGTTGTTGTACGGGTCTTGCTCCGTCAGCGAGACGCCGCTGGTCTGGCAGTGGGTGCGCAGCATCTTGGAGCGTTCGTCCTTCGCGCCGAGCTTGGTCATCACCCGATGCCAGAGCACGCGCGCGGCGCGCAGCTTGGCCACTTCC
>JADLHU010000015.1 GCA_020848655.1 Novosphingobium sp.
CTGGAAGGTCTGGCGATGGTCGTCATCATGCAGTTGCTGTTCTGGAAAACGCGGGCGCGCTGGCGGCCGGGCCTGCTGGGCGGGCTGTTCACGCTGGGCTATGGCCTGGCGCGTTTCACGGTCGAATATTTCCGCGAACCCGATGCGCAGTTGCAGGAATTCGCGATGCGCACCGGCCTGTCGATGGGCCAGTGGCTGACCGTGCCGATGATCCTGGTGGGATTGTTCTTCGCGCTGCGCGCGCTGCTGCGCCCGCCGCTGGGCGCGGGAACCGCCAGCCCGGCATGAGGCGGCGGCGATGAGCGCGGCCCGGCGCGCGGACGAACCCTTGTCCGCGATCTTCGCGCGGCTGATCGCCACCACCGGGCCGATCAGCCTGCAGCACTACATGGGCGAGGCCAACGCGCGCTACTATGCCGCGCGCGATCCGCTGGGCGGGGCGGGGGACTTCGTGACCGCGCCGGAAATCAGCCAGATGTTCGGTGAACTGATCGGGCTGTGGCTGGCCGACATGTGGTTGCGCGCCGGCCGGCCGGCCCATGTGCGCTATGTCGAGCTGGGGCCGGGGCGCGGCACGCTGGCGCGCGATGCGCTGCGCGCGGCGGGCCGGGCCGGGCTGACGCCCGAAGTGCACCTTGTGGAAGCGTCCGCCGCCCTGCGCGCCGTGCAGAAAGCGGCGCTGCCGCAGGCGCAGTGGCATCACGATCTGGCCAGCGTGCCCGATGATGCGCCGGTGCTGCTCGTCGCCAACGAATTCCTCGATGCGCTGCCGGTGCGCCAGATCGTGAAGGCGCAAGATGGCTGGCGCGAGCGCATGGTCGGGCATGAGGATGGGCGCTTCGTGCCGGTGATCGGCGCACGGCCGATGGACGCGGCGGTGCCCGAAGCCTGGCGCGATGCCGAACCCGGCACGCTGATCGAGACCTGCCCCGGCGCGGCGGCGGCGATGTCCGAAGTGGCAGGCCGACTGGCG
This sequence comes from Novosphingobium sp., assembly GCA_020848655.1. Taxonomy (GTDB): domain Bacteria; phylum Pseudomonadota; class Alphaproteobacteria; order Sphingomonadales; family Sphingomonadaceae; genus Novosphingobium. Next base: position 974 of record JADLHU010000015.1, read on the forward strand.
CGCCACGGCGGCGCGGCGCTGTTCATCGATTATGGCCATGCCGAATTTCGCACCGGATCGACGTTCCAGGCAGTGCGCGCGCACAGCAAGGTCGATCCATTCGTCGCCCCCGGCGAGGCGGACCTCACCGCGCTGGTCGATTTCGCCACGATGGCCGATGTGGCGCAGGCGCACGGCGCGCGCTGGCTGGGCACGACGCCGCAAGGCGAATGGCTGCGCGCGCTGGGCATAGAGGCGCGCGCCGCCGCGCTGGCCGCCCACGCCCCGCATCAGGCGGCGGCGGTCGCGGCGGCGAAGGAGCGGCTGGTGTCACCCGACGAGATGGGCGCGCTGTTCAAGGTCATGGGCCTTGCCGCGCCGGACTGGCCGGACGGGGCGGGGTTTTAGGGCCACTTCGCCGCAGTCCCACCCGTCCGTTCGTGTCGAGCCCTTCGCCAAGCTCAGGATAAACTTCGCCCTTTGGGCGAAGTCGAGACACTGCGCGCCACGTGTCTCGACTTCGCTCGACACGAACGGGGGGTGAGACACCCGCGTCACCTGGAACGGAAGGTCGCCACATTGCTTTCGTCATCCCGGAGACGGGAGCGCAACGGACTTCGCTTCCGCGATACTAAGGCGGCGTGGACAGATTCCGTCTGCATGAGGCCGTCCGTCAATCTCCGTTGAACCACGCTGTGGTAACGATGAATTGCTCAGCATGTTTGGGCGATCGGAAGGGGCCGACCATCCGCCCCTCATGTCGCTCCCTGAATTCGGTTCCAGCCACCCATTCGCTTTCAAGCAAATAGGTCTGCCCGTTGTCGAACTCGCGAATTTCTGCGGAGCGTTTCCCGTCTCGGCTGTATAGCCTCGTGGTGACTTGATACATTGCTCCGTCGAGTGACCTGTCGCTCGCCCGCCCAAACAGCTTCTTCCACCAGCCCATAGTCACTCCTGAGGTCGGGCACTTTATCGGATAGTCGTGGAATCTCCAACGCCTGCAAAGGGCAGCGGTGCGAACACGATTGACGCGCGGCGCGGGGCTGCTTTTTGGAGGCAGGCTTGAGCAGGGGCGATCTCACTGAACCGGAATGGCGTGTTCTGAAGAGCTTGTTGCCAATTGAACCAGAAAATCGCGGCAGAGGCAGTCATTCCGGGTAGGTGAAACCGACGTGTGAAGATCGAGCATGACCGGACGCTCTACAAGCAGCGCAACGGCATCGAACGCATGTTCGGTCACCTCAAGATCAACCGCGCATCGCCACCCGATACGATCAACTGGCCAACAGCTTACTCGGCATGGTCCATCTCGCCACCGCCAGATACTGGCTCAAAGTTGTCCACGCCGCCTAATGCGGATCGACATTCAAGTATCTGGAAATACGGGTCGGCGTTTCATTGGCAATCTCGCCAAGACCTCCTCAATGTCGATCCAGCCTGAAACGCGATCACTTCAAATTGACTCGTCATTGCGAGGGGCGAAGCCCCGAAGCAATCCAGAGCGCCACGTGCCGCGCTGGATTGCTTCCCTCAAGCTTTCGCCCGGGTCGCAATGACGAAGCACAGGTCAATCACTCTAAAACGCCAGGAACAGCCCCGCCAGCGCCGCGCTCATCAGGTTGGACAGGCTGCCCGCGATCAGCGCGCGGATGCCCAGCTTGGCGATCATCGGGCGCTGGTTGGGCGCGAGGCTGCCCGTTACCGCCATCTGGATGGCGATCGAGCTGAAATTGGCGAAGCCGCACAGCGCGAAGGTGATGATGGCGACGGTGCGCGGCGAAAGATCCCGCGCCTGCCCCAGATCGATGAACGAGACGAATTCGTTGAGCACCATCTTGGTGCCGAACAGCCCGCCGGCGCGCACCGCCTCGGCCCAGTCGGGCGCGCCGAGCAGGCGGAACACCGGCGCGAAGGCATAGCCCAGCAGCGACTGGAAGGTCACGCCCTCGAAGCCGAACAGCCCGCCGGCCCAGCCCAGCAGGCCATTGGCCAGCGCCACCAGCGCCACGAAGGCCAGCACCATCGCGCCCACCGCGACGGCCAGCTTCACCCCGGTCTGCGCGCCTTGCGATGCGGCCATGATGACGTTGGCCGGGCGATTGCCGTCTTCTTCGAACGACAGGCTGACGTCGCCCACCGGGTCGATCACCAGGTCTTTGGGATCGGGCATGATGATCTTGGCCATCAGGATGCCGCCCGGCGCCGACATGAACGCGGCGGCGACCAGATAGTCGATGCGGATGCCCATGCTGGCATAGGCGGCCAGGATCGTGCCGGCGACGCCGGCCATGCCCACGGTCATCACGCAGAACAGTTGCGATGGCGCCAGCGCGGCCAGGTAGGGGCGCACCACCAGCGGCGATTCGCTTTGCCCCACGAAGATGTTCGATGCGGCGGCCAGGCTTTCCACCTTGCTGATGCCGGTGATCCTTTCCAGCCCGCCGCCGATCCAGCGGATCACCAGTTGCATCACGCCCACGTAATAAAGGATCGAGATCAGCGCCGCGAAGAAGATGATGACCGGCAGCGCGGCGATGGCGAAGCTGGTGCCGCCGATCTCGGGCCGGGCCAGCGGGCCGAACAGGAAATCGACGCCGGCATGGGCATAGCCGAGCAGGCTGGATACGCCGCTGGCCACGGCCGCCAGCGCGCGGTTGCCCGGCGGAAAATACAGCACCAGTGCGGCGAACCCGGCTTGCAGCGCAAAGGCCGCGCCCACCACGCGCGGCCGGATCGCCCGGCGATCGCTGGACAACAGCAAGGCAATCCCCAGGATCAGCACCATGCCGAGCAGACTGTAGGCGATATGCATCGGCGCGTTTCCCCCCGGCCCGAAACCGTTTCTCCAGCGTCGTAATCGGGCACGACGATTGCGCCTAGTGCAAATGCTGAAATCGGCGTTAGTCTGCGGCGATGCAGGAACAGGGTGGGGCCATTCCCCGGTCGCTTTTCGTCGTCGCGCTGTTGTACGGCGGACTGGTGGTGCTGGCTGGCGTGCTGGGCACCAAGCTGGCGTCGTTGGGGCACTGGCCCGTGCTGGGCGATCTGGCGGTCGAATCGGGGATCTTCGCGTTCCTGCTGCTGGTCGTGCTGTCCAGCGCGGTGGCCGAACTGCACGGGCAGGCCACGGCGAACCGGCTGGTCCGCTTCGGCTTCATCCCGCTGATCGTTTCGATGACGCTGCTGGCGCTGGTCATCCACGTGGTGCCGCCCGCGCCGTTCTGGGGCGATCAGGAAGCCTATGCGCGGCTCCTGGGGCAGGGCGCGCGGATGCAGTTCGCCGGGCTGATTTCCTATGGCACGTCGCAGACGCTCAACGTCGCCATCTTCTCGCGCCTGGCCGGCGGGCGCGGGCGCCTGCTGCTGCTGCGCGCGTGGATCGCCAGCCTGCTGTCGCAAGTGGTCGATACGGTGCTGTTCATCTCGATCTCGTTCTACGGCGTGATCGATCGGGCCAGCGGCGATCCGATGCCGATCGGCGCGATCATGGAAGGGCAGATCATCTCCAAGCTGCTGTTGTCGACGATCATGGTGCCGCCGTTCATCTGGCTGTTCGTGCGGCTGGGCCGCCGGCTCGACCGGGCGTAGCTTCGCCGGCCCGGCCCGAAAGTGCTTCAATTTGCGGCGGACGGGGCTAAAGCGCGGAACATGTCGAATCCCCAAGATACCGCCCAGAGCAATCTCGGGCTGACCAAGGCCGAAACGCTGATCGAGGCGCTGCCTTACCTGCAGCGCTATGCGGGCCGCACGTTCGTGGTCAAATATGGCGGCCACGCCATGGGCGATCCCGAACTGGCGCGCGATTTCGCCGAAGACGTGGTGCTGCTGAAGGCGGTGGGCATCAATCCGGTGGTGGTCCACGGCGGCGGGCCGCAGATCGGCGCGATGCTGAAGAAGCTGGGCGTCGAATCGCGTTTCGTCGATGGGTTGCGCGTGACCGACAAGGCCACGGCCGAAGTGGCCGAAATGGTGCTTTCGGGCGCGATCAACAAGGAACTGGTCGGCTGGATCGCCGGCGCGGGCGGCAAGGCGATCGGCATTTCCGGCAAGGACGGCGGGCTGGTGACGGCGCGCAAGGTCAGCCGCACCACCATCGACCCGGACAGCAATATCGAACAGGTCGTGGACCTGGGCTTCGTGGGCGAGCCGGAAGGCGTCGACGCCACGGTGATCGACACGATCTCCGCCGCCGGCATGATCCCGGTGATCGCGCCGATCGCGGCGGGCGCCGATGGCCAGACCTACAACATCAACGCCGATACCATGGCCGGCGCCATCGCCGCCGCGCTGGGCGCGGCGCGGCTGTTCCTGCTGACCGACGTTTCGGGCGTGCTCGACAAGGACAAGAACCTGCTGACCGACCTGACCCCGGCCGACATCGCCAAGCTTCAGGCCGACGGCACGATTTCGGGCGGGATGATCCCCAAGTTGGAAACCTGCGTCCTCGCGGTGGAAGCGGGCTGCGAGGCGGCGGTCGTGCTCGATGGACGGGTGCCGCACGCGATGCTGCTGGAATTCTTCACCTCGCGCGGGGCTGGCACCCTGATCAGGGCGGGTTAGGAACTGCTGTGTGCGGTCTAGGTGCCGTTGTGTGACCTGTTTGATGCCGGCGGAACAAGCCGCCGCGCCGTGCGCTTGTCGCGCATGATGACCTTGCGAAACATCCCTATCGCCGGCCTGTGCGGCCTCGCGCTTTCGCTCTCCGCCTGCGATCGCAAGCCGCCCGAACCGCAGCCGAGCGCAACCCCCTCGCCAGCGCCGGCGCCCGTTCCAACGGCGCCCGCGCCCTTGCCCTCCATCGCCGCCACGCCCGCCACCGCGCCCGTCGCGCCGGTGGCCAGGCTCGACATGGGGGCGCTGAACGAGCGCAAGGACCCCGATCGCGTGCTGCGTTTCTATGTGCAGGCGCTGTCCGCCCGCCAGTGGGATGCCGCCGCGAAAGCCTGGGGACCGGGCGCGGGGGTGAGCGCGGCGATCCTCGAGGCCGCCTATGACCGGCCGGTGCCGCCGCGGTTCGAGATCGGCAAGGGCACGGTCGAAGGCGCGGCGGGATCGCTTTACTACGAAGCCCCGGTTATCCTGCGCTTCGGTGATGAGGCCGTGCCCGAACGCGGCACGCTGACGCTGCGCCGGGTCAACGATGTCGACGGCGCGAGCGCGGAACAATTGCGCTGGCATATCGAACGCAGCTCCATCGGCGCGGGGCAATAGCGCCGCCTTGCGCGCAGGGTGCAAGCGCTTGCTTGCCCCGGCGCCATACCCTCGGCTATCAGCGCTCGTCCTTACGCTCAGGAAAGGCCGGGCCTTGCTGTTTCTCACACTCTACGAGATCATCAGCTATCTGATAAACATCATCGTCATCGTGGTGATCGCGCAATTCGTGCTGAGCCTGCTCATCTCGTTCAACGTGGTGAACATGCACAACGATTTCGTGGCCGCCATCTGGCGGGCGGTGAACGCGATTCTCGAACCGATCCTCGGGCCGGTGCGGCGGATCATGCCGAACACCGGAATGCTTGATCTTTCGCCGATGGTGCTGATCATTGGTCTCACCATCATCCAGATCGTCCTCAAGAACCTGGCTTACGCAGCGCTATGACCATCACCTCCACATCCGCCGCCGTGATCGACGGCAAGGCCTTCGCCGAGGGCCTGCGCGCCCGCGTCGCTGCTATCGCCGCATCCTTCGAACAGGCTTCGGGCCGCACGGCCGGCCTTGCCGTGGTGCTGGTGGGGGAAGACCCGGCCAGCCAGGTCTATGTCCGCAACAAGGGCAAGCAGACGCTGGAGGCCGGCATGGCCAGCTTCGAACACAAGCTGCCCGCCGATACGGCGGAGGCGGACGTGCTGGCGTTGGTCCAGCAGCTCAACGCCGATCCGGCGGTGGACGGCATCCTCGTCCAGTTGCCGCTGCCCGCGCATATCGACGAGGACAAGGTGATCGCCACGATCGCGCCCGACAAGGACGTCGATGGTTTTCACGTGATCAACGCCGGCCGCCTCGCGGTGGGGCAGGCCGGGTACGTGCCCTGCACGCCGCTGGGCTGCCTGATGCTGCTGAAGGACCGGCTGGGCGACCTGTCGGGGCTGGACGCGGTGGTGATCGGGCGTTCGAACATCGTCGGCAAGCCGATGGCGCAATTGCTGCTGGCCGAAAGCTGCACCGTCACCGTGGCGCACAGCCGCACGAAGAACCTGCCCGACGTGGTGCGCCGCGCCGATATCGTGGTGGCCGCCGTCGGCCGCCCGGAAATGGTCAAGGGAAGCTGGATCAAGCCCGGCGCGACCGTGATCGACGTGGGTATCAACCGTATCTCCACCCCGGAAGGCAAGACGCGGCTGGTTGGCGATGTGGACTATGTCGAGGCGGCGCACGTGGCCGGTGCGATCACGCCGGTGCCGGGCGGGGTGGGACCGATGACCATCGCCGTGCTGCTGCGCAACACCGTGGTTGCAGCGCACCGCAATGCCGGGATCGCGCTGGCGGAGGGCGCGATTTGAAACCGCTTGCCGCCGTTCTGGCGCTGCTGGCGCTGGCGGCGGCACCGATGGTTGCCCGCGCGCAGGAACGCCCCGCCGACGGCCCCCCGCCCGACGGCGGCGGACGCGCTGGTGAAGTGCCGGGTGGCCGCAACAGCTACGCCAATCCCAGCGCGGTGATCGCCGCCGAACTCGCCTTCGCCCGGCTGGCGCGCGAAAAGGGGCAGTGGACTGCCTTCCGCGAAACCGCCGCGCCCGATGCCGTGATGTTCGCCGATGGCGGCGCGCCGCACGGCGGCGTAGAGGTCATGGTGCTGGCCCAGCCGTGGCTGAAGACCCGCGCCAATCCCGCCGTGCCCTTGGCCTGGCAACCGCACCACGTATGGTCAAGCTGCGACGGCGCGCTGGTCGTCTCCACCGGCGCCTGGCAGCGTGGTGCCGCGCAGGGCTGGTTCACCACCGTCTGGCAGCGGCAGGACAAGGGTGGCTATAAATGGGTGTTCGATCATGGCGACGTGCTGGTCCAGCCGCTGGCCGCGCCCGACATGATCGCGGCGACCGTGGCCGACTGCCCGGCCGCCCAGCGCCGCGCCGGCCCGCCGCCAACCGAAGCGCGCGGCGGCCGTCCGAAACGAGCCGCGAAGCCCGCCAAGGCCCCACCGGTGCCGTTCGATCCCACCGCGCGCGAAGGGCGCTCTCCCGATGGCACGCTGGTCTGGCGCGTCACCGCCGATGCCAGCGGCGCGCATGCCTTCACCGCGCAGTTGCGACAGGACGGCGCGCTTCGCGAAATCCGCAACGAGCGCGTCGCCGCTCCGCCCCGGTCCTGACGGCGTGCCCGCGCCCGATCTCATGACGCTGTTCCTCTCGGCGTTCGTCACGCTGTTCGTGGTGATCGATCCGCCGGGCTGCGCGCCGATCTTCGCCGGGCTGACCAGCGGCGCCACCGCTGCCCAGGCTCGCGCCATGGCGCTGCGCGCCTGCCTGATCGCCGGGCTGATCCTGGTGCTGTTCGCGCTGTTCGGCGAACAGTTGCTGGGCGCGCTGCATATCGAACTGAACAGTTTCCGCATCGCGGGCGGCATCATGCTGTTCCTGATCGCGCTGGAAATGGTCTTCGAAAAGCGCACGCGCCGCCGCGAGGAACGCGCCGAAAAGATCCGCGCCACGCCCGAGGTGGAGGATGTGTCGGTCTTTCCGCTGGCCATTCCGATGCTGGCCGGGCCGGGATCGATCGCCACGATCATGCTGCTGATGTCGCGCGCGCAAGGCACGCAGGCAACGCTGGTGATCCTGGCATCGCTGGTGGCGGTGATGGTGCTGAGCCTGCTGGCGCTGCTGGCGGCGGGGCCGCTGATGCGGCTGATCGGCACGCAGGTCGAAGCGGTCATCACGCGCCTGCTGGGCGTGCTGCTGGCGGCACTGGCCGCGCAATACGTGGTGGACGGGGTGCGCGCCGTTATCGGGTAGGGCAGGGCCGGTCTGTGGCGGATCTGGGCCGCTCTGGGGCCGGCAGGCCCTATTGCAGCGTCACCCGTTCCTCGTCTCCGCCATCGTGCCGGCCGAAGAACTGCATCAACTGGACCAGCAGTTCGCATCGCGCGGCCACGTCGGGCGCTTCCAGCAGCGCCTGCTTGGCCGCCGCATCGAAGGGCGCGATCTGCGATACGCCGTTGATCAGCGACACATCATCCAGCCGCGCCACCGATTCCCAATCGACGCGATAGCCCTGCGCCTCGGCAAAGCGCCGCGCCTCGCGCTCGAATCCGGCGCGCTCGATCGCGGCCAGGTGTTCGCCCGCCGGCTCGTCCAGCAATTCCGCCTCGATCTGGCGGAAGGGCGTCGATACCGTCAGTTCGCGCAGCACGCGAAAGCGCGATTCGCCTTCCAGCACGATATTGAAGCGCCCGTCTTCCAGCGCCTCCACGTCGTCGATGCGGCCAAGGCAGCCCACGGTATAAAGCGGCGCGTCGGCCGAATCGCGCTGCGGCTGGATCATGCCGATCCGCCGGTCGCGCGCCAGCGAATCGCTGATCATCGCCCGGTAGCGCGGTTCGAAGATGTGCAGCGGCAAGTGCAGCCCGGGATAGAGCATCGCCCCGGTCAGCGGGAAGATCGAGATTCTGGTCCTGCTTTCCGGCATGCCGCCGCCCCGCCCCGGCCGCTCAGCCGAACAGGACGGTGGAAAGCCGGCGGCGCGTTGCCGCCACCCACGGATCTTCCAGTCCGATCGCTTCGAAAAGCTGCAACAGCTTGGCGCGCGCCGCGCCTTCGTTCCATTCGCGATCGGCGGCGATCATGCGCAGCAGCGTGTCGGCCGCGGCATCGCGCTCACCCGCCGCGATCGCGGCGCTGGCGAAGGCGAACTGGGCGTCCAGATCGGCCGGGCGCTCCGCCGCGGCGGCGCGCAGCGCGGCCAGTTCGCTGTCGTCGGGGCGATCGCGCACCAGCGCCAGCGCGGCGCGGGCGCGCTCGACCATCGCATCGGCGGCAAGTTCCGGCGGCAGTGCATCAAGGATGGCCTGTGCCTCGTCGATGCGGTCGGCTGCGGCCAGCGCGCGAATCAGGCCACTGGCGGCCTGCGCATTGTCGGGCGCGATTTCGACGATCTGAGAAAAGATCGTGGCGGCGCGCTCGCCGTCGCCCTGGCCCAGCACGTCTTCGCCCATCGCCAGCAGTGGCGCCAGATCCTGCTGCGGGGCGCCGCCGCCGGCCTCGATCGGCAGCTTGGCCAGAAGCTGGTCGAGCATGGCCTTGAGCTGCGATTCGCCGCGCGCCGCGGTGAGATCGGCCACGGGCTGGCCCTGGAACATCGCGTAGACGGTGGGGATCGAACGGATCTGGAACTGGTCGGCGATGAAGCGTTCCTCATCGACATTGATCTTCGCGAGGATGACGCCCTTGTCGGCATATTCGGCGGCGACTTTTTCCAGCAGCGGGGTCAGCGCCTTGCAGGGACCGCACCATTCCGCCCAGAAATCGAGGATGACGAGATTGGTCATCGACGGCTCGACCACGGACTGGCGGAAGCGATCCACCGCCTTTTGCTCTTCGATGTTCAGGCCAAGGCTTGCCAAGGCGTCACTCCCTGCGTTGGCGAATTCGGCGCGAATTCGGTTTGCGCCAATGTGGGCCTTCAGCGCGATTTGTGAAGGGCGAATGCGTGTTTCGCGCAGGAGTTTGCTCTTTCCTGAAATTCCCCCTTGCCGGCCCCATACACCGATGCTAGTGGCGCGCCTCACCCCGGCCCACCGCCAACCAGCGGCGGGCCGCGAACGTCAGAGCGGGCGTAGCTCAGGGGTAGAGCACAACCTTGCCAAGGTTGGGGTCGAGGGTTCGAATCCCTTCGCCCGCTCCAAAATTTCTCCATAAAACCAATATGTTATCGCGAGGCGCTCGTGTCCGGAATTGGATACGAGCGTTCCATGTGCACGACACGTATCCAATTCGTATCCATCCTAAATCGAGCATGCGGCGAGGTCTGGCGGCATTTTGCGTGCCTCGATCGCTATGTGTCCGCGGTGAGCGATTAGTTTGGTCGCGCTGCGCATGTCTCTAGGCGCCACATCGGATCGGATGTCACACCAAGAGAGGAAGAGGGCGGCGGCTGTGGCCGTGACGGTTCGAGAGTCGGGAGAGAGGCTTCCGGCCGGGTCGTCGCGGAGAAATGTAATGTCACAAGTTCAAGTTCTCGACGCGAGCCCCGACCGGAGCGGTGGCTACAAGGTCGATGTCGGTCGCGGCCAGCGGGTCGGCCGGGTATCGTCGGAATGGTTCAGCCGTCCCGCCGACGAGCGTTACCTATCGCTCGATGCACTGATGGCATCGGTGAAAGGCCGCGCCGAGCGCAGCCGCACACGCACGGTGGAGAGCGCAGCGGTCCGGGTCGAAGCCAGCCGCGACAATGCCGAGCGACTCGACCTCATCCTACCCGGTGCCGAACAGCCGATTGCGCCGACTCACTGGAGCTTCGGCCAACTGGCCGCCTTGGTCGGCGCGCCAGCGGCGTATCTGCGCCAGCTTCCTGCGCCGCTGGCAGGCATCAATTTGCAATATGGCTTGACCAACCACCGCGCCGAGCAGGTGAAGACGCTGGAAACCGACGATGGTCGGCTGGAACTGCGCGCCGTCACTGGCCCCGATTATGGCCGAATCTACGATCATGAACTGGTCGCGGCTGTGCAGCGTATTGCGGGCAATGGCACTGGCGACACCCGCTGGAAGGTTCCGGGCGTGCTCGACTGGTCGACCGGCATCTACAATCCCATGGTCGACATCAGCGCCGATACGACCACGCTATATGCTAGCGACCGCGACGTGTTCCTGTTCCTGGTTGACGACCTCAACCCGATCGAAGCGGGCAAGCTGCCCGATGGATCGCCCGACCTCTACTTCCGCGGTTTCTACTGCTGGAACAGCGAGGTGGGCGCCAAGACGCTCGGCATTGCCAGCTTCTACCTTCGTGCCGTCTGCCAGAACCGCAATCTCTGGGGCGTCGAGGATTTCGAGGAAATCAGCATCCGGCACAGCAAATATGCGGCGAACCGCTTTGCGCATGAGGCCGCTCCGGCGCTGACCCGGTTCGCTGATTCCTCGGCGCTCGCGTTCGTTAACGGCATCCGCCAGGCGCGCGAGCGCATCGTCGCGCGGTCAGACGAGGACCGCACCGATTTCCTGCGCAAGCGCGGGTTCGGGAGGGCTGAGACTGCGAAGATCATCGACACGGTTCTGGCCGAGGAAGGTCGCCCACCCGAGTCCGTGTTCGACTTTGTCCAGGGCATCACCGCTTTCGCCCGCAGCAAGTCCCAGCAGGATGCGCGCCTTGATCTGGAGGGTCGCGCCAAGAAGCTGTTCGACCGGGTGGCGGCATAGCTCTCCAACTCAACGTCATCCCAGTTCGCAGCGTCGCTCTCTTCAGAGGAAGAGGGCGGCGCTGCCCTTCGTGACGGCCCGAGGTGTCGGGAGAGAGGCTCCCGGCCGGGCCGTCCGGAGAAGTGTCATGCCCAAGTCCAATCCCAAGCTCGCGCTCAGCGTTTCGCGCGACATCCCGTTCGACAAGCTGGTGCTGTCGCAGTCCAACGTCCGCCGGATCAAGGCAGGTGTCGGCATTGAGGACCTTGCCGACGATATCGCGCGGCGTACGCTGTTGCAGTCGCTCACTGTCCGCGCCGTCGTCGATGCCGATGGCAACGAGACCGGCATGTTCGAGGTGCCATCGGGCGGTCGCCGTTACCGCGCCCTCGAACTGCTGGTGAAGCGCAAGCAGCTGCCGCGCAACGCACCGGTGCCGTGCATCATCCGCACCGAAGGCGATGCCGAGGAAGACAGCCTGGCCGAGAACATCCAGCGGGCACCGCTGCACCCGCTCGACCAGTTCCGCGCATTTCTGGCCCTGCGCGAGAAGGGCCAGTCCGAGGAGGAGATCGCCGCCCACCAGTTCGTGTCGGTAGCGGTGGTCAAGCAGCGCCTGAAGCTCGCCAGCGTGTCGCCGAAGATCCTCGACGCCTATGCCGAGGATGAAATCACGCTCGACCAGTTGATGGCGTTCACGGTCAACGGCGATCATGAGCGTCAGGAGCAGATCTTCGAACGGCTCGCCGGCTCCTACGACAGCCAGCCCTACGCGATCCGCCGGATGCTGACCGAAGGCGCGGTGCGAGCATGCGACAAGCGCGCCCGTTTCATCAACATCGATGCCTATATCGAGGCGGGCGGCGGCGTCATGCGCGACCTGTTTCAGGGAGATGATGGTGGCTGGCTGCAGGATGTGGGTCTGGTTGACTTGATGGTCTCCGAGCGCCTGCGCGAGGAGGCGATGAAGGTGCAGACCGAAGGCTGGCGCTGGATCGATGCCGCGCCCGACTTCCCCTATGGCCATACCTATGGCCTTCGCCAACTGCGCGGCACGCCGGTGGAGATCACCGCCGAAGAACAGGCCACGCGCGACGCGCTCCAGGCCGAATATGATGCACTGGTCGCTGAACATGAAGACCTGCCCGAACTGCCTGATGAAGTCGACGAACGGCTGGGCGAACTGGAAACCGCAATCGAGGCGCTCGATCAGCGACCGCTGGCCTATGACGCCGATGAGGTGACGCGGGCCGGTGCCTTCATCAGCATCGCGCCGGATGGCAGCTTGCGGATCGAGCGCGGTTTCGTTCGGCCCGAGGACGAACTGCCCATCGAGCGCGAGCAAGGTGCTGTTGTGGATGGGGACAACGGCACCGACGACGGCGGCGATCAGGTCGTCATCGAGATCGATGTCGAGGTGGCGCCTGAGCCGGAGGAGGATGAAGGCCTGCGCCCAATTCCCGATCGGCTGATGGCCGAACTGACCGCGCACCGCACGCTGGCGCTGCGGGACGCAGTGGCCCGGTCGCCGGAGGTGGCATTCCACGCCTGCCTCCATGCGCTCGTACTGCGGCTGTTCTATCGCTATGCACTCGACAGCTGCCTCGAACTCGACGCCAAGCATGTCGGGTTCGGGCAGCAGGCACCGGGGCTCGGCGATACGGCGCCCGCGCAGTCGATCGATGCGCGGCACCAGGCGCTTGCCGATCTGCTGCCCGCGCAACCCGAGGCGCTGTGGGATGCGCTTGGCGATATGGACGGCGAGCAGCAGAAAGCGCTATTCGCCCACTGCGTCGCCCGCACGGTCAACGCCATGTTCGAGGCTTACAACCGCAGGCCGCGTGCACTCGCCCATGCCGACCGGCTTGCCCGAGCGGTCGACCTCGACATGGCGGCGGCGGGCTGGACGCCTACGGCAGACACGTTCCTTGGCCGCGTGACCAAGGCGCGCATCTTGCAGGCGGTGGCCGAGGCGAAGGGCGAACGGGCGGCTGAGAGCATCGCGCATCTCAAGAAGCCGGACATGGCGGCGCGCGCCGCTGTGCTGCTCGAAGGCAGCGGTTGGTTGCCCGAACCGCTCCGCACGCCCGGTCGCGCCATACCAACACCGACCGAACGCGAGGTCGAGTCGCCCACCGATGAGCCCATCGTCGATGCCGATGCCCTTGGCGAAGCGCAGCCGGCGGCAGACGACGGCACACGGTCCGTGGCGGACGAAGCGCCGATCGATGAAAATGCCGAGGCCGAGGGCGACACCCCATTCGCCGTCGCCGCCGAGTAGGTCGCGCTCCCCAGACCCGCTCGCGACTGAGGGTCCGCCGTTCCCCCGCGGCGGACCCTCTTCTTGTCTCAGGAGGATCAGATGCCCGATGCATCCGACCTTGCACGGCAGCTCGCTCGCAATGCCGAGGGCGTCTGCCGCCACTATCTTCCCCAAGGTCGCCGACAGGGCCGCTACTGGCTCATTGGCGATGTCGAAGGCACGCCGGGGCGCAGCCTGTTTGTGCGACTGACCGGACCCGACGCTGGCAAGGGTGCTGCCGGCAAATGGACCGATGCGGCTACCGGCAAGCATGGCGATCTGCTCGACCTCATCGCTGCCAACCAGCGACTGGTATCGCTTGCCGATACGCTCGACGAAGCGCGGCGCTTTCTGGCTCTGCCGCCGCCAGAGCCAAAGGCATTTGAACCGCTGTCGCCCGTACCGACCGGATCGCCGGAAGCTGCACAACGGCTGTGGGCGATATCGCAGCCGATCCAGGGCACGCTTGCCGAGACCTATCTGCGCCAGCGTGGCCTCATCGACCTGCGCGATTGCGGATCGCTGCGGTTCCATCCCAACTGCTGGTATCGCGCCGCCGAAGACGATTCACCCGGCACGCCAAACGCGTTCCCAGCATTGATTGCAGCAGTACGCAGTGATGACGGATCATTGACCGGCATCCACCGAACCTGGCTCGATGCGAACGGTAGTGGAAAGGCACCCGTTGCCACTCCGCGTCGGGCCATGGGCAATCTCCTCGGCAACGGCGTGCGGTTTGGTCGGGCCGGATCAGGCCTGGTCGCCGGAGAGGGCATCGAAACGATATTGTCGCTTCGTCGGATCATGCCGACCATGCCAATGATCGCCGGCCTCTCAGCGGGTCACCTATCCGCGTTGCAAATCGCGCCATCGCTGCGCCGCCTCTACATAGCGCGCGATAACGATCCCGCTGGACAACATGCGGCTGACACGTTGGCCGAGCGCGCAATCGGGGCTGGTATCGAGCCGATGATGCTGATTGCCAGCCTTGGTGACTTCAACGACGATTTGCAGCGGCTTGGCCGGGACGAGATGCGGGCAGCGGTCCGAGTGCAGCTTGCCCCGGAGGATGCCGAACAGTTCATCGGCTGAGCATAGGCAGTGTCGTCTCTGCGCCCGAGCTACGTTCGCTATGATCCGTCACTCTCCGGACAAAGCCGCGCCTCTGCCTTCGAGAGGGGCGAGAGAAGCGGAAGCCGACCGGGCCGGCAATGGCTGTGCGCGACTTTCTTCCCCGCCGCTACCACCCCGCGCGTCAAGCCGCGCGGGGACCCCGGATCCGCGGCTCCTCGCGCGCCAAGAAAGTCGTGCTCGCCATTCTCCGCTGCGCTGCGGCCTCAGGTGCCAGCCCGGTCAGCCCCCGCTCTTTGCTCGCCCATGAAGGCCGCGAGAGGCGCGGTCGACAGAGGAGCGAACACCATGACCGATCCCGACGAACC